>JBCDEF010000154.1:0-6775 GCA_039179915.1 Planctomycetota bacterium | reverse complement strand
TGGCGGTGCTCGTCTGGGTGCTGGCCGAGGGCGAGAGCCTGAGCAGCGCGTCGATCGAGGTGCCGGTGGTCATCGCCGCCGGGGCCGGCGGCGACGCGGTGATCGAGCCCGCGGCGGGCTGGCCCGGACGCGTTTTTGTGGATATTGAGGGCTCGACGCGCGTCATCGCCGCCGCCCGCGATCGGCTGCGGGGCGGGATCACGCTCCGCCCGGGCGACCCGGCCGTGCCCGCCGAGCCCGGCGAGCACACGGTCGACCTGCTCGAAGCGCTCCGCGCTTCGGACGCGCTGACCGGCACCGTCTCGCTCCGATCGGTCGAGCCGGAGAGCGTGAACGTGCTCGTCGAACGCATGGATGAGGTCAACGCCGAGGTCGTTGTGCGGATGCCCGACGACGCCAGCGCCACCGCGGTCATCGCCGAGCCGAGGACCGTGCGGCTGGTCTACCCCAGCGCCGCGGCCGAGGCGGTCGATGAGGGGCTGACCGTCCTCGCCGTCCCGTCTCCCGATCAGGTGGCCGCCCTGCCCGTCGGCCGGCGGTCGACCATCCGCGACGTGCCGCTCCGCCTGCCCGAGGCGCTCGGGGGCATGCGGTTCGTCCGGCTCGACCCGCCGGCGATCAGCGTCAGCGCGACCATCGAGACGCGGACCGATTCGATAACGCTCGACGCCGTGCCCGTGCAGATCCAGCGGCCGGCGTTCCAGAGCGAGCGCTGGCGGGTGCTTATCGAACCGGCGGACCAGCTGCTCGCCGGCGTGGTCGTGACGGGCCCCTCGGATCAGATCGACCGCATCCGCCGCGGCGAGCTGGCGGTCTTTGCCGTGGTCCGGCTCACCCCAGACGACCTCGACCGCCGCATCACCCAGGCGCCGGTCTCGTTCGCGCAGTACCCGACCGGGCTGAGCTTCGAATCGGGGGACGCCACCGTTCGGCTGCGCATCGAGCCTTATTCAGCAGACGAGTCGCCGCCCGACGAGCCCGGCCCGGGCTGAGCGATCGGCCGGAGGTCCACGACCACCGGCAGATGATCGCTCGCGGCGCTATCGAGCGCGTCCAGCCCCATCGACGCAAGGCTCGAGCCGTTGATCCGCGCGGTATCGAGCACAAATGACGCGGTCTCGGCCAGCGACGCGTCCGAGTAGCTGATGAAGTCCAGCCGCGTGCGCACGTTGTTCATGCCCGGCCGGCCGAACGTGTAGTACGCGGCGTCGGCCAGCACCCGTGGGTCGGCGTAGGTCAGCGGCGAGCCGTCGACGTCGGCGCCCGCGGCCGCGATATCGAGCACCGCCAGCGTGCCGGACGTGTTGAAGTCGCCGCCGAGTACGACATGCTCCGCGCCGTGTGTGTCGCGGAGCTTGATCAGCGCGTCGCGGATCGCGACCGATTCGACCAGCCGCCGCTCGTCCTCGGGCGAGCCGAGCGAGCCGCAGCACTTGAGGTGCACGCTGCCGACGACCGTCCGCCCCATCGGCAGGTCGATCACGGCCGACGCGAGCCGCACCGGGAAGTCCCAGTCTGAGCCGGGGGCCAGGGTCTGCTCGGGGCCCATCGCGACGACCGGGTGCGGCGTCGCGACGGCCACGCCCCACGCGTCGGGCTTCTGAACCGACCACGAGCCGTCGGCCCACGCGGCGTGCTCCTCGAGCCACGCGGTGACGTCGTCGGCGGCGAGCTCGCCGCGGTCCCACTCTTGGATAAGCACCACGTCGGGCCGCGTCGCGTCGAGGATCCGGGCGAAGCCGTCGGGCGTTTCCAGCGGGCTCGACCAGAGCACGTTCCACGCGAGGAAGCGGTCGGCCGCGGCGTCGATCTGCGGCAGCTCGGCGCGGGCGGTGTCGGCAGCGGTGCCGCACAGGTCGATCGTCGCGCGACCCGGATTCGTTGCCGGGGCCGACGCTTCCAGCGTGGCGGTCTCGGCGGCCTCGATGCCGACGGCTTCGTAGAGCTCGTCGAGACCGATCCGGATCTCGTAGGCCGTCGCTGCGGCCGTCGGCGCGACGTGCAGGTCGATCTCGGTTGCTGTCAGCTCGCGCCGCGTGCCATCGGCCGCGGTCGCCACGATGATTGGCCCCCAGCGGCGCTCCTCGGTCCGCGGCGGCGACAGCACCAGCTCCAGCTTCGGGCCGCGGAGCGAGTCGGCGTCGTCCCGGAGCGACAAGGTCAGGGGGACCGCTTGCGTCATCGCGTGCAGGCTGACTGTCGACGGGAAACCGAGCCGTACTTTCAGCCAGCCGCCCTCGCAGCGGAGCGTTTCGCCCTCGTTCCAATCGGCCGTGTCGCCGTCGATCACGATCGGCTGGGCGGTGCACATCGGCGCCAGCAGAGCAAAAAGAGCAGCGGATCGGAACAGTCGTGCGGGCATGGCGGTGTCTCCTGTATGCGGGCAGCCTCAGGCTAGCATCGAAGCGTGTGAAGATCGGATGAAGCGGCCGCCGGCCGCGGGGGTGCACGTGTGAAAATCGCTATCGGTCAGATCGGGCCGGTCCTGCTCGATCGGGCTGCGACCATCGAGCGAGCCGTCGGCGCGATCCGCGAGGCGGCCGATTCCGGCGCTCGGCTGATCGCCTTCGGCGAGACGCTGATCCCCGGCTACCCGGCCTGGCTGAGCCGGACCGACGGTGCGCGGTTCGATTCATCGCTGCAGAAGCAAGTGCACGCCCGCTACTTGCGAGAAGCGGTCGATATCGAAGCCGGCGACCTCGATGCCGTTTGCGAGGCGGCGCGGGAGACGTCGATGGCGGTCGTCGTCGGCGTCGCCGAGCGGCCGCGCGACCGCGGCGGGCACACGCTGTTCTGCTCGGCCGTCACTATCGCGCCCGACGGCTCGGTCGCCAGCGTGCACCGCAAGCTTGTCCCGACCTACGAAGAACGCCTCTGCTGGTCGCACGGCGACGGCCACGGTCTCGTCGCGCACCGATTCCTTGGGCCATTCACACTCGGCAGCCTCAACTGCTGGGAGAACTGGATGCCCCTGGCCCGGGCCGCGATGCAGGCCCAAGGCGTCGACCTGCACGTCGCGATCTGGCCCGGCGGCGACATGAACACCCGCGACAGCACCCGCTTCGTGGCTCGTGAATCGCGGGCCTATGTCATCAGCGCGAGCTCGCTGCTGCTGGCCGACGACATCCCCGCCGATCTGCCCGGCCGCGACAAGCTGCTGGCCAGCGACCTGACGCCTGCCGACGGCCTGATCCACAACGGCGGCAGCGCCGTGGCCGGGCCCGACGGCGAGTGGGTCGTCGGGCCCGTGCTCGGCGATCGGCGCGTGATCGTCGCCGAGCTCGACCACGCCCGCGTGCTCGAGGAACGGCAGAACTTCGACCCGGCGGGCCACTACGCGAGGCCCGACATTCTCGGGCTAACCATCGATCGACGCCGGCCGAGTGCGGATTTCAGAGACGCCTAGCGGCTCTTTGCACGCACCTGCCGGATTTTGCTGGCACCCGAGCGGCCTTGGGATACGGTTTCTGCATGGATCAACAGATCAAACGGCTCTGGTGCGCGGTCGCTGCCCTTGTGGCCGCGGCGGTCATGCCGGCCGGTGCAGCGGCCCAATTCGCGTTGAACGACCCGAGCTCCGCGATCGCCAGAGACACCTCGCCCCCGGCGGTATGGCGCACCCAGCCCCTGACCGAAGACAGCACCTGGCTCATCGCCTGGTACGGCAACAGCTCGTCTGTCCTCTCTGATCCGGCGAGGATTCGGAGCCTGCTCACCGCCTACGACCCTTCGAGCGGCGAGGCGGTTCTTGAAATCGGCTACACGGCTTCGGGCGGACTGATCGGCGGTGCGAGGGACGCAGCCGGCAGCTGGCGCGCGATGACGCCGGTCGGTCCCCCGGCCGGTGTGTTCGCCGACACACACCACGCCGCGATCGGCACGTTCGATGCCGACGGCGGTCCGGGCGGCACCGGGCGCTTCACGCTCTTCCTGCTCCGCGAAGGCGAACCGACGGCCGCGGCCGAGTACATCATCGACTCGCTCGGCGGCGGGCTCGCACCGCTCGCCCAATCGGCTCGCATCTACCTCGGCGACCCGCGAGCCGAGCCGCAGCCAGCGCTGTATGCGAGCCATACCGACCCGCTGTTCACGGTCTTCGCGCGGCGCGGCCTGCTGACGCTACAAGAGATCGAACAGGAATGGTCACGCGCAGAAGGCCCAAGGCTCCGAGAACTCTTCGGCCCAAACGCGTTCTCTGAAGACGATACGATTTTCATCTACGGCCAAACCGGTGATCAATCGTTCGAGACGCCGGGCATCACCGGTCGTGTCTATGCATGGTTTGATGGCGATCCGGCCGGCTGGCTCGGCTGGCTCGATGATCGGCCGGCTGTGCTCGTTGGTCCTGCTGGCCTGCCGGCGATGACGATGTCGCCGGTGTACGAACCCGGTTTCGTCTGGTCGGGCTTCTGGCAGCTTGGGACGCCGAGCCTCCTTCTGGAACTCGACCCGGTGCCTGGGGAACTCCCTGAGTTTCGGGGCGTGCTGACCGGGACGCGCACGGGCTCCGAGCCGCTGGTCGCCTGGGGCCTTGGCAACAGCCGCTGGGCGAACACAACGCCCGTACCCGCGACGATCGGTTCCGCTCAGATGCTCTCCCGGTCGCACCTGTACGGCCTGCGGGCGTCGCGCCCGGCGTACGACGGCGGCTTCGTGATCCTTGATCTGTCGGCCGACGGCAATCTTTCGGACTTGTCGCTGGATGAGCCGAACGGGTTTCTTGCACCGCGGCTCGAGAACTGGACTCGCTTCAGCTACGGCGGGAGCCAGGTGAGCCTGCCCGGCAACGGACGCGTTTCGCAGCTGCCCGCGGTGCCCGGCACGCTCGCGACCCCACTGATCCGAGTGACGCGGCCGGACGTTCCTACAGACTCCGTCGCGGTCCTTCTCGCCCGACCAAACGGCGGCGTTGTATCAGTCGCACTCGCGGTGGCAACCGCTGACGAGCCGGCAACAACGGTCTCAGACGCTCCGCCCCTCTTCGACCATGCGGACCTGATCGAGACCAACACCGCACGCGACCCTCTCGGCACACCCGTTCTCGATGTCGCTTCCGACTCGATCACCCTGCCCGACTCGGCCGTCGTGGAGATCGGCGACGCCGTCGTGGTCGCGCCGCTCGATGCGGTCAGCGTGATTACCGAGGTTCTCGCGGTCGAAGATGGACGCATCAGGTATAGGCTTGAGCACCCCTGGGTCTCGACGCGGTCACCTTCGATCGGCGATACCGCGTATGTCGGCCCGTGGCAGTATGTCCAGATCGGGTTCGGGTACGACACGCCGGACCCGGCGATGGTCCGTCGCGGGATCCGGTTCGAGCATGTCTCCGGCGGACGCGTGACCGTCGTCGGGGCGGGCTACCGGGAGCGGGTTGGGAACCGGATCCAGTTCGTCCTGGCCGGCCGCGGCGGCCTCGGGCAGCAGCAGCAGGCCGATCGCGAGTTCGCCGGCTCACTCGCCGGGCTCTCCGATGCGCTAGGCGTCGGTCTGTTTTTCGCCGGCAACGCGACGCAAGCAGCGGGAACCCAGCCGGCGCTCGAAGCACAGCTTGGTGCCCGGATCAACGATCGCGAGTTTGTCGGAACGCCCGATGTGGTCAGTGCGACAAACTCAACATTTTTCGTACAGAAGTTCCAGGGGACGAACGAGGAGAACCGGAACGCGGCACTGACCTACGACGGCTGGGCTTATCTGCAAACCCAAGACGAGTTCGCGGGGATGTTCGACCAGGCGATGGCATTCTGGCGTCTCGATCCCGCGCACCCAAACGGGCGAGGGATGCGTGCCGCAGCCGATGCGTGGTGGACCGCGATCGAGGGCGCGATCGATACCGTGATACTCGGCGAGCCGTGCGTCGCCGATGTCAATACCGACGGCATGCTGGACAGCGCAGATTTCTTCGCCTGGGTTGTCGCCTTCGGGGAGGGAGACCCGGCAGCCGATCAGAACGAGGACGGAAGCGTCGATTCGGCCGACTTCTTCGCCTGGGTCAGCAATTTTGGTCTCGGCTGTTCGTGATTTGGACACCTCGATCGCTTCCGGTACACTCTTTACTTTGCGCGGCTTTCGCGGCGAAGACGTCCGCGGCTGTGACTGCCGCGGCCGCCCACGGGCGATGAGTGTCCGCACGAGAGGATCTGAGATGCTGTCCCGATACACGAACCTCTGCGCGTTCGCTGGCGCGGTGCTGTGCGCCGGCGTCGCGGCCGCGCAGGATACGACACGCCTCCGTCAAATTCCCGTCTCCGTCGACCGTATCCAGCAGAGCCACGCGACATCACTCGGCCGTGTTGGCGATGAGCCGTTCGACGGCGGCGGCTTCGAGCCCCGGGGCGGCGAGTGCCAAGTCGTCAGCGGGCTCGCCTCGCAGGAGTTCGACCAGGGCGAGTACTTCGTGCAGGCTGGTTTCGTCGAGCGCGAGATCGCCGCGGTCAGCTACACGCTCGATCCGAGCGTCTTCCCGATCCGCATCGACCTGATCGAGGCGCTGATCGGCCACGCGGGGACCTCGGTCGCGACCACGACCGAGTACTCGATCCTGGTCTGGGAGGGCACGCCGGCGACGGGCAGCCTGGTCGGCGTCTTCTCGTCCGACGGCGTGGTCATCCCGCACGTCGAACTTCCTCCCTCGCCGACGCCCGCGGCGCAGAGCATCAACTTCCTGATCGACCCGGCCGACCCGGAACAGATCTTCATCAACAACGCGGGCGGCTCGAACACGTTCAGTGTCGGCATCCGCATCGACCGGCACAACGCGCAGACCGGCAGCGGCTGC
>JBCDEF010000153.1:0-6779 GCA_039179915.1 Planctomycetota bacterium | reverse complement strand
GCGTGACGCTGATCGATTGGCCGTGCATGCGATACTTGAGCACGGGCGAGGGGAGGTTGTCGATCCGACCGATCTCGCTGAGGCGGAGGAAGAGGTCCAGACACATCGGCGGGTACCGCGCCGAGGCCTACCCCGCCGAGGACCTGGACCTCTTCCTCCGCCTCAGCGAGATCGGTCGGATCGACAACCTCCCCTCGCCCGTGCTCAAGTATCGCATGCACGGCCAATCGATCAGCGTCACGCTCAGCGACCAGCAACGCGCCAAGATGCGCGAGGTCTGCGACGACGCGCACCGCCGCCGCGGCATCTCCCGTCAGCACCAGCAGGCCATCGAGGCCAAGCCCGTAATCCAGCCGGACCAGTTCCCTCGCGATCCGTCGTGCCCGATCGCGGCGAACCCAACCGCGTCGGCGCTCGCCGCCGTCGCGACGCACCGCCCCGCGGGGTCGGGGCTGACCAATCAGGGCGGCCGGAGTTGAACCGACGACCTCGTGCACCCAAAGCACGCGCTCTACCAAGCTGAGCTACGCCCTGTCACCTCGCACCCCGGTTCGGCGCGGCCAGAGGCAACACAGCCTCGGACCGACGCCGGAGCGAGCCACGCCGGCACCAAGTCTATCCGCACGCGGACGGCCGCTCAGTTTCCGGCGTCCGGGTCGGCCTCGGTCGGCACATCGATCGGCAGCTCGAGGAACGCCATCACCGTCGGCTCGTCCCCGGGCTCGGTCACGCTCGAACGGTCCACGATCAGCAGGTACCGCCCGCGGAAGCTCGGGACCAGCGGATCGTTCGGCCCGAGGTCGAGCGTGTCGTCCTCGGTGTAGCCGTGGATCAGCAGCCAGGCCGCGTAGTAGTCGCTCGAAACGCTCGCCGAGTTCAGCAGCATGTTGATCTGCGCGAGCTGCTCGTCGTAGTCGTCCACCACCTGGTCCCCGCCCAGCAGCGTGAACAGCTCGTCCGTCGCGTTCTCGCTGAACAGCAGCGGGTCGCCGACCAGGTCCGCGTCCACCGTTGCGATCTCGATCACCCGGCGCCCGCCCGCGTTCACGAGCTCGTCGGGCACCGTCGGCAGCGCGACCGGCTCCATGAAGTCGCCGTTGTTCAGCGGGCTGCCTTCCGTGTCCAGGTACGACACACCGAGCGTCCGGCCGTCGCGGCCCAGGCCGTCCATCGCGTGCTGCGTCGGCTCCATGTCGTCCACATCACGCACCGCCAACAGCTCGCCCAGCGAGCGGAAGCCCGGCGCGGTCCGCAGCGCCTCGATGCCCGAAGCGCCCCGGCCCAGCCCGACGCCCTGCCGAGCATCGAACGCCGTCGGCATCGCCGGGTCGTCCGGACGCAGACCCGTCGGCGACATGTCGTACGGCAACGCCGCGGGCTGGTTGGCGACCGGCGGCGCACCCGCCAGCATCCGCACATGCCCGTTCGACGCCTCGCGGTACGCCAGCAGCGACGACGCCACATCGGTCTGCAAGCTCCCGAGCGGATCCGGCTCGAACGCGTTGAGGTGCGGCTGGGCCGTCCCGCCGGTTGTCGCGGCCAGCTCCTGGATCCGGCGATCCCAGAACCAGCTCTGCTCGTCGCCGCCGGGGCCGAACGTGGTCCCCGCCGCATCCACAAACGAGTTCGGGAACAGCCCCGGCAGCGTCCGCAGCACGCTCGGCGGCGCCGTGTTGATGTTCACAAGCCCCGCGATCGGCCGGTCGACGGCGCCGTAGGCATCACCGCCAAGTTCGCCGCCGGCCTGCGCGATCTCGAAGATCGTCGCCGCCAGCGGGATGCCGTAGCCCCGGACACGGTCCACGCCCGGATCGAACTCGCCGTTCGGATCCGGCAGGCCCACGGCCGTCGGCGACGTATCCATAAACGGCACGTACGCGTCCAGCCGCAGGCGCCCGCGGTCCAGCACCCGGCGGATATCGAACGAACCGCCCGATCCGATCGCACCAAGCGAAGCATCAATCACACGCAGCCGGTTGAACGGATCCGGGATGCTCACCGGCGGCGAGCTCGCGTCCACATTCGACACCACCGAATCGCTCACGCGGTCGCTGTAGCCCGTCACCACGCCGAGGATCTCACCCAGCGTCACCCACTGCTGGTTGTACACGTTGATGCGGTTGGTCGCGTCGAACGCGTTGGCCGCATCGTCCGGGTAGCTCGAATCGCCGATCGTCACACCCGTCGGGATTGCCAGCGGCCGGCGGTACGGCCCGATCGCCAGCGGCAGCAGCATGTCGCCCACGCGCAGCTGCGAGGTCGACCGGTCGCCCGGGCGGCGGAACTCCAACCCGTTCGTCGCATACGTGATCACCCGATCGCCCGAATACGCCTCGCCCAGCGAGGGCGGCGTCGTGCCGCTAATGCCCACAAAGTTCGGCGGCATCGGCTGACGCCCCGACGCCTCCGGCAGCTGCTGCCGAAGATCCCCGAGCACAGCGAACCGCGTCGTCAGAAACCGGCCCGCGATCTCGGTCGGCGCGGGCGGGCCCTCGAGCCTGTCCAGAAACGCCCGGAGCGTCGCGGCCGTCTCGACCTGGTCGGTTCCCACATCCCCGATCTCGAACGAGTCGAGAACATGCAACCCATCGAACGCCGCCATCGAGTCCGGCGTGTCCGCCTCGGTCTCCGAAGACTGCCGGATGCTCGCCCGCTCACCGCCGCCCGCGAACGGCCCGGCCACCACCGGCGTGTGGATCTCGATCGCCGCCGCGGGCAGCCCGCCGACCGGCGTGCCGCGCACGATCGCCGCGCCAGGATCACCACCGGCCTGGATCGACGGGTAGTTCCGCGCGCCAAGATCCGGGTCCGCCGTCGTCAGCAGCTCGAGCGACGCCGCGAACGATTCGCTGTCGAACACGTCATCGTGCCGCCGCAGCTTGCCCCAGAGCAGCACGGACAGCTCGGCACGCTGATCTGCAGACACCGCCGGATCGATCGCTTCGAGGTTGATGTCTCCCGCCTGCCCGGTAAGCCCCGGGAGCTCACTCACAATCCCGTCAGTGGTGTAGCCGTTGAGCGCGTTCTCGACAAAGAACGTCTCAAACCCAACGGTCGTCCCGGCTGCATTTGACTCGCCCGGGATCTCTTGGGCGTCGAGATACAGCCGCTGGTCCAGGATCGGGTCGGCACCGAAATCACGGTCGACCAGCCGGTCGAGCAGCACATCATCGCGGCGGAACGTCTTCGCCCACGGCAGGCCGGTCGGCACGCCGAACTTCAGCCCCAGGTCCCGCCACAGCATCACGTAGCGGTTCGCCGGCGAGGCGTTCCGCGGCAGCGACGGGTCGCCGTCGAGCAGGTCGCCGTCGACATCATCCGGGTCCACCTCCACGATCAGCGGCGCCCCACCAGGGTCGTGCCGGTACCGCTGCAGCGGGAGGCGGCGGACCGCATCGGCGCCCGCGGGGTCGCCGAACTGCGTGTCGAGCACGTTGTCCGTGAACGTGAACACCCGGGCCGAGTCTTCAGATTCTGCGATCGCGTTGGCGAAGCTCTCCTCGAGCTCTTCGTGGATGTCGTTGAAATCGTCGAGGTTCAGCCCCGGGTTTGTCGCATAGGCCAGGACTGTTTCCCGCGGCGCGAGCACGAGGGGGTTGCCGACGGGCTGCCCGGGCGAGCCGGCCAGGTTTGGGATGTCCTCGAAGCGGTAGAACATATCGCCAAACTCGATGTAGAGGTCATCGAGCGCGACCGGCACATCGAACGGGTTGACGAGCTGGAACGCGACAAGCTGGAAGAGGAAGTCCCCGTTGCTGTTGTCACCCAGCGGCCGCCAGTCGATGTTGGCAATACCGCCAGCCCACCAGGCGCCAGGCGGTTCACCGGTAGCGGTGTTGATCCGATACTCCGCGATCGCCTCGGGCGTGTCGAAGTCATCAACGCCGAGCGGCGCGGTCTCAAGATTGAGCTCGTTGCCCACGGGTTCGCGATCTGGCCCCATGAAATCAAGATTGGATGTCCCACGCGGCGCATCCCAGAACGCGTTCATGAAGACCGCTTCGGAAATGAACGGCTGCGCCTCGACGCCGTGCAACACGAGCGCGTCCTGCGAGGCGGCCACGCCACCGCCCGCCGGGAACGGGTCGAGCAGCGTCTCGGTCGCGCCCTCCGGGCGGAAGTCGTCGGCATCCATGATCAGCGGCGTTTCGCCCGGGAGCGGGTTGACGAACGCATCGACCACGGTCGAGGCCGCCGCCGCGTCGGTCCGGCGGCCCTCGTCGCCCGTCTGCCACAGCAGCGCCCGCGTCGGCTCGTCGGTGCGCAGCGCGAAAAGGTCGGCCTGAGCGGCGGTCTCAAGGTTGTCCGCCGCCGCGAGCACACTGCTGCTCGGGAAGCCGTCGCGGCCGCCGGCCGCCGAAGCCTGGTCGATCACCGGCGCGTCGGCCATATCGCGGAAGTTCAGGGCGGACTGCGCCGCCAGGCGGAGAGCCAGCTCCGGCCCGTCGTGGCCGTAGAACAGCGTGCGGCGGACATCCGCGTCGCCGCCGAGCAGGGCGGGGTCCGGGTCGCTGTTGATCGCGCCCAGGTTGTTGTCCCAGGGCTGGCCCTCGCCGAGGTACGGCGCGAGCGTTTCGAGATAGACAAAGAACGCGTTGTCCAGCAGCGCCTGCTCGAGAGCCGCCGCCGCGGCCTGCGCGTCGGTGTTCTCGCCGTCGGTGCCGAGCTCGCTGCTGAACCGGTACTCGATCGTCGGCGCGAGCACCAGGGTGTCCAGCCGCAGCTTGCGGTTCAGCCCCGTCACACCGACCGACCCGAACAGCCCCGAGCGCAACGGCCGAGCACCGCTGACGGTCGTCAGCAGCGAGCGGACATCGATCGCCGACCGCGCGAGGCGGTTCAGCTCCCGCTCGTCGTACTCGATCTGCGTGCCGCTCGCGCCCGTCACCAGGTCCGTGCGGTCGCCCGCCTCGGCGAACAGCGACCGGTCCGACCGCAGCAGCGACCGCGACAGCCGCTCGCGGTCGCCCGCCGGCGCCGGGCTCTGGTCCGTATCCCACGAAACGAACGCCTGCTCCAGCGGCGTGAACACCGTCGGGTCGTTGAGGCCGTAGTTCGTCAGCAGCTCGATCTGATCGTCGATGTTAAACGGGCCGACGCGGCCGTTCCGCCCGCCGGTCACATCCAGCGGCGTCGAGCCGAAGACCCGGTACAGCTCGCCCCGTTCGCTCGCGCTCAGCGACAGCGTAAAGAGGCTCATGTCATCCGAACGGAAATCCCGGTTCAGCTCCTCGATGCCGTCCTGCTCGGCGCGGCTCGGCACGATCTCGTACGGCAGCGGCTCCCAGTTCGCGATGCTCTGCTTGACCCGCTTGTACGCCTTGACACCAAGCAGCCCCTGCGTGATGTCGCCGGGATCCCCCTGGCCGACCAGCTCGTAGTCGTCCGCGCCGCCAGCATCCGTCGGCAGGTCGAACACGCCGTCGATGCCCGCCTCGCCCGCCGAGCCATATGCGATGTTGAACTCGTCGCGGCCCAGCACCATCGAGGGGCCGTGCCACCCCATCGTCAGCAGCGAGAAGAGGCTCACCTCGTGCGGCCCCTCGCCCGCCCGGGTCTCGAGCGTCGGCGGCGCGATGAAGTCCGTCGCCGTGTTGACGTTGATCAGGCTCGAGAGATCGATGATCCTCGCCGCGGCGAAGAACCGAAACCGGTCATCGGGGAACAGCTCGACCTCGATGCCCGAGCCCGCGTCGACCAGCTCGAACCACCGCGAGTCGATCATGCCGTCGCCGTCCGCGTCGGCGTAGCTGTACTCCCAGAACGTCGGCTCGTTGACGTCGCTGGTCGACGTCAGCCGGTTCAGTTCCGCGACCGACCGGAACATGTTCCGCTGGTACATCGTCCAGTGCGCCGGCCGGTTCCAGTCCGCCTCGGTCTCGCCGAAGGGGATCGGCGCCCCGGTCGCCCGGTCGAGGAGCCCGACGAAGCCCAGATCGAGCGTGTCGTCGGTGCCGATCAGGATCTCGCCCGCCTCGTCGAACATCGTCAGCCGCGCCTCATCGGGCGAGTTCGGGTCGCGGGTCAGGTCCAGCGACGGGATGTCGAACCCGACCGTCGACCCGGCTGTGTCCAACGCGTCCTGGTTGTTGCGGAGAAAGAACTTGTTGACGAACCGGCCGTCGGGCGCGATGTTGCTGATCTGCGGCCAGTCGATCGCGCGGGCGTAGTACGGGTTGAGCAGATACGGCGTCTCGCCGCCGATCATCGCCGGGTCCTTGCTGCCCTCGCCCAGGTCGAACGGCCGGGTCGCCGACAGCCACGGATCGTTCGGGATCCGCGGATCGTTCGCGCTGAACAGCCCGCCCGTGTCGGCCGGCCAGCCGAGCGACGTGCTGTGCCCGCCCGTCGGGTTGAACCGGAACAGGCCGAGCCCCGGCGCGTTCTGCCCGCCCAGCTCGTTGGCCAGCTCGTCATTCAGCCCCGGCACCGAGAAGAACGTGAAGTCGGTCACCGGCAGGTCAGCGTTCTCCGTGCGGAACCGCAGAAGCGAGAGGTCATCGCCGATGAACGCCTCTTCGGTCAGGTCCGGCACCGCGTCGAACGGGTCGCCGCCGATGATCGAGGCCGCGTACCGCCCGATCGACTCGACCGACTCGCGCAGGTCCTGCTGCGACTCGACCGCCCGCGCCGTCCCGCGGTCGCCCTTGCCGACCGCGGCATAGACCACCGTCAGGATCAGCACCAGCGTCAGCGCACCGAGCACCAGCAGGAGCACGGTGCCCCGCCGCGAGCGGGAACGCCGCCCGCCGCCGCCCGCCGACGAAACCCCGGAACGG
>JBCDEF010000152.1:0-6927 GCA_039179915.1 Planctomycetota bacterium | reverse complement strand
TCGATCGATCCACTGATCCCACCTTCCGCCGAAGGCCCCTGCACGAGCCTCAGGACTCGTCCCGCGGGTTTGCGGCCCGCAGGAACACACTGAGCACTCTTCGCTCTCCCCGTCGGAGGGTTGCATCGTCCCCCAAGACAGGGCCCATGAGCGAGAGGCCCGGGTGTCAAACCGCGAGACCAGTTTAGCGTGTCGACCGGGCGGATTGCTACGAAAATTGGGTTCAGATCGATGTTCTTCATCGGCCGATAACGGACCTTGCGGGGGAAGACTCGGCGCAACCGACAGCCGAAGCTCGATCGGGACCCCGCCGGTGGCGGCGTACGATTGTGCTCACGCCGGTCTGTGCGGACCGAAGCGCAGCGAACGGCGAGGCGGCGTGGGCGGCATACGAACCGGAAAAGCCGGGAGGCGAGCTGTATGGATCCGGATCTGACCGAACTGCTCGAGGGCTGGCCCTACGAACCGGGCCGGATCAACGTCAGGCTGATCGAGCGGGCCGACGGCGAGCGGCGGCTGCAAGTGCGGCTGGACCTGGGTGTGCTGCAGATGGAGCTCGACGGCCGGCCCGACGGGCACCGACCGCACGGATTTGAAAGCCTCCTGGACGTCTACGAAGCGGGGCTGAACGGCGAGATCGACCTGGTTTCGCTGGAGGACTCCGAGCTGGCCGAGGCGGCAGCGTCCGAGGCGGCAGACGAGCCGGCGGACGCGGAGGAGCCGGCCGAGACGGATCAGCCGGTGTCGGAGGAAGAAGCACCAGGCGATGGCCCTCTCGGCCCGCCGCGGGCATCGGAGAACGGCTCGCCGCGGGAGGCAGGCAACAGCAGCCTTTCGAGCGAGCAGGTCTCGGCGCTGCGTGACGAGGCGATCCAGTACTACCACCGGTACCTCGCGTTGTTGGCGATCGAGGAGTTCGAGCGGGTGATCCGCGACACGACGCGGAACCTCCGGGCGTTGGACATGATCGCCGAGCATGCCGAAGAGGAGGAGGACCGGCTGTCGGTCAACCCGACTCGCGCTCATGTCACGATGATGCGGGCGCGGGCGTTGATGAGCCTGGCGCTGCGAGAGAGCGAGCCGAAGGCGGCGATCGCGGCGATCGACGAGGGGCTCGACGCGCTCCGCAAGCACTTTGAGTCGACCGGGCACTCGGACCTCTTTGAGCGGTCGAGCGAGGTGCAGGTCCTCCAGGGCATGAAGAAGGCGCTGATGCCAAAGCTGCCGGTGAGCCAGAAGGCGGAGCTGAGCCGACGGCTGGACGACGCGGTCGCGAGCGAGAACTACCGGCTCGCGGCGATCCTGCGAGACGAGCTGAACTCGATGCCGGAGTAGGTCCGGTCAGTCATCGATCGTGACATGATCGAGCTGCGGATCGGCCGGTGGGGTCTTGGGGTCCATCGCTTCGAGCCGGGCTCTGACGATCGACGAGATGACCCAGTTGCGGTACCACTTGCGGTCAGCAGGGACGATGTGCCACGGGGCTTCCGCGGTGTTGCAGCGTTCGATGGCCTCTTCGTAGGCCGCCCGATAGTCCCCCCACCGCTTGCGGGTTTCGAGGTCTCCCATCTCGAACTTCCACCGCTTGTCGGGCTCGTCAAGGCGGGCTTGCAGCCGTTCTTTCTGCTCGTTTTTTGAGATGTGCAGCATGATCTTGACGACGGCTGTGCCGGATTCGCCGAGCAGCCGCTCGAAGTCGTTGATGTGGTCGTAGCGCAGCCGCCACAGGTCTTCGTGGACAAGTTTGAGAACCCGGACGGCCAGGACATCTTCGTAGTGCGACCGGTTGAAAACGACAATGCCTCCCGCGGCGGGCGCAAATTTATGCACGCGCCAGAGGAAGTCGTGCCGGAGCTCTTCGGGCGTCGGGCGCTTGAAGCCCTGCACGCGGACGCCCTGCGGGTTGAGCGCACCGAAGACGTGGCGGATGGTGCCGTCCTTGCCCGAGGTGTCCATCCCCTGGAGCACGACGAGCAGCGATTGCTTCTGCTCGGCCCAGAGCTTGTATTGGAGGTCACGCATGGCCTTGATGTTCTCGGCGTGCGCGGCCTCCGCCGCGGCGCGCTCTTCCGCCCGCGAGCCCGAGAGCCCGGGGGTCTTCGATGGATCGATCGAACGCAGATCGACCTTCGATCCGGGCTCGATGCGGTGCAGTGCGCCCGGATCGTGTGGCATGCCGATATCTCCTTTTCGCGTCGGACAGCGAGTCTACCGGTGCCGTAGCGTTGTGCGCCGGGCGGCTTTCCGCGCGGACGCACCACGGAGGCGGCGACCATGAAACGGCACCTGATCCGCATCGACGAGCGCATCGCGAACTCGCTCTACGTTTTCGGCCACAAAAGCCACGGCTTCACGCTCGGGCTCGTCTTCGTCTGGTTCGGCACGCTCAAGGTCATCGGTCAGAAGACAGCGACGAGCATCATCGCGGAAACGATCTACTTCGGCAGCCCCGAGGTGATGATCCCGATCCTCGGCGCGTGGGAGATCATGATCGGGCTGACGCTGATCGTGCACAAGCTGCACCGCGTCGCGCTGCTGCTGCTGGCGATCAGGCTGCCGGGGACGGTGCTGGCGCTGGTGCTCAAGCCCGAGGCGTGCTTTGTCGACCCGCCGTTCGTGCCGACGATCGCGGGGCAGTACATCATCAAGGACCTGATGCTGCTGAGCGCGGCAGCGGTCATGGGCGGGTACGTCAGCGAGCACCCGCACCGGCTGTCGGGCGGCAAACACGACGAGAGCGGATCGGCCTCAGCGTGACTCGTCGATCAGCCGGTTGACGGCGGCCGTCGAGTGCGCGGCCCGCTCGGCCTCGATGCCGCTGAGCGCGTCGGCCTGCATGTCGGCGTGGTAGCTCGAGCGGACCATCGGGCCGGACTCGACGACCTTGAGCCCGCGCTTGATGCCCTCTTCGCGGTACATCTCAAAGGTATCGGGGTGCACCCAGCGGTCGATGGGCAGGTGGTTGCGCGTCGGCTGGAGATACTGGCCGATGGTGAGGATATCGCACGGGTCGCCGGGCTTGGGGCCGGTGTGCTTGCTGGTGGCTTCGACGAGCTGGTCCATGAGCTCGAGGACTTCGTCGTCCTTCTCGCCGATGCCGACCATGATGCCGGTCTTGGCCACGCCACCTTGTTCTTTGACGCGGCGGAGCAGCTCGAGGGAGCGGTCGAACTTGGCGCTGGGGCGCACGGCCGGGTACATGCGGCGGACGCACTCGATATTGTGATTGATGATGTGCGGCTTGGCGTCGATGATCATCTGCAGCGCGGCGGCGTCGCCCTCAAGGTCGGGGATGAGCACCTCGACGGACATGTTGGGGCAGGCGTCGCGGGTGCGGACGATGGTCTCGGCCCAGATGCCGGCGCCGCCGTCTTTGAGCTCGTCGCGGTTGACGCTGGTGATCACGACGTGCTTGAGGTCCATGAGGGCGAGCGACTCGGCGACTCGGCGGGGCTCGTCTTTGTCGAGCTCGACGGGCCGGCCGGTCTTGACGTTGCAGAAGCCGCAGGCTCGGGTGCAGGTGTCACCGAGGATCATGATGGTGGCGACGCCGCGTGCCCAGCATTCGCCCATGTTGGGACAGCCGGCCTCTTCGCAGACGGTGTGGAGTTTGTGCTCGTCCATGATGCCGCGGAGTTTTTCGTAGCCCGGCCCGCCGGGGACCTTGGCTTTGAGCCACTTCGGCTTGCGTTTGGTGGCCAGGTGATCTTTTTCGCTGTTGTTGATGACCATGCCCGAGAGGCTGAGAACGGGCTTGTCGACGCGTCGCATAGGGTCGCCGCCGGCGGGGCGTGGGTGTCGTGCGACCGTTCGGGCGATGGCATCGGGTGAGGGCGCGGCCGGGCTTGGCACATGTGGGCGGGGCGCGGTGGTCATGACTGATAGTAGGAATCGCTCTGATCGGGGACCGCACGCGGGCGACGGGGGCCGGGCCCCGGGCGAGCGGCCGCCATGAGGCCCGAGAACAGCGCGGATTTCGTTCACGCGGGCCGGTGCCGCGGCCGATGGTCCCTTGTGCGGCGGCGTCGCGCGTTTGCGGTTGCGCCGCTAGACTCGTCACCTCCGGTGCGCCGGAGGTCCGATAGTTTTGTCCTTCTGCTCGTTGCTGTCCGGTTGGTTCCGGGCCCCCGAGCGAGACCCCGGACCGGGAAGCAGACCGTGAAGAGCAAGCCAGCCGTCGGATCCGCGTCGCGTGCCGTTCTTGTCCTGACCGCCTGTGCGGCGGTGCTCGGCGGAGGCTGCGGTATCGACTCCTTTTTCGACCCGGCCGTCGTGGGCCGGTGGGAACCCACGCCGGTTGAGGTGCCGATCCTCAAGCGGATCGCGGCGATCGAGCCGGACGACGGCCAGGGGCTCGACGCCGAGCCGCCGATCGCGGCCGATCTGATGCCCGAGATCACCGAGTACCGGCTGGCCCCGGGCGATTCGATCACGGTGGTCATTTTCGATTACCCGTCGACCGGGATTCAGACGCCGTTCCCGGTCCGAGTCGAAGACAACGGCACCATCGACCTGGCGGGCATCGGCAAGTTCTTCATCCTCGGCATGACCGGTGATCAGGTGCGGAACACGGTCGTCGACGGGCTGGCGGCCCAGGACCTGATCCGGAACGCGACGGTGGCGGTGACCATCGACGGCCGGCGGTCGAACCTGTTCAACGTCATCGGGGCCGTGCGGCAGCCCGGGCCGTTCTTCATCCCCGAGCCTGGCTACCGCCTGCTGGAGGCGATCGCGGCGACCGGCGGGCTGCTGGACGAGTCGCTCCCGGAGATTTTTGTGATCCGTCAGACCGCGCTGTCCAGCGAGTTCGGGGATCCCGGCCGCCCGGGATCCTCGGGCCCCGAGAACGCGGCCGGCGTTCCGGATGACATCGAGGATCGCCCCGGAAGCCTCTTGCAGCTGTTTGAAGAGTTCGAGCGAGAGGGCGAGAACGGCGAGGGCGGGATGCCGGCGGTGTTCGGCGCAGTCGATGCCGGACGGCTCGCGGGCCGATCCGCTGTTCAGCCCGCTGTTCAGCCCGAGACCCAGAGCCAGGACGGGCGGGCGCCCGCGATCGACCTGGTCCAGCCCGAGGCCACCAGCCGCTTTGATACCTCACCCAGCCAGTTTATCTTCTTGGATGGGCGATGGGTGCAGATCGAGGACAGCGGCGTGGGCGTCCCGAATCTGGGCCTGCCGGAGCTTGACGAAGCGGCCGCCCAGGCGGAGCGGGCGGTAACGCAGCGGATTATCGCGGTCCCGGTCGAGCCGCTGCTTCGCGGCGACGCGAGCGTGAACATCGTGATCCGTCCGGGCGACATCGTGCGTGTGCCCTCGCCGGGCTCTGGCACGATCTACATCGGCGGGCAGATCGCCCGACCCGGCGCGTACAACTACAGCCCGGAGCTGACGCTCAGGCGGCTGATCACCTCGGCCGGCGACCTCGGCGCCCTGGCGATCCCCGAACGGGTCGACCTGACGCGGATGGTCGGCACGGACCGGCAGGCGACGGTGATGCTCGATCTGCGGCAGATCGCGGATGGCACGCACCCGGATATCTTCTTGAAGCCGAACGATCACATCGTGATCGGCACGAACTTCTGGGCCTTCCCGCTGGCGATCGTCCGCGGTGGTTTCCGGGCTTCGTACGGGTTCGGGTTCTTGCTCGATCGGAACTTCGGCAACGATGTGTTCGGCGCCCCGCCGTCAAACATCGGTGGGTGATTCGCGGCGGCCGTACTGACAGGCGCGGGCCGCCGGACAACAATGGTTCGGTATCGACTGGGGAGTTCGGTACCAGGCTCCGAACCCGGGGGCGCGCAGTCGCGTAGGCCCTCGGGACGGAGATCGGCGGGAGCCGGCTCGCAGGTGTGCGAGTCGGTGGGCCCGCCAGCGGTCTGGGATGTGCGTGCGGCGATGACGACGATTTCGACGAAAACCGGTCTCCGGTCCGATGCAGCTGCCTCGGCATCGGGCCTGATCGACCCGCTGTCGATCGCGATGCTCGCGGGGCTGGCGGTCGCGTTCGTCGGTCTGTTTTATCGGTGGTTCGAGAAGCAGGCCCAGTTCAGTTCGGTGCAGGTCGAGGACTGGGGCCACGCTTTTTTTGTTCCCGCGATCGCTGGGTACATGATCTGGCAGCGGCGGGCGGATCTGGCGGCCAGCGAGCTTCGGCCGTTCTGGCCCGGGCTCGTGCCGGTGCTGCTTGGGGTTATGGCGTATCTGACGTTCTCGATCGGGCCGTTCCCGGGCCTGCACATGTTCCAGGGCTTCAGCGTGGTAGTCACGCTCTTCGGCGTGGCGCTGTCGCTATTCGGCCCGGCGGCGATGCGGCACCTGGCGATGCCGGTGCTGTTTCTGGCGCTCGGGGTTACGATCGCCGAGCGGATCATGCTCGAAATCACCTGGCCGCTGCAGATCATCGCGAGCCAGGGCGCGTTTGTGCTTCTGGGCATCATCGGCCTGGCCTTCGGCTTCCAGACCGAGGTCAACGGCAACGTGCTGACGGTCATCACCAGCTCGGGCGAGGAGTTCCCGCTCAATGTCGCGCAGGCGTGCAGCGGCATGCGCATGGTGGTCGCGTTCGTCGCGCTCGGCGCGACGGTTGCGCTGCTGACGTGCAGGGTCTGGTGGCACCGGATCGCAGTGGTGCTGATGTCCGTCCCGGTCGCGTTGTTTATGAACATCATCCGCGTGGCGGTGCTGGGCCTGCTGACGCTGCAGGACCCGGACCTGGCCCAGGGCGAGGCGCACACCTTCATCGGCACGCTGCTGCTGTTCCCGGGGTTGGGGCTGTTCCTGCTTTTGGTCTGGGCGCTAAAGAAGACGGTGGACCTGCCCAAGCGTGAACCGGCGAGCGCCGGGCCGCTGCGGATCCGGGCGGGCTCGCCCGTGGCGGCGGTGCTGCTCGTGGTGCTGTCGGTCTCGGCGTTCGGCGTCGGGTGGGCG
>JBCDEF010000151.1:0-7012 GCA_039179915.1 Planctomycetota bacterium | reverse complement strand
TCGAGCGCCAGTTCGAAGCTGTCCGGCAGGCCAGCCGACCAATCGCTGAAATTCAGCGTTGATGGCGGGTGAGACACAAATTCAACACCGCCAACTGTCTGGGCTGAGGTACTGCTGGTGCTCCCTGGCAGCGCGCCGCTCAGATCGTTGGCGCCGGTTTCGGCCAGAAACTTTGCCTCGTCAAAGTAGTAGAAAACCGGGTCTACGGCGTTGCCCACCGGCTGCGCCGCGGAGACAGCGTGGGCAGTTGCGACTGGGTTGCCCGCGCCTGCCTCGCTGAAGCGACCCGTCGAACGTTCAGCCGCACCTGAGTCCCCGAGGATGACAAGGCTGAGTATGGTCGCTGCAAGGTTTGCTTTCATGCGAGTGCCTCCATTTAGCAAAGAGCTTAACTTCGAGACTCACCGCTTGTCTGTCAGGTCACTGACACTGCGAGTCGGGTCCTTTTGCACGAGATTTCAGTTTCCAGGAGTTCGGATTACCGATCCGGCCACCGGCCCTGAGATGGTTGCTCCGAGGTGCTAGAACCAGAATCGTACGCCGGCTACCCATGCGAACTCGTCGCGCTGGGGATCATCGACCGACTCAAAGTCGCGCGTTTGGCCGAAGCTCTCGATCCAGCTGATACCCACGTATGGGGCAAACTCGCGCCGTACCTCGTAGCGCAGGCGCAGCCCTAGGTCAGCCGTCGACAGGCCGGAACCTACACCGATTTCAGCATCATCCGAGAACGCGGCGTTGAGCTCCACGCGAGGTTGGAGAATGAGCCGCTGCGTGAGCCTTAGCTCATACTCGGCCTCGAATCTCAGGGAGAAATCGCCTTGGTCACTCAAAAAGAGCTGACTATCGAGTTCAAACCAATACGGCGCCAGACCCTGTAAACCGGCTACTGCGTAGGTTCTGGACGGATCCGGTCGCCAGCGTGTCGCCCGCGTTCACGAAGCCGTTGCCCGAGACCACGGTCCCTTCGATCGACGAGACGCCGATGGTTGTCCACGAGGGCTGTGCGCCGACGAGATCGCCGCTGGCATCGAGCGTGCCGCCGATCAGCACGTTTCCATCAGCGAGTGAGACGATGCCTCCCTCGGCCAGGGTTTCTCCGCCGCCGCTCTGGTCGACAACATTATCGAGGATCAGTGTCGAGCCCGGCCGGCCGGCCAGCAGGCCGTTGTTGATCATCGAATCGGTGCCGACTTCGAGCGAGGTGCCGCTGACCGACACGGAGACGTCGGCCCGGATCTCGCCGTTGTTGACCAGCTCGCCACGGAACCGGCCGACACCGCGGACGAGCTGGCCCGCACCGAGAACGCCGATTGTTGCCGCCGCGCTGCGGATCTCGCTGTTGTCGAAGGCGGTCCGCATCTGGATCTCGCCGGTGCCATCGATCGATGCATCGTCAAGCTCGAGGACCGCGTTCGACGAGGAGGCGTTGGGGTTGAGCTGGATCAGACCGTCGTTGGTGAGACCCGAAGCATCAACCGTGACGGTTGAGCCCGGGGAGAGCCGCATGTCGCCGGTGAAGTCGATCCCGCTGAGTTCCTGGATACCCGCGTCGTTCGAGACAAACCCGGTTCCGGTCGATGCAAGCATGCCGTTCTCGATCCGTGTGCCCGTGCCGAGGTTCACCTGACCATCGCTGGCAAGGATCATGCCGGCCGGGCCCTGGGTGACCGTAATGGCATCGATATCGAGCCTCGTGCCGGCTTCGGCCGTCATGGTGTTGTTGTTGATCTTGTTCTCGGTGCGGAGTGTGAGTTCGGCGCCCGACACGGAGACCGAGACATCGGCGGAGATGATGCCGTCGTTGATCAGCGCGGCGTTGATCTGGCCGACGCCGCGGATGAGATGATCGGCGCCGTGTGTGATGACGCCGGCCCCGCCGGTGTTGATCTGGCTGTTGTCGAAGGCAGTTCGCATCCGGATCTCACCCGCCCCGTCGATCGTGACAGGAGACAGCGCGGTCAGGAGCCCGTTCGACGAAGAGGCGTCACGGTTGATCTCGAGCAGGCCGTTGTTCGTGATTCCGCTTCCGGCGAGGATGACCTCGCCGTTCGGTGAAATCCGCCCGTTGCCGCTGAGGGTCACATTGGACAGCGTGGTGTCCGCCCCGGATTCGACGTCGTAGAACCCCGCGCCGATCGCGTTGAGCTCTCCGTCTGTGACCGATGACACGCCGAAGAACCCGACCACGCCGCCGTCTTCCGCGCGGATCTCGCCGCCGCCGGACTGATCGATCGCAATCGCTTCGATATCCAGGAAGCTGCTGCCCTCGGAGGAGATGAGGCCGTTGTTGACCTTGTCTTCGATCCGAAGCTCGAGGTTGTTGCCCGAGACCGAGACGCCGACGTCCGCGGAGATGGTGCCGTTGTTTATCACCGGCGCATCGATCCGGCCGACACCGCGGATGGTGTGTGTCGCGGCGTGCAGCACGCTCTGGCCGGGTTCGGCAATGATCTGCGTGTTGTCGAAGGAGGTTCGCATGCGGATTGTGCCCGTGCCCTCAATCGCTCCGGATTGGACGAAATTCATCACGCTGTTGCTCGATGAAGCGGCGGGGTTCATATCGATCTGGCCGGTGTTGACGAGCCCGGTACCGGTGACATCGACGGTGCTGCCAGGCTGGAACCGCAGGTCGCCCGTGTTGGTGATGCTCTCCATACCGACGCTGCCGGTGATTGTCTGCACGAAGCCGGTCCCTTCGCTGGCGATCTCGCCGCCGATCACGCCCGAGCCACCGAGCAGCGAGACGGTGCCCCCGTTCTCCGCGACGATTTCACCGGAGGGCTGGGTGACGAGCGTGCCGCTCTCAATCTCCAGCAGGGACGAGGCGGCCGCTGCGAGGCGCCCGCTGTTGCCGATCGCGGAACGCAGTTCCAGGTTGTTCCCCGAGACCGACACGCCGATATCGGCCGCAACACGGCCCCCGTTGCTGAGCGGGGCGAAGATCTGACCCACGCCGCGGATCGTGTGACCGGCGGCATTGGTCAGCAGGCCAACGCCCGCGATCTGGCTGTTGTCAAAGCTCGTCTGCATCCGCAGCTCGCCCGAGCCGCTCAGGGTCATCGGTGCACCAATCGCCAGCACACTGTTGAAGCTTGACGCGCTCGGGTTGAGCCGGATCAGGCCGTTGTTCACCGAGTTCGCGCTCAGCCCGAGCGTGCCGCCGGGGAGGATGCTGAGCGTCGCGTCCGGGTTGGTCAGATCCAGGGCACCGATCGCCGACGCGACACCGGTGTAGGTGACCTCGTACATGCCGTTGATGCCGATCACCGCCGACTGCCCCGGCAGCGTCGGGACGATGCCCGTGTCCCAGTTCAGCCCGTCGTTCCAGCTCCCGCCGGAGGCGTTTGCCCAGGCCGATACTTGTGAATTCGCGCTCGCGACCCCGATAACACCCATCGAAGCCGCCAAAAGCACCGCTTTCGTCCCGTACAACATATGAATCTCCATCGACAGACTGATCTCGCTCTGGTAAGGTGCGGATGCACCACGTGTGCACCATCCAGGCAGCGCCGCACGCGTGTCGCGGGCGGGTTCCTGCTCATCCCGAAGTGGCGTAAGTCGGCACGGAGCGGGGCCATGCGATCGTCAGAAATTCCACAACCGACCCCGCCGACAGGCGATGGAACCTCGCCCACACGCACGACCGACGCACAAACGGACGGTCTCGGCGGCGACCTCAGCGAGGCGATCTACCAGAAGCTGCGGCTGCTGGCTCGGTCGCAGATGGCCTCCGAGGCCCAGGGCATCACGCTGCAGCCGACCGCGCTGGTGCACGAGGTGTACCTGCGGCTGCAGAACGACCCTGTGCTGACCTGGGCGGACGACCGGGCGTTCTACGCCGCCGCCGCCGAGTGCATGCGGCGTGTGCTCGTCGACGAAGCCCGGCGTCGAAAGGCCGTCAAGCGCGGCGGCGGGCGGCCGCGGGTCCAGCTTCCCGACGTCGAGCAGCCCGCGGTCGGCGGCGAAGGCTCGGATGCCGAAAGCGTGCTCTCGCTCGATGCCGCCCTGGATCGCCTCCGCCAGCTCGACACCCAGCTCTACGACGTCGTGATGCTCCGCTACTTCGCCGGGCTCTCGGTGACGAACACGGCCTCGCTGCTGGGCGTCGCGCCGCGGACGGTCAAGCGGCACTGGGGCGCCGCGCGGACCTGGCTCCGCGAGAGCATCGCCGCCTGCGGAGCCGGGTCATGACCGAACGGGGCATGCTTGACCAAGCGCTGCGCGTCTACCGCGAACTATGCGAGGCGGCGCCCGGCGACGAGCGGGCCTGGCTCGACGAGCGCTGCCGGGGCAACCCCGAACTGCACGCCGCGGTCAGCCGCCTGATCGACGAGGACAACGACGAAGCCGGCCTGGACGCCGCCGCGGACGAGATGCTGGGCCTCGCCCCAGCCGGCGAGCTGCCCGAGATCGAGATCGAGGGCGTTCGGCTGCTGGGCCTGCTCGGCCGTGGCGCCTCGGGCGATGTCTACGAGGCGCAGCAGCGATCGCCCGAGCGACGCGTCGCGGTCAAGCTGCTGCGGTCGGCCGCGACCAGCGCGCTGGCACGCAGCCGGTTCGAGCAAGAGGCTCGCGTCCTTGCGAGCCTCAGCCACCCGACGATCGCCACGGTCCACCGTACGGGCTCGGCGCGGACCGCGAGCGGCGCCGAGGTGCCGTTTATCCTCATGGAGCTCGTCGAGGGCCACACCGTGGCCGACGCGGCGCGGACCATGCCCGTTGATCAGCGCATCCGTTTGCTGGCGACTATCGCCCGCGGCATCCACGCGGCCCACCAGGCGGGGATCATTCACCGCGACCTCAAGCCGGCGAACATCGTTGTCGACCAGAGCGGCCGGCCGCGTGTGCTGGACTTCGGCGTCGCCCGGCTCCTCGACGACACGGCTGCGGCGGTGCACACGACGACCGGCGAGATGCTCGGAACGCTGGGCTACATGAGCCCGGAGCAGATCGAGGGCACCAACGGCCCGATCGGCACGGCGACAGACGTCTACTCGATCGGTGTGCTGATGTACGAGCTGCTCGCCGGCGAGCCGGCCGTGCCGCAGCGGGACCGCTCGCCGATCGAGACGGCGACCTCGATCGTCCGCGGCCAGCTGCCAAAGCTCGAGACCGCGGCGCTGGCGCTGCCGCAGGACGCCGAGGCCGTCTACCGCAAAGCCACCGACACCGACGCCGAGCGGCGCTACGACTCGGCCGCTGCCTTCGCCGACGATCTCGAGCGGTTGGCCGACGGGCGGCCCGTCAGCGCGAAGCGCCCGACCGCGGCGTACCTCTTCAGCCGCTTCGCCCGCCGGAACCCGGCGCTGGTGGGCCTGGTCGCCGCGGCAGGGATCGCCGTGGGCCTGCTGGGCACGCTCGCGACGGTCGGCTTCGTCTCCGCGTCGCGCGAGCGGGACGCGGCCCTCGAGGCCGGGGCCAGGCTCGAGACCTCGTACCAGTTCCTGCGGTCGATGCTCGCCTCGGCCGACCCGGGCGTCGACGGGCCGAACGTGCGCGTCGTCGACCTGCTCGACCGCTGGGCGCAGACGATCGGCGACGAATCGATCGGCGACCCGATCGTCCAGACCGATCTGCACCGCACCGTCGGCTGGACCTACGCGTCGCTCTCGCTGCACGACCGGGCGATCGAGCACTACGACCTCGCCGCCGAGCTCGCCCAGAAGCAGCAGCCGGCCGACCCCGTCCTGCTCGCCGGGCTGAAGACCGACAAGGCCAACAGCCTTGTGCACGTCGGCCGGTCGGAGCTGGCGGTCGAGCTCGCGGGCCAGAGCGTGCAGGCGTTGTTCGCGCTTGACGACGCGCAGGCGGATGTCCGCGTTGCAGCGCTTGTGGCCCTGGGCGAGTCGCAGCGCGTCGCCGGGCTGCCCCGAGAGGGGCTCGAGACGCTGCAGCGCGCGGTCGATCTTGGCAACGCCGAGCTCGAGGTGGGCCACGAGCACACACGGGCGGCGATGAGCGGGCTGGGCCGTGCGTCGCTGGAACTCCAGCTCGCCGCCGACGCCGCCGATCTCTATCAGGACCTGGTCGACCTGAACACACGGACGCTCGGCGACGACCACCCGGACACGATGCTCGCCGCGGGCAACCTCGGCACCGCGCTCAACTACGCCGGCGAGTACGAACGGTCGATCAGGCTGTTCGAGGGCGTGACCGAGCGGATGGAGGACGTGCTGGGCCCCGAGCACTACGACTACCGCATGTTCCGCGGCAACATGGTCGACGCGCTCTACTCCGTCGGCCGCGAGGACGAGGCGCTCGAGCTCAGCCGCAGCGTGATCGACGAGGAACGCCGGATCGAGGGCCCGGCGCATCAGAGCACCGCGGTCGCGATGAACAACCACGCCGTGCTGCTGCTCCAGCTCGATAGGATCGATGAGGCGGTGCGGGTCACCACCGAGCTCGTCCCGCTGATGGATCAAGCGTTCGGCGCGGACCACCCCCGATCGATGCTCGCGCTCCGCAACTATGCCCAGGCCCAAGAGAAGGTTGGCAACACCGCCGAGGCGCTAAAGATTCAGCGCGAGCTGCTGGCCCGGCAGCAGTCGATGCTCGGCCCGACCGAGTACGACACCCTGGTCACGCACAACAACCTCGGCATGCTGCTCCGCTCGCTCGGCCAGGGCGAAGAGGCCGTCACGCACCTGCGGACCGTCGTCGAGCACACCGGCGAAGAGTCCGGCTACCCCGCGTACCTGCACGCGATCTTCACCCGCAACCTCGCGCGGTGCCTGCTGGCCGCGGGCCGGCTCGACGAAGCCGACGATGTGCTCGCGCGTGCGCGTGCGCTCGATGCCGACAACGCGGCCCATCAGGAAAAGTGCGACGAGGTCGCCGCCGCGATCCAGACCGCCCGCGGCGGGTTCGGCTAGGTTCTGTTTGACGGATCGGTTGTTCGGCGCATGGGCGGTTGCGCGATGGCTGTTGGTGAGCGATGCTGGTCTCCGGCAAGGAGGCCAATATGGCGAAGAAGAAAGGCCGCACGGGCCGCGGAGTCGATGGGCGGCCC
>JBCDEF010000150.1:0-7118 GCA_039179915.1 Planctomycetota bacterium | reverse complement strand
GAACTGGTCGAGGTGCCGCCGGCGCCGCACCGGCGGATGGGCGCGGGCAGCGTGCACCACGTCGCCTGGCGCGTGTCGGACGACGCGGCGCAGCGCAAGCTCGCCGATGCGCTGCGGGCCGCGGGGGTTTCAGCGACGCCGATCAAGGACCGCCAATACTTCCGGTCGATCTATTTCCGGATCGAGGGCGGGCTGATCTTTGAGGCGGCGACGGACGGCCCCGGCTTTGACGTCGATGAGCCGCGCGAGTCGCTGGGCGATTCGCTTAAGCTGCCGCCGCAGTTCGAGCCGCGGCGATCGGAGATCGAGTCGGTGCTGATCCCGCTGGATTGATGCCGAGGTCCGGAGCGGCGAACACCGAAGCAAGCCGAAGCAAGCCGAAGCGTACCGAAGCAAGGAGTCTCCGCCATGAGCGAGCCGGGCGATTCCGGGTCGTCGTTCCGGCCGCCGCATTCCGATGCTGGGCTCGTGTGGTCCGGGGCCGGGCTGCCGGAGGCGTCGCTCGCGGTGGTGCTTCTGCACGGGCGGGGAGGGACGGCCGCGGGCATGCAGGCGCTGGCGGAGTCGATCGGCTATAACGGTGTGGCGTACGCGGCGCCGCAGGCCGCGGGCGGGACGTGGTACCCGGCTTCGTTCATGGCCGACGGCGAGCAGAACAGCGCGGGCGTGGAGTCGGCGCACCGCGTGATCGCGTCGGTGCTCGACGGCTTGGCGGCGGCCGGCCTGAACGCCGAGCGCTGCGGGCTGCTCGGGTTTTCGCAGGGCGCGTGCCTGGCCGCCGATCACGCGTACCGGTTCCCGCGCCGCTACGGCTTCGTCGCCGCATTGACCGGCGGGCTGATCGGCCCGCCCGGCACCGCGTTCCCCGCCGCCGGTTCGCTGAGCGGCACGCCGGTTTTTCTTGGGTCGTCGCGGCCGGATCCGCACGTGCCGTGGGACCGGGTCGAGGAGACGGCCGGGACGCTGCGGTCGATGGGTGGGCGTGTGCGGCTGGAAGCGTACGACCGCGCGCCGCACGCGGTGCTTCCGCAGCAGGTCGACGCGGTGCGTTCGCTCATTGATGGCGCGTTCGAGGACGCATGGTGACGCCAGCTCGATCTCGAGCCCGTGCCCGAGCCATCGGCGCCGCGACGAAAACAGACCGGGCGAACGGGGCTTCCCCCACCCGCCCGGCCCCTTACGGCCGACGTGATGGTCGAGATGCGGATCCGGTTCAGTCGCAGCCGCCGTTGCCGAAGATGCTGACCCAAGCGAAGAAGTCCGAGCCGTCGACGAACGTGTCACGGTTCACGTCGCCCTCGCAAAAGTCGCCGGCGTCCGGCTCGGGCTGGAACTCGAACGCGCCTAGGTCGATGTTCAACTCCCACGCGGGGATGCCCGTGTTCGGCGTGTCGCTGTCGTCCAGATTCCGGACGTTGCCGTCCAAGTCGGTCACCAGCGAGGTGATGCCGATGCCGCCGAAGCTGCCGAGCGAGTCGCCCGCGTCGATCGCGGGCGAGCCGGCCATCAGGCGGTAGTCGCCGGCGGCCGCATCGACGAACATCGGGTCGGCGTTGAAGTTGCCGTCGGCGTCGGGCGTGCCGTTCGGCGCCTCGGGCACAAGCGAGTTCCGGAAGATGTACGCACCCGTCCCCGCTGCGCTGTCGGCCGAGTCGTTGACCACGATCGAATTGACGAGCAGGACCGAGTCGCCGGGCGACACAGAGAAGGTATCGCCTTCGCTGGCCGCGCTGTTGTCAACAAACGTGCAGTTGATCGCGTCGAAGATCCCCTCGCTCCGCACGGCTCCGCCGATGGTGGCTGCCGAGTTTCCGATAAACAGGCTGTTGACCACGCGGGCCGTATCGAGGTCCGAGACCCAGAGCGCGCCCGAGTTCGAGTTGGTGCTGCTGTTTCCGATGAAGACCGAATCATCGATCCGAACGATGCCTGCCGTGCTGCCGCCGAGCACCGCGAATCCGCCGCCCCGGCTGGCAGACATGTTGTTCTCGATGGTCAGCCGCGTGAAGCTGGCCCGCTCACCGACAGACTCGTATGCGATCCCGCCGCCGGAAGACAGCGACTGATTCGCACTGATGGTGAGGTCTTCGAGCGTCGCGCTGACGGATGTGCCACCGATGAAGATGCCGCCGCCGTCATCGCCCGAGATATTGTTCTCGAACACCGAATCACGCACGGTGGCGGTGCCGGCGATAAACAGCCCGCCGCCGTCGCGGTCCGCTTCGTTGTTGCGAAAGACACAGCGTTCGATAACGGCGCTGTTCCCGGCGCTGACCGCCAGCCCGCCGCCGCTGCCGCCGGGCAGGGCCAGGCCGCCCTCGAAGACCAGATCACGCAGCACGATGTCGCTGCCGGCACCACTCGGAAGCAACAGAACGCGGTCGAGCCCCTGTCCGAAGATGATGACCTCGCCCGCGCCCGGATTAGCATTTTCTATGGTCACATCGAGCCCCACGATCTCGATGTTTTCCGGGTAGACATCCGGCTCAATGAGGATGGTGTCGCCGTCAACGGAAGCCGCCAATGCCGCGGTGATCGTGATATGGTCAAAATCGGTCAGGTTCGGGCCCACGGTCCGGATTGTCTGGCCCAGGGCCGTGCCGGCGGTCAGAGCAAGGCCGAGGGCCGCCGAGATCAGTGCGATTCGGGTCTGCATGGTGCTGTGCGTCATCGATAGTCTCCGGTTCAAAAATGAGAGGTCTCCCGATAACGCGAGTCCGCATCCCTCAGCGCCTCATACGCCCATGAGAATTTCACGCCACCTTCACCGGGCATCGCCGGGGCACCCCCCTCTTCGTGTAGACTCAGAAACGACTTACGGCCTCGCACGGAGCACGACTACGGTGACAGACGGGACCCTCGAAGCCACCACGGCACTCCGCCGATTGACGATGGGCGAGGCTCACGCCGCCGACGATCTCACACCCGTGCTGTACGACGAGCTCCGCCGCCTCGCCGGCTCCATGCTCGCCGCCGAACGCGCCGGCCACACCCTCCAGGCCACCGCGCTCGTCCACGAGGCCTACGTCAAGCTCATCGACCAGCGGACCGTCACCGCCGACAACCGCTCCGCCTTCATGGGCCTGGCCGCAACCGTCATGCGGCGGGTCCTCGTCGACCACGCCCGAGCCAAAAATCGTTTGAAGCGCGGCGGCGGCGCCCGACGCGTTGTCCTCGACGAGGGCGCGATCGGCGCGCCCGAGCACACCGCGTCCGACGGGCTCGATGTCGAGCAGCTCGACGCGGCCCTGACAAAGCTCGGCGAGCTCGACGAACGGAAAGCACGCCTCGTTGAGCTCCGATTCTTCTGCGGCATCGACGAGAAAGACGCCGCCGAGCTCGTCGGCGTCTCACGCGCCACCGCCTCCCGCGAGTGGCGCATGGCCCGCTCGTGGCTCGCCAGAGAACTGCAACGCATGGAGACCGAGGGTTGACCGCCAGCGACGACTTCAAACGGCTCGACGACCTCTTCCAGGCCGTCTGCGATCTGCCCGAAGACCAGCGCGAAGCCCGCCTGATCGAGCTCGCCCCAAACGACGAGCGCATCCGCTCCGAGGTCCTCGAGCTGCTCGCCCAGGAATCCCGCGGCGGGGGCTCCGAGGCCCTCGCACCCGAAGCCGTTCAGCAAGAGCTGCACCGCGCTATCAAAGATACCGAGCGTGACCCAACAGAGATCGCCGGCTACCGCGTGCTCTCGCGCCTGGGCGCCGGCGGCATGGGCGTCGTCTACGAAGCACAGCAAAGCTCGCCCCGGCGCACCGTTGCGCTCAAGGTGCTGCGCCCGGGCCTGGCCACGCCCAACCTGATCCGCCGCTTTGAGTTCGAGGCCGAGGCCCTCGGCCGCCTGCGGCACCCCGGCATCGCGCAGATCTTCGAAGCCGGTGTCGCCGAGACCGAAACCGGCCCACGGCCCTATTTCGCCATGGAGCTCGTCCGCGGCCTGCCCATCGACCACTGGGCCGCAACGACCAACGCCACGCCACGCGAGCGGCTCAGGCTGTTTGCTGCGGTCTGCGACGCCGTTCAGCACGCTCACGCCCAGGGCGTCATCCACCGCGACCTCAAGCCGGCCAACATCCTCGTCGCCACCGATGCCGAGACTGGCGAGTCGGTCGACGCGCCGATCGTCAAGGTCCTCGACTTCGGCGTCGCCCGAGCCACCGAACGCACCCCCGCCGACGAGACCATCCATACCGCCCAGGGCCAGCTCGTCGGCACACTCCCCTACATGAGCCCAGAGCAGCTCGGCGGTCAACCGGCCGATGTCGACACCCGGTCCGACGTCTTCTCCCTCGGCGTCCTGCTCTTCCAGCTCATGAGCGGCAAGCTCCCGCACGACACAACCGATCGCGGCCTGGTCGAGGCCGCCCGCGTTATCCGCGAGGACGAGCCGACGCGGCTCTCCACGCTCGAGCCCAAGCTCCGCGGCGACATCGAAACCATCGCCGCCCTCGCGCTCAACAAAGACAAGTCACGCCGCTACCAGTCCGCCGCCGCGCTCGCCGAAGACATCCGCCGGCACCTCGACGGGCTCACCATCACCGCCCGCCCCCCGAGCGCGATCTACCAGCTCTCCCGGCTCGCCAAGAGGCACAAGCCGGCCGCCATCGCCGCGACCGTCGCGCTGACCGCGCTCGTCGGCGCGGTCGTCGGCGTCTCGGCCTCGCTCGGCGTCGCCCTCGAGCAGCGCACCATCGCCCGGGCCCAAACCGCCGAGGCCGAACGCCGCGCCGCGCTTGCCGAGGCGGTCACCAGCTTTTTCAACAACGATGTTCTCGCCGCCGTCGTTCCCTCCGCACTCGGCCACGAGGCCACCGTCCGCGAAGCGATCGACACCGCCGCCGTCAGCCTCGACGGCCGCTTCGATGACGAGCCCGTCACCGAGGCCGCCATCCGGAACAACATCGCCAATGTTTACCACGCTCTGGGCGAGTTCGACGCCGCCATGCCCATGGCCGAACGCGCGATCGAGCTCTTCCAATCCGACCTCGGGCCCGACCACGAGCTCACCCGGATGGCCACCCAGGACCTCGGCTCGCTCTACCGCGACACCGCCCGTTTCGATGAGGCCCGAGTCATCCTCACCGACCTGCTCGCCCACCGCGACTCAACCGTCGGCCCCGAACACCCCGAAACGCTCGAGAACATCGTCATGCTCGCCGAGATCGAGCGCGACGGCTTCGGCGACACCGCCCGCGCCCTCGAGCTGCTCGACGAGTTCGACGCACGCCGCACCGGCGTCCTCGAAGACGACGACCGCATCACCGTCTACGCCCTGATGACCCGCGGCGGGCTGGCGCTCGCCGCACGAGACTACGAAGCCGCCGCCGACGCCTATCTCGCCGTCGCCGAGGCACGCGAGGCCATGTTCGGCCAGGACCATTCGGCAACGCGCACCGCGTGGCACAATGTCGCTGTCGCCTACGAGGGCCTCGGCCGATACGACGAAGCAGAACCGATCTACACCCGCGGCCTGGCCTTCGCCCGGGAGCAGGCCGGGCCCGACAACCCCGATACCCTCGTCACCGCCCACAACCTCGCCTTCCTCTACGAGAGCATGGGCCGGTATGACGAAGCCGAGCCGCTCTTCATCGACACACTCGAGCGCTGCCGGCGCGTCTTCGGCCCGCTGCACCCCGGCACGCTGACCTGCACCATGAGCCTGTCGTCGCTCTTCCGCAACACCGATCGGCTGGATGAGGCCGTCGCCCTGCTTGAGCCGGTCTACCGCACCGCGGCCGACGAGCTGGGCACCGATGCGGTCCCGACGATCGAGATCGCGACGCGGCTCGCGGTGATGCTGGTCGAGGCCGACCGGCCCGAGGACGGCCAGGCGATGTTCGCCGACACCGTCCCGGCGGTCCGCGGCATGGTGCCCTCCGGGCACCCGATGCTCGGGTCGCTGCTGTCGCAGTGGGGCGTCAGCCTCGCGCGCGTGGGCGAACCGGCGGCTGCGGCCGATCGGCTGGAAGAGGCGTACGCGATCCTGTCGGCGGCGCCGGGCGCCGAGCAGGCCGCGGGAGCGCGGACTGCCGCGGAACGCCTCGCGGAGGTCTACGAGGAGATGGGAGTCGCACCTGAGGCCGCGAAGTGGCGTTCGCGTGCGTCAGATTCTGAGCCCGCGGCCGACGCCGAGTCCGTTCGGCTGCATTAGGTTCTGTTTGACGGATCAAGCAATCGCAGGCACCGCTGAATCATGGCGAGTTTGACCATGGTCATGTAGTGGGTCGCGAGCTTCTCATAGCGTGTCGCGACGCGGCGGGCTTCTTTCAGCCAGCCGATGCACCGCTCGACCACGTTCCGTCGGCGGTACTTCCGCCGATCCAGACGCTCGCGGGGCTGGTCTCGGCGGGTCGGGATCACCGCCTCGATGCCACGTTGCGAGCACCACGCTCGGATCCGCGGGTAGCTGTAGCCCCGGTCCCCCGCGACCGCGTCGGGACGCCTCCGACGACGGATCTCCACCGTGTCCATCAACGCCTCGAAGCTCTTCGACTCGTGGGCCTGGCCGGCGGTGACCAACGCCCCGAGCGGCACGCCCCGACCGTCGGTCACAAGATGAAGCTTCGTGCCAAAGCCTCCGCGGGATCGTCCCAGGGCGTGATCTCCCGGCTCGTTCGGCCTGTTTTTTTCGAGGTTGCCGACGCACCCGCCGCGACGCGGTGGGCGCGGATGCTCGACCCGTCGACATCGAAGACGCTCCAGTCGATCCGGCCCTCGTCGTCGAGCGCGATATGCAGACGATCGAGGATCCGGTCGAACAGACCCTCGCGTGTCCACCGCCGGTATCGGCCGTAGACGGTCTCCCACTTGCCGTATCGCGCCGGCATGTCCCGCCAGTGTGCGCCCGAGTTGAGCACCCAGAACATGCCGTTGAGCACGGTGCGATGGTCGGCCCACTTCCCGCCCCGACGCTGCCGCGGAAGCAGACCCTTAATGTGTTCAAAGCCGTCGTCGGTCATCTCGTACCGCCGACCGGGCCGCCCATCGACTCCGCGGCCCGTGCGGCCTTTCTTCTTCGCCATATTGGCCTCCTTGCCGGAGACCAGCATCGCTCACCAACAGCCATCGCGCAACCGCCCATGCGCCGAACAACCGATCCGTCAAACAGAACCTAG
>JBCDEF010000149.1:0-7119 GCA_039179915.1 Planctomycetota bacterium | reverse complement strand
GCCGCCATGCTCGGGCTGACCGCGCTGCACGCGGCCGTGCTCGCGCTCGTGAGCTCGCCCGCCGCCGATCCGGGCATGGCGGCAAGAAACGCGAGGCCGGCGGCGAACTTCCCGGCGGCAATCTGCCAGCCAGCGACGGGCGCGCTCAGCAGCGGCTCGGCGGTCCCGGAGCGCAGCTCGTCGCTGATCAGCCGCATCGAGATCGCGGGCGCGACGACGATCATGATCACGGTCGCGAGGCCGAAGACGCCGCGCATCGTCGCCGGCGAGCCGGGCTGCAGCGTGGTCAGCACAAAAACCAGCCCGATCAGGAAGAGAAACACCGCGATCGTCAGCCAGCCGACCGGCACGCGGAACAGGGCCGCGAACTCACGGGTCGCGATCGCGGTGATGCGGCGCACACCGAGGCTCATGGCTCGGTGCTCCCGGCGCGTGGTTCGGGCTGATCTGCCGGTGGGCCATCCGCGGATTCCAGCATCGCGAGCACGGCCTGCTCGAGCCCGGGCCGGTCGTCGCGGAGCTCGCGGACGGTCCGGCCCGCGGCGGCGCGGCCGACGGCCTCGCGGAGCTCGTCCGGCCTGAGCTCGGTCGATGTGACCGCGAAGCGCGACCAGCCGTGGTCCGCGGCGAGTTGCTCGACATGCGCCGTGTTCGGCAGGCCGGTGAGCGTTGGTGTATCGCTCGCGTCGGATCGGAGCTCGATGATGCACCGCGCCTCGGCCTGCGCGCCGAGTTGGTCGATCGGTCGGTCGGCCAGCACGCGGCCGCCGCCGACGACGACCACGCGCTCGCAGAGCCGCTCGATCTCCGGCAGCACGTGGGAGCAGATGACAACCGTCCGCTGCTCTGCGAGGCCGGCGATGAGCGACCGGGCATCGCGGAGCTGTGTCGGGTCGAGGCCGTTGGTCGGCTCGTCGAGAATCAGGACTTTGGGGTCGTGGACCATCGCGCAGGCCAGCGCGACTCGCTGGCGGAAACCCTTGCTGAGTGCGCCCAGGCGTTTGCGGCCCGGGACCTCGCCGAGCCGGCAGCGATCGATGGCCCGATCGACCGCGTTCCTGCGGTCTCTGCCGCCGAGACCGTAGAGCGAGGCCCGGAACGCAATGGCGGATCGCACGGTCATGTCGCTGTATACAGCGGCGGATTCTGGGAGGTAGCCGACGGCGCGTCGTGCATGAAGCGGATCGCTGACGGTGCATTTTCCGTCGATGAGCCCCTTTCCGCGATGGGGGGCGAGCACGCCTGCAAGCATCCGGATCGTCGTTGATTTGCCGGCGCCGTTGGGCCCGAGCAAACCCAGGGCCTGTCCGGCGGCGACCCGGAACGAGACCCCGCGGACGGCATGATGCCTCCCAAACCAGCGGTGCAAATCCTTCGCCTCCAGCATCGGGACAGGTTACGCTTGGCGGGGTCGCCAACCTCAAGTCGGCCCGAAAACCCGCCGAGATCTGTGGGTGTGGATAATTTGGCGACGGACCGTCGGCTGCCGATGAATACTCAGAAGCTCGGAATGGGCTCTGTGTCCGGCCCGGCTCGGATCCGGCGGGGCGCGGCGTGCGAATTGGATCCCAGACTACCACATGGCAGATGTCAGGACCAAAGTGATCGTCCTCGGCTCGCCCGGGGCAGAAACGCACCAGCTCGAAGCGATGCTGGGCGGCCGGTGCGACCTGGTGTACGCCGAGAGCATCGGCCCGGAACACGCGGACGCGTCGTTCGTGGTGACGCTGGCCGAGCCCGGTTCCCTCGGGCTGACGGGCCTTGGTGACCACGAACGGGATGTGCTGCTCCGCTCGATCGGTGAGGCGATCTGTCTCGTGACCGCCGGCGGGCGGCTGCTCTGGGGCAACGCCATGTTCGGCGGTCTCCGCGAAGATGTTCAGCAGACCGTGATCGCCGCCGCCGCAGAGGCGGCGGCTTCGTTTCAAGGCCGTCCCGCCTCGACCGGCTCGGGGCCCGAGTCATCTGAAGATCGGCGTACGCACCGCTGGCGCGGCCAGCTCGAGTGCGGCTCGGGTCGGGTCTACGAGCTGCAGGCGACGCCGATGCACACCCACGGCGCGTCGCAGTACGGCGACCGGGCCGTGGGCATCGTGCGGGACATCACCGAGACCGAGCAGGCCAAACGGAAGATCGGGGCGATCGACGAGGCGGGCTCGGCACTGGCCCGGCTCGACCCGGAGACCGTGCGCGATATGAACGCGGTCGAGCGGCTCAAGCTGCTTGAGGAGCGGATCGTCAAGGCCTCGCACGACCTGCTCAACTACGACCACTTCGGGATCCGGCTGATCGACCAGCACACCGGCCGGCTCGAGATGGTGATGAGCCATGGGTTCCCCGCGGCCGCGGTCGATCTCGAGCTCTACCCGGCGGCAGAGGGCAACGGGATCATCGGGCGCGTGGCGGCGACGGGCACGCCCTACATCTGCAAGGACAGCTCGGTCGACGAGAGCTTTCTGCCCGGCGCGACGGGCGCGATGTCGTCGCTGACGGTGCCGCTCAAGCTCCAGGACCGGATCATCGGCGTGCTGGATATCGAGTCGCTCGAGCGAAACGCGTTCGACCAGAGCGACCTGCAGTTCGCGGTGATCTTCGCGCGGTATGTTGCGATGGCGCTGCAGACGCTGAACATGCTCGTGATCGAGCGATCAACCACGGGCCGAACGATCAGCAGCCGGTTCGAGGGCGAGCTTGACGACCCGCTGAGCGACATCCTTAAAGAGGTCGGCGAGCTCTCGACGGACCACGCCGATCCCGATTCGGCGGCCCACATCGAGCGGATCAAGGCTGATGTGCATTCGATCCGCGAGCGGATGCAGGCGGTGGCCCAGGGGCCCAACACGCTGCTGGGCGTGGGTAAGGCGCTCGGGCCGGACAAGGCGGACCCGATGCTGGTCGGCAAGCGGGTGCTGATCGCCGACGACCAGGCGCAGATCCGGAACATGATCGCGGACGTGCTCCGCCGCCGCGGCTGCGACACGGTCGTGTGTGCGAGCGGGCAGGAAGCGATCAACGAGCTCGACCAATCGAGCGCGGAGGGCCATCTGCCGTTCGACATGGTCGTCAGCGATATCTCAATGCCCGACCGGAACGGGTACGAGATCTTCGCGGTCGCGCGGGGCGTGCTGCCCGAGCACGCGATCATCCTGATGACCGGCTTCGGCTACGACCCGCACCACTCGATTGTCCGCGCGTCGCAGCACGGGATGAAAAACGTGCTGTACAAGCCGTTCCAGGCCCAACGGCTGATCGATGAGGCGCACCGGGCGATCACCGGCGAGGGGCCCGCGCCGGGAGGCGACGACCCAGCCGGCCCGGTCACGCCGGGCGAGACGAACCCGTCCGGGTGACATCGATCCTGATCACGCGGTCGTGGCCCTCCAGATCCCGCAGCAGCTCGACCCGAGACGAGGGGTGCGCCGCTTTCGCGAGCGTGGCCGCTTCGTCGGCACGTGAGGCAGCGAGCTCGACCAGCACCAGCCCGCCGTGGCGGACCAGGGCCGGGCCGTCGGTCAGCAGCGGGCGTACGAGCGCGAGCCCGTCCATCCCGCCGCGGAGCGCGAGCGTCGGTTCGTGCTCCCGGACATTGGGCTCGACGGCGTCCCACTCGTCGTCCGGGATGTAAGGCGGGTTGGAGACGAGAAACGAAAGCTCGCCCTCCTGTCCGGCGGAAGGGTGAGCCGAGAGGGCGGTGAGCAGGTCGCCCTCGATGAACTCGATGCGGTCGGTCATTTCCAGGCGTTCGGCGTTCTCCCGGGCGACCCGGAGCGCGTCGGCCGAGATATCGGTCGCGACGAGGCGGGCACCCGGCAGGTGCTTGGCGAGCGCGAGCGCGACTGCGCCGGAACCCGTCCCGATGTCGGCGATCAGCGCGCCCTCGCCCGTCTTGCCGCCGAAGCCCGGCCGGCTCTTGCAGTGGTGCAGCACCGCCTCAACGATGGTCTCGGTCGCGGGGCGCGGGATGAGCACCCGCTGGTCGACTTTCAGCCGCATGCCAAAGAACCACGCCTCGCCGGTGAGGTACTGCACCGGTTCGTGGTTGTTGGCCCGCTGGACGAGGTCGCGCAGAGCCCCTCGCTCGATCTCGCTGGCGGGCCGATCGACGTCCATGTAGAGCCGCAGCCGGTCGCAGCCGATCACGTGCGCGAGCAGGACCTCGGCCGAGAGCCGGGGCGAGTCGAGGCCCTTGGCGGCGAAGGCCTCGGTCATCCAGGCGAGCAGCCGGCGGGTCGTCCAGGTTTCGGGCGAAGCACGCGACACAGCACAGTGTATCGGCACGCTACTTTCCTTCGAACCAGTTCGGGCTGACGCTGGCGTCGACCTTGAGCGGGACATCCAGATCCATCGCGGCGGCCATGCGGTCGATGATGAGCGACTTGGCATCCTCGGCGACCGGCTCATCGACCTCGAAGACGAGTTCGTCGTGGATCTGGAGGAGCATGCGGACACCGGGAATTTCGGGCGTGTCACCCCCGCGGAGGTGCCCCGCGTGCGGGCTGAGGCGGCGGTGCAGGTCGAGCATGGCGAGCTTGATCAGGTCCGCGGCCGAGCCTTGGACGACGCTGTTGATCGCCATGCGCTCGGCGAGCGACCGGCGGTTGGGGTTGTTCGAGTCGATGTCAGTGATCGGCCGCCGCCGGCGGAGCATGGTCTCGACGTAGCCGTGGGTGCGGGCCTGCTCGACGCATTCTTGCAGGAAGGTCGTGATGCCCGCGAAGCGTCGTTTGTAGCCGTCGATGATGGACGCGGCCTCGGCGTTGCCGACGCCGAGCCTTCGGGCGAGGCCGAAGGGCGTGATGCCGTAGACGATGCCGAAGTTAACCATCTTGGCGCCGGAGCGCTGCTCGCGGGTGACCTCGTCGAGCGGCACGCCGTGGATCTGTGCGGCGACCGCGGCGTGGATGTCCTGGTCGTCGCGGAAGGCCTCGATCAGCGCTGGGTCTTGCGAGAGATGCGCGAGGATCCGCAGCTCGATCTGCGAGTAGTCGGCGGCGATCAGCACGCGGCCCTCGGGGGCGATGAACGCTTTGCGGATCTCGCGGCCGACCTCGGTGCGGATCGGGATGTTCTGCAGGTTCGGGTCGCTCGACGACAAGCGGCCGGTCGCGGCGACGGTCTGGTTGAAGCTCGCGTGGATGCGGCCGGTCTCGGGGTGGATGTCGTTGATCAGCGACGCGAGATAGGTGTTGACCAGCTTGGTGAGCTGCCGGTACTCGAGGATGAAGCGCGGGATTGGGGTTTCAATGGCCGCGTCTTGTGAGAGCTTTTCGAGGACTTCGGCATCGGTGGAGGGCCCGGTTTTGCCGCGTTTGAGGGGCTTGAGGCCGAAGCCGGGATCCTCGTGATCGGCGGCGTTGAAGAGCACGCCGGCGAGCTGCTTGGGGGAGTCGGGATCGAAGCCGCGGCCGAGCTTGTCATAGGCCTCGTCTTCGATCTGCTTGCGGAGCGAAGTGATCTCGGCCTCGAGACGTTCGCGCTGGCGGGTCAGCTCGTCGGGGTTGACGAGGATGCCGTTGAACTCGAGCTCGGCGAGGACTTCGACCAACGGGAACTCGGTGTCTGCCGCGAGCGATGCGAGGCCGTGCTTGTCAAGCTCGGGCTGCATGGTCTTCGCAAGCTGGAGGGTCACATCGGCGTCCTCGGCTGCGTAGGGAGCCGCCTGGTCGAGCGGGACCTCGTCGAAGCGCTTCTGCTTCTTGCCTGAGCCGATAAGGTTTTTGATGGACAGGTTCGTCCGGCCGAGCATCGCGAGCGCCAACGCATCGAGCGAGTGCGACGAGCGCGAGGCGTCGAGCAGATAGCTGGCGACCATCGTGTCGCATGCGCCGGGGGCGGTCAGCCCCCGCAGCTCGACGCCCGCGCGGCGGAGGGCGAGCAGGTCGTACTTGAGGTTGTGCCCGACCTTGGGCTTGGCGGCGTCTTCGATGATCGGCCGGAGCGCCGCGAGCACGGCCTGAGTATCGAGGTGCGACTCGGGCTCGGGCGAACGGACCGGCACGTACCACGCGGCGCCCGGCTCGACCGCGAAGCTCAGCCCGACGAGCTCGCACTCCATCGCGCGGATGCTGGTCGTCTCGGTGTCGATCGCGATCGTGTCGGCGGCTCCGAGCGCTGCGACCAATTCCGAGAGCTCGGCCAGGGTCCGCACGGTGCGGTAGTCGCCGTCGACGGATGCCGAGATGGATTCGGACGGCTGGTCAAAAAGCCCGCCGAAGCCCTCGGGGTGCTTTGGAGTCTGCTTCTGAGCGGGCGCTGCGGGTGCGGCGCCGGCGAGCGCGCGGGCTTCGTCGCGGAGGCGGTTGAAGCCGAGCTCGTTGAGCGGCGCATCGAGCCGGGCTATGTCCAGCGACTCGGCCGACGCGGAGCCGAGATCGAACTCGACCGGCGCGTCGTGCCGGAGCGTGACCAGCTCTCGGCTCAGCGGCAGCGACCCGGCGAACGCCGCGATGTTCTCGCGGCGCTTGCCCTTGATCAGCCAGTCCTTCTTGGGCTTGGCTTCATCGGCGACCTCGGCAAGGATCGCGTCGATCGTGCCGAACTCGGCGATGAGCTGGGCGGCGGTTTTGGGACCGATACCCGGCACGCCCGGCACGTTGTCCGCCGTGTCACCCATCAGCGCGAGCATATCGATGACCTGCGCGGGCTCGATGCCCGAATCTACCCGCAGCGTCTCGGCGTCGATCGCGGTGTCCGTGTGCACGTCGTACAGCTCGACGCGCCCCGGCTCGAGCAGCTGTTTGAGGTCTTTGTCTTTGCTGACGATGCGGATCAGCACGCCGGGGTCGGATCGCGATAGCGCGGTGACGATGGTCGCGATCGCGTCGTCGGCCTCGAAGCCCTCGGCGCCGATGCACGGCACGCCGAGCGTGTCCAGCAGCGACAGGCAGCGGTCGACCTGCGGCGCGAGGTCGTCGGGCGGCGCGTCGCGGTTGGCTTTGTACTCGGGGTAGAGCTCGCTGCGGAAAGTCCCCCGATCACCCGAGACGTCGAGCGCGACGGCGACATAGGTCGGCGGCCCGCCGGCGGCCTGCATCGCGGGTTCCCGGCCGCGGAGCAGCTTGAGCATCATGCCGACAAAGCCGAAGGTCATGTTGGTCGGCTCGCCGGTGACGGGGCTGG
>JBCDEF010000148.1:0-7128 GCA_039179915.1 Planctomycetota bacterium | reverse complement strand
TCTCGGAAAAGAAACCGACCGGCCACCGGCGTGACACAACCCACGCCCGGGCGAGGCCGCCCTACGCGTGGGGCTGGGTCATCGAGGCCGGGTCGAGCAGCTCGGCGAGCCGGGCCTCGGGGACGAGCTTCTGCTCGAGCGCCAGCTCGCGGATCGTCTTGCCGGTCTCGAACGCTTGAAAGGCCAGCTTCGACGACGCGTCGTAGCCGATCTCGGGGACCAGCGAGGTGCACATCGCCAGCGAGCCCTCGATCAGCGCCTCGCACCGGGCCCGGTCGGGTTCGAGGCCCTCGATCAGCCTTTCGCGGAACATGTCCGAGGCGTCGGCCAGCAGGCGGGCCGAGTCGAGCAGGCTCCAGGCCATCATCGGCATCGCGACGTTCAGGTCGAGCACCGAGCCGACGCCGCCCAGCCCGCCGAGCGTGACCGCGTGGTCGTGGCCCAGCACCTGCGCAGACGCCATGATGACCGCTTCGCAGATCACGGGGTTGATCTTGCCCGGCATGATCGATGAGCCCGGCTGGACGGCCGGCAGGACCAGCTCGCCGATGCCGCAGCGGGGGCCCGAGCCGAGCCAGCGGATGTCGTTGGCGATCTTGCTCAGGCTGATCGCGAGCGTGCGGAGGTGGCCCGAGGCCTCGACGAAGGCGTCCTTGGCGTGCTGAGCCTCGAAGTGGTTGGCGGCTTCGGTGAAGGAAATTCCCGTTGAGTCGGAAACCAACTCGGCCACGCGGCGTCCGAACTCCGGGTGGGTGTTGATGCCGGTGCCGACCGCCGTGCCGCCAAGAGCGAGCTCGCCGAGCGTGACCAGGGCCCGATCGAGGCGTTTCTGGGCCTGGCGGAGCTGGGCGGCGTAGCCCGAGAATTCCTGGCCCAGCCGGATAGGAGTCGCGTCTTGCAGGTGCGTGCGGCCGATCTTGATCACGCTGTCCCAGGCGGCGGCCTTGGCCTCGAGCGAGGCGGCGAGCGCGTCGACCGCGGGCGCGAGCCGGTCGCGGATCGCGCGGCTCCCGGCGATGTGCATCGCCGTCGGGAATGTGTCGTTGGACGACTGGCCCATGTTGACGTGGTCGTTGGGGTGCACGCCGCCCGCGCCGCCGTCGCTTGGATCCTTGTACCAGGCCGGGTCTTTCGATCGCCCGATCGGCTCGCCGTGCGCAAGGCAGGCGAGGTTGGCGACGACCTCGTTGACGTTCATGTTGGTGCTGGTGCCCGAGCCGGTCTGGTAGACGCTGACGGGAAAGTGCGGGTCGAGCCCGCCGTGCTCGGGCAGCCCGGCGTCGATCTGGGCGCAGGCGGCGACGATGTCGTCCGTGCGGCGGTCGTCGAGCCGGCCGAGCGCGTGGTTGGCCGTCGCGCACGCCGACTTGAGCACGGCATAGGCCCGGATCATCTCGTCCGGCACGCGGCGGTCCGACACCGGGAAGTTCAGCACCGCCCGCTGCGTGCTGGCGCCGAAGAGCGCCTCGGCCGGCACGGCCATCTCGCCCATGGAATCCTTCTCGATGCGCGTGTCTGCCATTGTCGTGCTCCCAAGACTGATCGATGTGCCCGGATCGGAGACCCGCGATGACTCTACGGCTGCTGGTCCTGCTGATGCTCGCGGTTGCGACGCGCGCGGCCGACGGGCAGCCGCTGCTCGAGCGGGCGGAGCCGCACGACTGGCGGCTGAACATGATCGTGTCGCCCTGGACCGAAAACGCGCTGCTCGATACACGGCCCGGGACCGCCGACGACGACCGCCTGGTGTGGATCCCCGTCGACCCGCTCCGCATCCGGGACCGCAACGAGCAGCGCAGCGGCCTCGATCGGCCGTGGGACGGCTTCGGCACCGGCACGCACCTGGACGAGATCGTCCCGCTGAGCTTCCTGCTGCACCCGCCGCTCGATGGAGCGATATCGTTTCGCATCAAGGGCGACGAGCGGAACGTCATCGGTGTCGACGGCGTGAGCCTCACGCTGCTGCCGTCGCTCTGGGGGGTTCGCTCGCCAGCGGGATCGGTCTCGCCCATGCGACAGTGGATCAGGATCTCGCCGACGAGCATCGCGTCGAACGACCGCCGCGGCAGACCGGAGGACTCGGAATGATCTGGATGCGTCCCTTGCTGATTGCCGCCGCCGCGTGCGGCGCGTGCGCCGCGTTTGGGCAGGCCGAGCGTGCCGGGCCGTTTCTCACGCGCGACGAGCCGGTCGACTGGATGCTGACCGCGACGGTCTCGCTGACGCCGGCGACGGAGGTCAAGAGCCGGCGGCAGCGGTCGCGACCAAACCTGAGCCAGCCGCAGACCGAGGACATCAACGCGTCGGAGCGTTTCTCGATCGAGCAGGCCACGGTCTTCTGGCCCGTCGCGGGTTCGGCGGCGAGCTATGAGGTCGACCGCGGATCGGTCAAGGGGACCGTGACGCTTGGCAGCCGCGACACCGGTGCCCGGTTCGCGATGCTGGACACGCTCAGCGGGGGCGCGCCGCTGCACTCGGGCGCGGCCTATGCCCAGTGGACGCTGGGCCCGATCGAGCGGGCCCCGGCCGCGGGCGTGCTGACCGTCACGCAGCGGATCCGTGCGTGGCGGACGGTCTTCGACGAAGAGGCCGCGAAAGAAGTCAGCTGGCCCACGGGCGAATGGCCGAAGGAGGCGGCGTCGAGCCTCGAGCCGATGCTCTTTATCGACGAAGGCTTCGAGGGCCCGTACACCAAGAGCCGCGTGGCCGATCTTGTCGACCGCTTCACCCGCGGCAACCCGCGGAGCCAGCCGCCGGCGGTGACGGCCAAGTGGATCGCCGGCGAGGTGATCAAAAGCTTCCGGGTCTCGGGCCAGGCCGCGGTCTCGGACATCGTCCGGGCGACGGGGCGGCAGTCGGGCCGCTCGGTGGGCGCGATCGGGGCGATCAACACGGTCGGGGCGGCGCAGGCTTCGCAGTCTCGGCGTGGCTCGCCGATCGATCTCGCGCTGCTGCTGACCGCGTGCTACCGCGAAGCCGGTCTGCCGGCGCGTGTCGTGATCGGGTATGTCGTCGAGCCGGCCGACCGCGGCGAGGACGCGCTCCAGCGCGCCGAGCGGCAGGACCGCGCCGAAGAGGGCCTCTACGCCTGGGTCGAGTTCGCGCTCTACGACGAGCGGGAGAGCCGGCCGGACCGCGCGCTCACCTGGGTGCCGGTCGACGTGCTCGCGATGCAGCGGAACAACGTCGCGCGGCGGCCGTTCGATCAGCCCTGGGACGGCTTCGGCACCTGCGAGCAGTTCAACGAGATCCTGCCGATCGGGTACCACCTGCACCCGCACCGCCTCGCGGCCTCGGCCTACGGCGTCTCGCAGCGGCGCGAACCGCTGCCGGGCCTGTGGGGCTGGAACGTGGTGCCCGTCACGCCGCAGGCGATCCGGCAGGCGATCACGCTCTCGGCGACCTCGGCATCGCAGACCTCGAACCGGAACACACCGCGCGACCGCTAGCCGCACCCGCCCCTGAAGTTGACGGCGAACGCGAAGAAGTCCGACGGGCTGACCTCGCCGTCGCCGTTCTGGTCCGCCGCGGGCCGGCCCGCGGTGAAGGCGGCGACCCAGGCCTCGAAGTCCTCGGCGTCGCGCACGCCGTCGTCGGTCAGGTCCGCCGGGTCGCGCGTCACAACGTCGATCGGGTGCGCGAGCAGGACCGGCTCGGACCCGGAAACCGCGGCGGTCACGAGGACGCGAGACGAACCGGGCTGACCGCCGGCGACCAGGACGACATCGAACAGCCCCGGCTGGATCTCGTTGACCTCGGCGACCGCGAGCACGTCGGCGCCCGCGTCCGGGAGGACGACACGGAGCGTGTCCGCGGCCGCGGGCTGGTCCTCGCGGTCGCGCAGATCGATGCGGATCCGCGTCTCGCACCCCGCGAGCGAGCGGGGCAGCGGGGTCCGGAGTTCGGCGATCGATTGATACGCGTCGGGCGTGCCGGCGAGCCGCTCCGCCCAGTCGGCGAAGAGCCCTTCGAGCTGATCGACGGGGTCGGGGTCGGTGCTCTGGGCGAAGGCGACGTTGAGCTCGAGGTAGAACTCGCCGTCGCCGCAGCCGATGGTCAGGGGGAAGCCGCCGTCGGCCTGCTCAACGAGCCGGACGATCTGGTCGGTGGGTGAAGCGGCGATGAGGTCGCTGTCGCCGTCGCCGTCGAGGTCGGCCGCGATGACGCCGGTGGGCGTGGGCGTGAGCCCGAAGTTCACGAGGGGGATCACGATCGGGACCGTGGGGGAGAACGGCCCGAGCACGGCCGATTCGAGCGTGCAGGCGGCCAGCACGCTTTCGCGCCCGTCGGCGTCCAAGATCAGGGTCAGGTCGCGGGCGCTGCCCGGCAGACCCACGATGGGCGAGAGCGCCGGGATGCCCGACGGCTCAAAGATGGCCGCCGAGTCGCCGCCGGTGCCCGCGACGAAGACAAGCGGCCGACCGGTCGCGAAAAGATCGGCCATCTCGACGAGGCTGGGTGCCGCGATGCCGCCGATTGTGGTGCGCGACGAGACAGCGAACGCCTCGATTCCGTGGCCGATCATGGTCAGCGAGCCGCCGGATCCGGAAACGGCCGATTCGGCGACGACCGCGAGCTCGTCTCGGCCGTCGCCGTCGGTATCCCGCGCGGCGACGGCGGTGGGGGCGTCTTCGAGCGCCACGGTCTCGACCGGCTGCAACGCGTCGCCGTCCCAGCTCAGCACGACCGCGGCGTGCGAGACCGGATCGAGCACGACGAGGGACGCGAGCCCGTCGCCGTCGATGTCGGCCGCGGCGCCCGTTGCCCCGCTTGCCGGCAGCGGCACGACGACACCCCGGCCGTCGCCTTCCGAGGCGATCAGCCAGACCGCCGAGCCGTCCGCGGCGAAGGCGACCAGTTCGTCGAGCCCGTCGCCGGTCAGGTCCGCGGCGAGCACATCGCCGGCCGCGGCGGGCAGAGAAAACTCGGTCCGCGACGTCAGCCGGCCCGGGGCGGCCCGGTCGTCGGTCTCGACCAGGTCCAGCCGTGCCAGATCGCTGAAGACAAACGCGACGGCCCGATCGTCGGCGAGCGCCAGGCCCCCGACCGCGGCCGGCTGGCGGTACACCGGGGCGCAGCCCTCGTCGTCGCCCGGTCGGGCCAGCAGCATGTACGCGATGTCCGATGATTTTTCGAACTGCGCCGGGTCGAGCTGCGGGCCGCAGTTCTCCGGACCGAGCGGGGCGCAGGAGCACCGGCCGTCGCCCCCGCGGCCGCGGGCTTCCCGCATCCCCGCGAGCAGCTTCGCGGCCAGGTCGCCCGGCGTCGACTCGACGGCCTCCAGCGCGCCGAGCACCACCGGCTCGCCCGTAAGCACGTTGCCCTGGATCGCGTAGGCGATGTCGCCGCCGGTCACGCCCGCGCCCGGCAGCACGCCCGTGATCCCCCCGGCCCAGCCGCCAGCGCCCGTGCCGCTGAATGTCGCGACGCCCTCCGCGAGGCTGACGATCCCGTACTGCCGGGTCTGATGGCCCGGGTCGAAGACGCTGAGCCCGTCGAGGATCTGGCCGGGCGCGAGCCCGTCGGCGAGGCCGTCGCGGAGAAACGTCCGGTTGAAGCCGCGGCGATCGACAAAGGACTGCGCAGTCGCCGCCCCGACGCCGGGGATCAGCACGGGCGTGTTGGCCTGCAGATCGAAGTTGGTCAGGCAGGTCGCGGAGCCGACGGCGATCTCGCCCGTGCCAAGATCCATCAGCAGGATGGACCAGGTCGCCGAGGCGTGCCCAGCGGACAGGATCATCCCGGTTGCCGCGGCCGCCACCCGACGGAGGCGGCGATCAGAAAAAAAAGGGCGATCAGAAAGAAGAGATCGAACGATGCTCATGCAGGATCCTCGAAGCCGCCACCGCGAGCACGATCATCCTGACCGAATCGGCTCCGCGGTGCAAGCGTTGCGTCATCGGGGCCGGCGAGATGCTTACGGCATGCCCGACGAGGGCCCGGCGCTGGTCTGAGAACCGCTCGAAAGCTCGAGCCGCATCAGATCCGAATAGCTGACGGCGATCGGCTCGCCCATCGCGGGCAGGAAGGCCTCGCGGGTCTCGGAGACGATCTGGTGGCAGCGCCGAACCGAATACGCACGGCTCACGACCGCCTCGAACTCGATAAACGCGCCGAGCCGGTCGACCTCGTCGACATGGATCCGCAGCGGCCCGGTCAAGAAGACGTCGCGCTGCTTGGTGACAACCAGCTCGGTCGGCAGCGAGCGGGTGCCGAAGCGTTCGCGGGCGGTCGGCTCGTCGTAGACGATGTAGTGCGAGAGCCGCGGGCTGGCCCGGTCGGCGCGGTCGTAGAAGATGTACTCGGTTTCCTGGCTGCCGTCGGCGTTGGTGATCTCCCGGCGCTTGAGCCGGCCGCTGGGGATGCGGTAGTACGTGTCGGTCTGGCGCATGCTGACGGCCGGGGTCGCGCCGAGCCGCACGGCGATCGACCGCGCGAGCGGGGCGTCTCGGAGCTCGGCTTTGAGTTCGACGTTGTGCATGGCGTTCTCAGTGTACCGCGTCGAGCATCGACAGCAGCCGGGCCTCGTCCCAGACCTCGATGCCCAGGTCCTGCGCTTTCTTGAGCTTCGACCCTGCGCCCGGGCCGGCGATGACGATGTCGGTCTTGCTGCTGACCGAGCCCGAGACCTTTGCCCCGAGCTGCAGCAGCTTGTCCTTGGCCGCGGCGCGGTCCATCTGCTCCAGGGTGCCGGTGAGCACGACCGTCTTGCCGCGGACCGGCGAGTCGGCCGGGTCTTCGCTGTCGGGCGCGACATACTCGCGGCTGGTCAGATCGACGCCGACCTCGCGGAGCTCGGTAAGAAGCCGCTGCCCCGCATCGGAATGCAGAAAGCCGTGCACGACCGGCGCGGTGTCGTTGCCGAGTCCGGTTTCGACCCGGTCTTTCAGTTCTGCCGGGAGCCCGAGCCCGACGGCCCGCTTCTTGCCGAGCGTCTTGGGGCGGAGCATGGGCTCATCGAGCCGCAGGAGCGCATCGATGTCCGGGACGATCGCGGCCAGCGACCGCGCGGTCGACTCGCCGAGGTGCCGCACGCCCAGCCCGCCGAGCACGCGGGCCAGCCCCCGAGCTTTCGAGGCCTCGATCCCTTTGAGCAGGTTGTCGGCCTTCTTCTCGCCCATCCGCTCG
>JBCDEF010000147.1:0-7158 GCA_039179915.1 Planctomycetota bacterium | reverse complement strand
GCCGCAACAGCCAGGACCGCCGCGAGCGTTTTGATCTGGATGGGCACAGCGGCGAGCGTCCCGGCGGAAAACAAGCCGGCAAGGCTGTCGGGGGCGCCGAACCAGACGAGGGTCCTGAGCTGGCCGTAGAGCACGCAGCCGGGGTCGATGTGTGCATCGCTCGAGCCGGTCTGCTCGATCATGAGCACACCGAGGGCGAAGAGCGAGCTAAAGACCACGCCCATCGCCGCACCGGGCTCGACGCGGCCGAGGCGAGTGACGAGCTCGACGAGCACAACCGTGGCGATGCCCGCAACGGTCGCGCCGAGGAACATCGCGGCCGGGCTGACGCCGCCGGCAATGATGAACGCGGCGACGATGCCCGGGAGCACGCTGTGGCTGATCGCGTCGCCCATCATTGTGACGCGGCGGACGAGCAGGAAGTTGCCGAGCAGCCCGCAAAGGACCGCGGCGAGCACCGCGGCCGTGAGCGGGAAGAGATCCAGGCCGATATCGAACTCGAACGAGGGCCAGGCCGGCGCGATGGACGTCATGATGCGGCACCGGCTTGGGCGCGTCGGGTCAGGCCGAGCTCGCGTTCGAGGCGATCGACCAGCTCGGGCGAGAGCACGTGCTCGACCTGGTCGACCGACCAGTCGACATGGCTCGGGGCGATGTCGGCGTGGCTGACCAGGTATTGCTCCCAGAGCGCGTGGTTGCGTGCGATGCGTGCGCCTCGCTCACGGCCGAGCTGCGAGAGCGTGATGCCCTCCCTGGTCACGGCATCGACGAGCCCCCGGCGACGGAGCGAGGCGATGACCACGCGGCGGTGCAGCGGCGACCAGCCCCGGAGCCGGGCCAGTGTTCTGACGCTGGCGTGGGGCAGCAGGGGGGCACGGTCAGGGGATGCGGCCGCGTGTTCGTGCGCCGCTTCGAGCAGGTGGTCGCGGGCCGTGCGGATGCGAAGGACGATGCGCCGAACGGCCACAGCGAGCAGGCCCCGGCGCGGCGCAACCAGCAGGCTGATGGCGAACAGGGCGGCCGCGGTCAGCACGATGATCGAGCCCGCGGGCAGGCCCGGGGCGGTCGATGAGATCGCCGCCCCGGCCACGCCGCTGGCTGCGCCGATCCCGCCGGAGGCGGCGAGCAGCACGGTCAGCCGGTCCGTCCAGAACCGTGCGGCCGCGGGAGGGATCACCACCAGCGCGATGACCAGCACCACGCCGACGGCCTGCGTCCCCGCGACGGTCACGAGCACGATCGCCGCCATCCCGACCAGGTCGATCGTGCCCACGGGCCAGCCCGTCGCCCGGACGAACCCGTCGTCAAAGCCCACGGCGGCGAGCTCTTTTTGGAACAGCAGCACGGCGAAGATGGACACCGCGGCGATCGCGGCCATCGAGCGGACCTCGCTCGGCGTCATGGTCGCGGCCTGGCCGAAGAGAAACCCATTGATGCCGCCGGAGCCCGAGGCCGCTTCGTTCTGCACGACGCTCAGCCCGACGACGCCCGCGCCAAAGAAGACCCCGAGTGTGGTCGCGACGGCCGCGTCGGCGTGCAGCCGTGTGTAGCGGACGATCGCCTGGATCGTCAGGACGGCAAGCACCGCGGTGGCAGCGGCCCCGATCGAGAGCACGAGCACCGAACGGCCTTTGCCGCCGAAGGCGGCGGCGAGCAGGAAAGCGGCGGCGATGCCGGGCAGCATCGCGTGGCTGAGGGCATCCGTCACGAGCGCGCGTTTTCGGAGCAGTGCGAACGATCCGACCACGCCCGATGCGGTGCCGAGCAGCGCGGCGCCAACGATCACCAGGTTTGTGTTGAACCCGGCGCGAAGGGTGACAATCTCGATGAGCGGAGCCAGGTTCATTGTGCGGCGACCGGCGGCTGGGCGTCGGCGGCCCGGGCGACAGCCTCGGCGGCTTGGTCGAGCAGCGTGAGCCGCCCGCCGTAGGTTCGGCGCAGGTTCTCGGTGGTCACGACCTCGCTCGATGGTCCGGCCGCGACGACGCGCATGTTCAGCAGGATCGCGTTGTCGAAGTACGAGCGGACCGTCTGGAGGTCGTGGTGCACGGCAACGATCGTGCGGCCGTCGTCGCGCAGCGTCCTGAGCACAGCGATGATCGCCTGCTCGGTCGCGGCGTCGACGCCGGCCAGCGGTTCATCCATAAAATAGAGGTCCGCGTCCTGCGCGAGCGCACGGGCGAGAAAGACGCGCTGCTGCTGCCCGCCCGAGAGCTGGCTGATCTGCCGGTCGGCGTAGCCCGCGAGGCCGACCCGGTCGAGGCACTCGGCGGCGGCCGCGCGATCGCGCCGGCCGACCGGTCGGCACCAGCCGATCCGCCGGTACCGTCCCATGCAGACTACATCCATCGCCGAGACCGGAAAGTCCCAGTCGACGGTCTCGCGCTGCGGGACGTAGCCGATCCGCGATCGCTGCCGGCGCAGGCCCCGGCCCCAGTATTCGATCAGGCCGGATGCGCAGGGCACCAAGCCCAGGCAGGCTTTGAGCAGCGTGCTCTTGCCGGCGCCGTTGGGCCCGACGATCGCCGTGAGCTTCCCGGGGCGGACATCCAGGTCGACATCCCAGAGCACGGGCTTGCGGTCGTAGGCGATCGTGACCGCGTGGACAGAGAGCGGGCTGTCGGCCGAGTGCTCGGGACGGCCGGCCAGGTCGGATGCGTGGTGAGCGGGCTCGTGCGGCACGTCAGCGGACCGAGAGCCGGCCGTGCAGGCCGCGTTCGGGTGCCTCGCCGCCGAGGGCGCGGGCGATGGCCGTGACATTGTGATCGATCATCCCGATGTAGGTGCCCTCGTAGGTGCCGGCGTCGCCCATGGCGTCGGAGAAAAGCGTGCCGCCGATTGTCACCTCGTGCCCCTGCGCCGCGGCGCCGGCGATGACCGCCCGGACGTTCCGCTCGGACACGGTCGATTCGATGAAGACCGCGCCGATCTCGCGATCGACCAGCAGGCTCACAAGCCGCTCGATGTCGCGGACGCCGGCTTCCGATTCGGTCGAGATGCCCTGGATGCCGACGACCTCGAACCCGAACCGCTCGCCGAAGTACCCGAAGGCGTCGTGCGCGGTGACGAGCACGCGCTGGCGTTCGGGCACACTCTCGAGCACGCGTGCCGCGTAATCATCGAGCTCGGCGAGCTGCGCCGCGTACCGCTCGGCGTTGTCGCGGTACTGCGACGCGCCGGCCGGATCGAACCCCGCCAGGACTCGCTCGACCGCTTCGATAGCCGACGACCAGGCGTCGGGGTCCATCCAGACGTGCGGGTCGTCGAGCCCGCCGGCGTTGATCAGGCGGTCCTCGTCGATCAGCTCCGTGACCGCGTGCACCGGCTTGCCGCTGGTGGCCGCGCGGATCAGCACGTCGGTCATCTTGCCCTCGAGCAGCAGGCCGTTGTAGAAAATCAGGTCCGCCCGCATGAGGGAACGGAGATCGTTGCGGGTCGGCTGGTAGAGGTGGGGGTCGACGCCGGGCTTCATCAGCTCGCTGACCTCGGCACGGTCGCCGGCCACGGCTCGGACAAGGTCGGCGACCATCCCGGTTGTTGCGACGATGGCGATGTGATCCGTGTAGGTACGCGGTGCAACGGTCGCGGAGCTTTCGGCCGCGGTAGCCGTCGGCCACGCCGAGAGAACGCCAACAACACATGCGATGAGCGATCGGAGCATCATGGGGAATCCTGCTTGGTGGAGAACCGGTTCGTGTTTTGGAACAGCCGTCTGATTGTAGCCAAGGCTACACATGGACGCACGGCCGGGTCAAACCGAATTTTTCGTTTGCTTTCGTTGTGACAGAATTCGCGGTCAGGGCGGGGTGCCGTCGGCGATGCGGCGGAAATGCTCGAGCGTTTCCGGGCTGACGTGGTGCTCGATGCCTTCGGCGTCCGCGTCGGCGATCGCGTGCGGCACGCCGATCGCGACGAGGAAGCGATAGACCGTCTCGTGCCGATCGCGGCAGGCCTCGGCGAGCCGCCGGCCGGGCGTGGTGAGCCGCACCGGCTTGTATGGCTCGGTCGCGACCAGGCCCTCTCGCTCGAGCCGCTGGATGGTCTTGATGACCGTAACATGAGTGACGCCGAACCGCTCGGCGAGGTCGATAACGCGGCACGCGCCGGCCTCGCCGCCTAGTTCAGCGATCGCCTCGACATAGTCCTCGGCGGTCTCGGACGCGTGATCGCGACGGGTCCGTTCGTGCGGCTGCCCGCCGCCGGGGTCTGCGGCGTCGTGTGTCACGGCATGAGCCTCCCGAGGTCTCGGCCGGCGCGGCTAGACGGCGGCGAGTTCGAACCGGTCGAGCATCATCACCTTGTTCCAGGCCGCGATGAAGTCGTGCACCATCCGCTCGTGCCCATCATCGGCCGCGTAGACCTCGGCGATCGCCCGGAGCTGCGCGTTCGACCCAAAGATCAGATCGCACCGCGTCGCGGTGTAGCGGGTGTCTCCGGTGGCTCGGTCGTTGAGCTCGAAGGTCGACTCGGTGTCGTCGGCCGGTGACCACGCGTAGTCCATGCTCGTCAGCACGCGGAAGAAGTCGTTGGTCAGCACGCCGGGCCGATCGGTGAACAGGCCGTTCGTGCTGTGGTCGTGATTGATATCGAGCACGCGGAGGCCGCCGGTGAGCACGGTCCATTCGGGGGCGCTGAGCGTCAGCAGTTCGGCGATATCCATGAAGACGCGTTCGGGCTTGACGTGGAACTCGACGGCGTCGTTGATGTAGTTCCGGAAGCCGTCGGCCACCGGCTGGAGCCAGTCGACGCTCTCGGCCTCGGTCTGGGCATCGGCCGCGTCGGTCCGGCCTGGCGTAAACGGCACCTCGGCCGGCACGCCCGCATCGGCCGCGGCCTTCTCGACGCCCGCGCAGCCGCCGAGCACGATCAGGTCGGCCAGCGAGACTTTTGCGTTGCCTCTGCTGTTAAACCGCTCCCGGATGCCGCCGAGGGTCTCGAGCACTCTGGATAGCTCCTCCGGCCGATTGACGGCCCAGGATCGGATCGGCTCCAGGGCGACCCGCGCGCCATTGGCGCCGCCGCGCTTGTCCGAGTTGCGGAACGTCGAGGCGGATGCCCACGCGGCCGAAACCAGCTCGGAGACAGACAGGCCCGACCCGAGGAGCTCTTGCTTGAGCTGCTCGATCTGCGCCTCGCTGGGGGGCTCAAAGTCGAGCGCCGGGATCGGGTCTTGCCAGATCAGGTCCTCGCTGGGGACCTCGGGTCCGAGGTAGCGGGCCTTGGGGCCCATGTCGCGGTGGGTGAGCTTAAACCAGGCCCGGGCGAAGCTGTCGGAGAAGGCGTCGAAGTCTTCGAGGAACCGCCGGCAGATCGCGTTGTAGGCCGGGTCGACCTTGAGCGCGATGTCGGTGGCGAGCATCATCAGCTCGTTCATCTGGCCGGGCACATGCGCATCGGGGGTCTTGGGGGCGCTGTCGTCCTTCGGGCGGTACTGGATGCCGCCGGCGGGGCTCCTGGTCATCTCCCAGTCGTACTTGAATAGGTTTTCGAGGTAGGCGTTGTCCCATTTGGTTGGTTCGGGGGTCCAGGCGCCCTCGATGCCGCTGGTCATGGCGTACTTGGCGAAGCCGGTGCCCTCTGGGTTCTGCCAGCCGAGGCCCATCGCGTGGATCGGTGCGCCTTCCGGGGGCGGGCCGATTCTGTCGGCGCTGACCATGCCGTGGCTTTTGCCGAAGGCGTGGCCGCCGGCGATCAGCGCAACAGTCTCTTCGTCGTTCATGGCCATGCGTGCGAAGGTCTCGCGGATGTCGTGGGCCGACGCCTCGGGGTCGCCGTCGCGTTTGGGTCCTTCGGGGTGAACGTAGATAAGCCCCTGGAAGCTGGCGCCGAGCGGGTTTTCAAGATCGGAGGCGGCGGTGCCCGCCTCGCCGCGCCAGCGCTTGGTGCGGGTGACCATCTCGCCGCCTGCGGGGCCGGTGTGCTCGTCGACGCCGTGGCCGTCCCAGAACTCGCCCCCGAGATAGATCCCGCGGTCGGGCTCCCAGGCATCAACCCGGCCGCCGCCGAAGCCGAAGGTCTTGAAGCCCATGATCTCCAGGGCGCAGTTGCCCGTAAGCACGATCAGGTCGCCCCAAGAGATGGCGGCGCCGTACTTCTGCTTGACGGGCCAGAGCAGGCGGCGAGATTTGTCGATGTTGCCGTTGTCGTCCCAGGAGCCGGTGGGCGCGAAGCGCATCATGGCGGAGCCGGCACCGCCGCGGCCGTCGGCGATGCGGTAGGTACCGGCGGCGTGCCAGGCCATGCGGACCATCTGCGGCCCGTAGTTGCCATAGTCCGCGGGCCACCACGGCTGCGAGTCGGTCAGCACGGCTTTGATGTCGGCCTTGAGCTGGCCGAAGTCGAGGCTCTCAAATGCGCGCCGGTAGTCGTGCCCCTGGAGCGGGTTGGCCTCGGCCGGATCCTGGTGAAGCAGGTCGACTTGGAGCCGGTCGGGCCACCAGTCGTCGATCTGTGGGCGTGTGCCGATGGCACCGCCCACACGCGTGCCCCGGAACGGGCACCCTGAGGCCGGTTTCTGCTGATCGTTCGAGCTCTGGATCATGGAACGCTCCTCGGAAAGGCGGCCCGGTGAACACGCAGGCGAGCCATCGATATGAGGGTAGCAATCGGTGTGCGGCGGTATCGCGGCCGGGCCGCCGCGGTGGGCGACGTTCGCCTCGGACCGCGAAGTCTGGTAGGGTGGTGGCAACGGACCGCGACTTTTGGCGCGTCCGCGGCTCAGGGTGTCCAGCGGCGGATGAGCCGACAAATGAAGGCGAGTCATCCGATGGGCGGCGAACCGACAAGCGATCCGGAGCGGCAGACGACACAGGACCTGGTGCTGGCGCTCCGCGCCGAGCTCCAGCGGCTCGCATCAGCGAAGCTCGGCGGCCCGCTCGGGCTGGGGCAGGCCAGCACAACGACCTCGCTGGTCCATCAGGCGTGCCTCAAGCTCTACCGCTCCGGCACACAGGGCTGGGACAGCGAGCGGCACTTCTACGCGGCGGCATCGAAAGCCATGCGCGATGTGCTCGTTGATGACATCCGTCGCCGGTCCCGCCGGGCGACCGCCGCGGCTCTGGACAACCTCGAAGCGATCGCGGCGAAGGGCGAGGGCCTCGACGACGACACGCTGCTGGACCTGGTCGGTCACCTTGAAGGAGCTTCGATATGAGGGCT
>JBCDEF010000146.1:0-7189 GCA_039179915.1 Planctomycetota bacterium | reverse complement strand
GATCGTGCCGATCGGCGTTTTTCTGATCGCGCACCTGGTGACCAACAGCTCGCTGCTGTGGGGCGGGTACGCGGACCGCGGGAAGTTTGAAGGGCTCCCGCCGCAGGAGGGCGGCTGGGCCTACTTCTGGTACGAGGTCGAGTGGATCAACTCGCAGATCCCGCACCTGCTGCTGATCGAGATCACGCTCTGGACCGCGATCGCGTTCCACTCGATCCTCGGCGTGGTCTACGCGACCAGCGGCAAGAACAACACAGAGCGGTACGCCTACCAGGGCAACCGGCGGTACAAGTGGCAGCGGATCAGCGGCTATGTCGGCATCCTCTTTATCTTCTACCACGTCGCAACGCTCCGCTGGCAGTGGGGCTTCCTGGTGCCCGGCGGCACGGAGTGGAACCACCACTTCAGTGTGAGCACGCTCGCGGCGGCGCTCCGCGGTTCGTACGAGGGCATCACCATCGCGGGCGTGCTCGTCAGCCTGTTTTACTTTGCGGGCATCACGATGCTTGTGTTCCACTTTGCCAACGGGCTGTGGACCGCCGCGATCACCTGGGGCCTGACAATCAGCCAGAAAGCGCAGCAGCGATGGGGCTACGTCTGCGCTGGGCTGGGCGCGGGGCTGATGGTCGCGGCCTGGTCGTCGCTGGCCGGGGCCGTGCTGACTGATCCGATGGCCGCCCGTGAGCTTGAGGCAAAATTGATCCTCGAGCAGCACGGCGAGGATTATCTGGCCGACATCGAAGCAAAGTACCCGCTTCCGGAACCGACCGAGGAGGCGGGACCGGACCCGGAGTCGGCCGGGTCCGAGGCGGCGGCTGTCGTCGATCATAACGACAACCTGAACGAAACCGAGGACGGGATTCGGGACGGGGCGGGCTGAGCGTATCGGAGGGCGAATCGGCGTCGGCAATGCGCACGAACAGGTAGCTATCATGAATGAGAAACGCGTTATCGTCGTTGGCGGGGGCCTGGCAGGGCTGGCGGCCGCTATCCGCGTCGCCGAGCAGGGCATCCCGGTTGACCTGTTTTCGATGGTCCCGGTCAAGCGGTCGCACTCGGTCTGCGCCCAGGGCGGGATCAATGCGGCCAACGACATTGCCAGGCAACAAGGCTACAGCGAGTACCAGCACTTCGACGAAACGATCTACGGCGGCGACTACCTCGCCGACCAGGGCCCGGTGCTCGAGATGGCCAACTTCGCGCCCAAGGTCATCGACCTGCTCGACCGCATGGGTGTGCCTTTCAATCGAACAAGCGAGGGGTACCGATCCCTGCGGCTCTTCGGCGGTTCGCTGTTCAAGCGGACGCACTTCGCCGGGGCTTCCACCGGCCAGCAGTTGCTGTATGCGCTCGACGAGCAGACGCGGCGGTACGAGGCCGAGGGCAAGATCACCAAGTACGAGTTCTGGGAGTTCCTGCGGCCGATCGTCAAGGACAACCGCGCGGTGGGTATCGTCGCGCAGGATATGCGGACGATGCAGACCCGCTCGTTCCGCGGCGACGCGGTGGTCATGGCGACCGGCGGGTGCGGGCTGGTTTTCGGGAAGAGTACCAACTCGGTGATCTGCACCGGCGCCGCCGCGGCCCGGTGCTATACCGCCGGCGCGTGGTACGGCAACCCGGAAATGATCCAGGTGCACCCGACGGCGATCCCGGGGGCGGACAAGTGCAGGCTGATGTCCGAGTCTGCCCGGGGCGAGGGCGGCCGCGTGTGGGTGCCCAAGAAGAAGGGCGACCCGCGGCCGGGCCGCGACATCCCCGAGGGCGAGCGGTGGTACTTCCTCGAGGAGCGGTACCCGGACTACGGCAACCTCGTGCCCCGCGACATCGCGAGCCGCGAGATCTTCGATGTGTGCGTGAACGACCGGATGGGGGTCTTTGGGGAGAACCAGGTCTATCTCGACCTGACGCACAAAGAGCGCGACTACCTCGACAACCGTCTCGGCGCGATCCTGGAGATCTACGAGAAATTCGTCGGCGAGGACCCCCGAGACCACCCGATGCGGATCTTCCCGGCGGTGCACTACAGCATGGGCGGGCTGTGGACGACGTTCACACCGGGCAACTACACGCCGGCCGAGCCGCACGGCAACCACAGCCCGGGCGACGTGCCGCCGATCGGCACGGAACCGGGCATGGGCATGAAACTCGGCGCTGTGAACAACGCGATGACGAACATCGAGGGTCTCTACGCGTTCGGCGAGGTCAACTTCGCGTACCACGGGGCGACGCGGCTGGGCGCCAACGCGCTGTTGAGCTGCATCTTCGACGGGCTGTACAACGGCCTCTCGGTGGCGAACTACCTTAAGGATGTCGAGCCGGCCGCGGATGCGGAGCAGTCGCTGTTCGACTCGGCGGTCAAGGCCGAGGAGGACCGGGCCGCGGCGCTGCTCGGCGCGGGCGACGCCGGCGGCGGCGAGCCGGACCCGGAGACGAACCCGTACACCATCGCCAACGAGCTCGGCGTTGAGATGACCGAGGCCTCGACCGTGGTCAAAACCGGCGAGCGGCTGGAGCAGTGCCTCGGCAAGCTCACCGAGCTCCGCGAGCGGTTCTCGCGGGTCAGGCTGGGCGATGGGGCGATGTGGACCAACCAATCGCTGTCGTTCACGCGGGCGACGGGGGACATGCTGATCCTGGCCGAGGCGGTTGCCAAGGGCGGGCTGGTCCGCAAGGAATCGCGAGGCTCGCACTACCGGCTGGATTACCCGGACCGCGACGACGCGGACTTTCTCAAGGCGACCGTTGCCAAGTATGACGCATCGTCCGGGCAGACAAGCATCGACCTGCACGACGTGGACACCACGCTCGTCCAGCCGCGTGCGCGGACCTACGGCAAGACAGACAAGTCCGGGGCGTCTTCCGCCAAGAAGCAGCAGGATCGTGAGACGGCCGCGGCGATGAAGAGCGGTGTTGACAGCAGCCCGGGCAGGGTCCGCACGGATTCAACGGAGCAGATCTGATGGTGACGAACAATCACACGCCCAAGCCGAAGGCCAAGCCGGGCAGAACGGTCCGCTTCCGCGTGAAGCGGTGCGACGGCCCCGGGAAGCCGAGCTACTGGAACGAGTTCGACATCCAGCCCGAGATGAACGCCAACGTCATCTCGTGCCTGAAGCAGATCGCCGAAAGACCGGTCACGGTTCAGGGCGAGACCGTCACGCCGGTGGTGTGGGACTCGGGCTGCCTCGAGGAGGTCTGCGGCTCGTGCACCATGGTGATCAACGGGCGGGTCCGCCAGTCGTGCACCTGTCTGATCGACGACTACGCCCCGAACGACGGCGACACGGTCACGCTCGAACCGATGAGCAAGTTCCCCGTCGTCCGCGACCTCTGGGTCGACCGGGACCGGCTGTTCCACAACCTCAAGCGTGTCAAGGCGTGGGTGCCGATCGATAGCACCTACGACCTGGGCGCCGGGCCCAAGGAATCGCCCGAGTCGCAGGAGACGCGGTACAAGCTCTCGACCTGCATGTCGTGCGGCTGCTGCCTCGAGGCCTGCCCGCAGTTCACGCTCGAGCCGGAGCAGAACGAGTGGGACTCGACGTTCGTCGGGGCCCACGCGATCAGCCAGGCACGCCTCTTCAACGAGCACGACACCGGCAAGCAGCTTAAGAAGGACCGGCTGACGGCGCTCTCCGGACCCGGCGGTGTTTCCGACTGCGGCAACGCCCAGAACTGCGTCAAAGTTTGCCCGAAGGAGATCCCGCTGACCGAATCGATCGCGGCGATGGGCCGCGCGGTCACGATCCATCAGATCACGCAGTTCTTTACCGGCAAGAAGTAGCGTCGGGACCGGCTCGCGGCGGCGCCCGTCACACCGATCGCACGATCAGGCCTCGATATCGAGCCCCGTGCGGTCGGTGAGCTTCGCCGAGGCGTCGGCGGCCTTACTGGCCTGCCGCTCGCTGTGACGTTCTTGGTCTTTGGTGTCCGCCGGGCTCTGCTCGTCGCCCTCGACGGCGATGACCGCTCCGGTCTCTTCCACGCGCGCGTTCGACGGGCTGAATTTGTCTTTGAGTTCGCGGCGGACCCGTTCGGCCTCGCGCTCGCGTGTGTTCTTGGCGGCGACCGCCTGCCGCTCCGCGAGCGATTGAGCCGAAACAGACGCTGCAACGCCGGCACCGATGCTGCTCATAGAAGCGATATCGGCGAGCGACGGCGCGCAGCTTGAATGGGTTTGTTCGGGTCAGACGCCGATGACGTTCACGCCGCAGTCGACGTAGATGTTCTCGGCCGTGACACCCGAGGCGAGGTCGCTCACGAGGTAGGCCGCGGTCTTGCCAACGTCGGCGCCCTCGACGTTCCGCCGGAGCGGTGCGACCAGTTCGTTCTTCTTGACGATGTCGTCGGTCCCGCCGACGGCCGACGCGGCCAGGGTTTTGAGGTAGCCGCCCGAGATCGTGTTGACGCGGATGCCCTCGGGACCCAGGTCGCTGGCGAGGTAGCGTGCGGTGCTCTCGAGCGCGCTCTTGGCCACGCCCATGACGTTGTAGCCCGGGACGACCTTCTCGGCGCCGTAGTAGCTCATGGCGAGGATCGACCCGCCGCCGGTGGCGGCCATCTGCGGCCGTGCGGCGCGGGCCACGCCGAGCAGCGTGTACGCGGAGATGTCGATGGCTTGCAGATAGGCCTTCCGGGGCGTCTCGATGAACTTGCCGTCGCTGAGCCACTCGCGCTCGGCAAACGCGATGGAGTGGATCACGAAATCCAGCCGTGTATGGGCCGCGGCGTACCGCTCGAAAACGGTCTGGATCTGTTCGTCGTCCGAGGCGTCGAGCTGGTCGAGCCAGGGGTCTGCGAGACCGAGCTTGCCGACGGCCTTCTCGGTGCGGGCCTTGTTCTTGTCGCCGGGCAGGTGCGTGAAGGCGCACCCGGCGCTGTGCTCGGTCAGGGCCTTGGCGATGTGGAAGGCGTACGAGCGGTCGTTGGCGATGCCGATAACGAGGCCTTGCAAACCGTCGAGCAGTGCCATGCGGGTCTCCGTGTCGGGTGGGCGGCGTCCTGAACCTGGGAGTGTAGGGGGGAATCGGCGTACGATCGGGCGTGTCGGAAACCGCTGCGCACAACCTGTCTGATCTGTACGCGGAGCTCGCGGCCGGGGGGCTGGTGCGCCGGCTCTTCGAGATCGCCCGCGATGAGGATCTCGGTCCGGATGGCCGCGATCTGACCGGCGAGCTGATGCCGGGGCCGCAGCGCGAGTCGGCGGCCGTGGTCCGCGCCCGCGAGCCTGTCATCGTGTCCGGGCTGGCCGCGGTGGCGGAGCTGCTCGACGTGTTCGAGGCCGAGGCGGGGGTGGAGATGCTGGCCTCGGACGGCCAGGAACTCGGCTCCGGCGCCGAGGTGATGCGGCTCGAGGGCGCGGCCGACCAGATCGTCCGCGTCGAACGGACGCTGCTGAACATACTGGGCCGGCTCGCCGGCATCGCGGCACTGACGCAGCACTACACAGACCGTGTCGCCGGGCGAGCGGAGCTGCTGGATACGCGCAAGACTACGCCGGGGCTTCGGGTGCTCGAAAAGTACGCGGTGGCGTGCGGCGGCGGGACGCCGCACCGGCTCGGGCTGCACGACGCGGTGCTGATCAAGGACAACCATCTGGCCGGGATGACCCCACACGAGATCGCGGCGTGGCTGGGCAAGGTCTCGGGCCGGGCTCGGGAGAGCGGGGCGGCGTTTGTCCAGGTCGAGGTGGACACGCTGGACCAGTTCCGGGCCGTGCTGGGCTGCGACGCGGGCACGGTGGACTTCGTGCTTCTGGACAACATGACGACCGAGCAGCTCGCGGCCGCGGTCTCGCTGCGGGACAACGCCGGTTCGGCGGTCCGGCTCGAAGCCTCCGGCGGGATCACGCTGGAGACCATCGACGCGGTCGCGGGGACCGGCGTGGACCGCATAAGCGTGGGGGCGCTGACGCGTGACGCCCGCTCGGCCGACTTCGGGCTCGACCGATGAACGGCGCGACGCCCGTGCACCTCTGGCTCGATCGGCTTGAAGCGCGGCTGGTGGGCCTCGCCGATCCGGTCGTCTCCCGGGCCCTGGTGGTTGCCGAGACCGGCAGCACGCAAGACGCGGCACGGCGGATGGCGGGCCGATCGCCCGGGTTGGTGGTGGTCGCGGACCGGCAGACGGCCGGCCGAGGCAGGCGTGGCAGGGCGTGGATCGATGCTCCCGACTCATCGCTCGCGATGACGCTTGCGCTTGATGCGCACGCGCATCCGGGCGCGTCGGTCGCGCTCGCCGCCGGGGTGGGCGTGTGCCAGGCCTGCGCGGGGTTCGTGCCTCGTGGTTCGCTGGGCGTGAAATGGCCCAACGACATTGTCGATCGTGAGACGGACCGCAAGGTGGCCGGGGTGCTGATCGAGACGGCCGGGCCGCTGCTGCTGGTCGGTATCGGGATCAACGCGAGCCACGCGCCCGGCGCGTTGGCCGAGGCGGGGCTGCCCGAAGCCGTCTCGCTCGCCGAGCTTGCGGGCGAACCGATCGATCGGATCGAACTCGCCTGTGCGGTGCTCGGCGAGCTGATGGCGGTGCTGGCCGGGCCGGAGTCGGCGGCGATCGAGCGCTGGCGGACGCTTGAGACGCTCACCGGCACACATCAGGCGTTCGAGCACGACGGGCGGGTGGTCTCGGGCCTGGTCGAGTCGATCGAGCCCACGCTGACGCTGGTGGTGCGGACCGAGACGGGCCTGGTCCGGCTGCCGGCGATGAGCACCTCGGTGATCAACGGGAATGATGCGCAGCACGCGGTGTAGCGGTCAAGCGGGTCCCGGCTCGATCGCCACCGCGATTCGGCCGGCGAGGGCGGCACTGGCGTCGTGATCGAACGTGCCGGGGGTCCAGTTCTTCTCCAGGCCCCGGCCGCCGAGCTTCGGGATGATGTGGACGTGGACGTGCATCACCTCCTGGCCCGCGTCGGTGCCGTTGTTCTGCAGAATGTTGTAGTCGGTCGCGCCCGTGGCGGCGAGGACGCCCCGGCAGATGCGGGGCAGGGCCCGGCCGAGGGCGGCGGCGGCCTCATCCGACAGCGTATCGAGTGTGGCCGCGGGCTCCTTGGGTATCACCAGCGTGTGGCCCTCAGCCAGCGGACCGATATCGAGGAACGCGAGGACGTGCTCGTCCTCGTAGACGCGGTGGCAGGGGATCTCGCCCCGCAGGATCCTGGTGAAAATGGTGTCGCTCATACCGG
>JBCDEF010000145.1:0-7239 GCA_039179915.1 Planctomycetota bacterium | reverse complement strand
TCGACGTCGAGACCGGCGACATGACCGAGATCGACCGCGACCCGTGGGGCAACCAGAACAGCGTCTCCTGGTCGGGCGATTCGCGGTGGATCACCTGGGCCAGGGCCGAGGAACAGACACTCAACTCCAGCATCTGGCTCTACGACACCGAGACCGGCGAGACGCACAAGATGACCAGCGGCTTCTTCAGCGACGCCAGCCCGGTCTTCAGCCGCGACGGCGAGCACCTGTTCTACACCTCCAACCGCCGCTTCTCGAACCCGATGTACGAGGACGTCGGCTCGACCTTCGTCTACGCGAACACGGGCGTGCTGATTGCCGTGCCGCTGACCGAAGAGGTCGAGAACCCGTGGCTGATCGAGTCGGACGAGGAAACTTGGGAAGAAATCGAAGAAGACGCCACCGACGAAGCGGACGAGAGCGACGACGCCGATGCTGAAAGCGAAGACGGCGAAGATGCTGATGCCGAGGGTGAGGAGGTCGAGGAAGGCGACAACGGCGACAACATCTACGAGGGACTCGACACCGACCACCCGCTCTTCGGCGAATGGGAAGGCAGCGCCAGCGGCTTTGCGGCGCTCGGCATGCCCGACGACGAGATGAGCCTCTCGATGGTCATCGTCGTCGACGACGAGGGCAACATCTCCGGCATCTCCGAATCCTCGGGCGAAGAGAGCGACCTGGGCGATGTGGTGACCTGGGACGAAGCCACCAACGAGTTCTCCAGCGAGCGGAGCACCAGCGGCATCACCGTTGTCAGCCGCGCGACCGTCGACGGCGACACGATGACCGGCACCTGGTCGATCGACGCGATGGGCGTCAGCGGCACATGGGAAGCCACGCGCACGACCCGCGAGATCGACGAAGAAACCCTGTCCGAGATCGTCGACTCCAGCGACGCCTACGGCGACGAGCCGGTCGAGATCACCGTCGAGGGCTTCGAAGAACGCGGCATGGAGATCCCCGTCGATGTCGGCCGGTTCACCAACCTGGCGGTCAACGACAAGAACCAGCTGATGTATGTCCGCTTCGGCATGCCCGGCACGCCGCCGGCGATCAAGCTGGTCGACATCGCCGACGACGAGCCCGAAGAGAAGACCGTGCTCGGCGGCGCGGGCGGCTTCGATATCTCGGGCGACGGCAAGAAGATGATCGCGGGCGGCGCGCAGGGCTTCGCGATCGTCGACGCCAAACCGGGGCAGAACTTCTCCAAGCGGCTGCCGCGGTCCGGCATGCGGAAGATCATCGACCCCCGCGAAGAGTGGGAGCAGATCTTTACCGATGCCTGGCGACGCCACCGCGATTTCTTCTACGTCGAGAACCTCCACGGCGTCGACTGGGACGCGGTTTACGACCGCTACAGCGCCATGCTCGACGACGCCGCTACTCGCGAAGACGTCAGCTTCATCATCGGCGAGATGATCTCCGAATTAAATGTCGGCCACGCCTACTACTGGGGCGGCGATGTCGAGGGCCAGCCGAGCGAGAACGTCGGCCTGCTCGGCGCAGACTTCGAGCTCAGCTCCGAGACAGATCAAGACGGCACCGAGCACACCGCCTACCGCTTCGCGCGGATCTACGAGGGCGGCCCGTGGGACTCCGACGCCCGCGGCCCGCTCAGCCAGCCCGGCGTCGATGTCGAAAAGGGCACCTACCTGCTCAAGGTCAACGGCATCCCCGTCGACACCGACACCGACCCGTGGGCCGCCTTCGTCGGACTGGTCGGCAAAGACACGACGCTGACGATCGCCGACGCCCTCGTCGGCGACGACGAAGCCCGCAACGAACGCGAGATCACCATCAAGCCCATGGGCAGCGAAGCCAACCTCCGCTACCGCGCCTGGGTCGAAGACAACCGCCGCTACGTGGACGAAGCCTCCGACGGCCGCGTCGGCTACATCCACGTGCCCAACACCGGCGTCCAGGGACAGAACGAGCTCTTCCGCCAGTTCTACGGCCAGACCGGCAAAGACGCGCTCATCATCGACGAGCGCTGGAACGGCGGCGGGCAGATCCCCAACCGATTCATCGAGCTGCTCAACCGCCCCCGCACGAACTATTGGGCCCGCCGCGACGGCCGCGACTGGCCCTGGCCCTACGACTCGCACCAGGGCCCCAAGGCGATGCTGATCAATGGCATGGCCGGCTCGGGGGGCGACATGTTCCCCTGGCTCTTCCGGCACCATGAGATCGGCAAGCTCGTCGGCTCGCGGACCTGGGGCGGGCTGGTCGGCATCTCGGGCGTGCCCGGGCTGATCGACGGCGGGTACACCGCCGTCCCGACCTTCGGCTTCTACGAGCTCGACGGCACCTGGGGCATCGAGGGCCACGGCGTTGATCCCGATATCGCCGTCGTTGACGACCCGAGCGCCCGGGCCGAGGGCCGCGACCCGCAGCTCGACGCCGCCATCGAACTTATGCTCAAAGAAGCCGACGCGAACCCGTACCGGCCGGCCGCCCGGCCCACCGACCCGGACCGCAGCGGCATGGGCATCCCCGACGCGGATAAGTAGTCTGCGGTCGGCATCGTCCCCAAACCTGATACAGAACCACGCCGGGCTCACACCCGGCGTGGTTCTTCGATCGACCTGAGAAGAACTCCACAGCAACACCGCACCAACGAGACAAACCCCGATCCGATCTGCGATGCCCGCGATGCCGACGGCGACCTTGCCGGGTCCTCATCCCGGCCAATACTGCATCATGGCTCCGATCAAAACACAGGGCGAGTTCTACCTCGGCAAGCGGATCGACCGCAAAACAGGGCAACTCCAGGACGACCGCCTCCTGTACGACGCGCGGGACCTGACCACCCACGCCGTCTGCGTCGGCATGACCGGCAGCGGCAAGACCGGGCTCTGCATATCGCTGCTCGAGGAAGCGGCGCTCGACGGCATTCCTGCGCTGGTGATCGATCCGAAGGGCGACATCGGCAACATGCTGCTGACATTCCCAGATCTCTTGCCGGACGACTTCCGCCCATGGATCGACGAGCAGGCCGCGGCCCGAAAAGGCATCACCCCCGATGAATTCGCAGCCGCCCAGGCCGATCTGTGGCGCAACGGTCTCGCCGAATGGGGCCAAGACGGCGAACGCATACGCCTGCTCCGTGAGAAGGCCGACCTTTCGATCTACACCCCAGGGAGCAGCGCCGGCCGGCCTCTCCGCCTGCTCCGGTCGTTCGACGCGCCGTCGCAGGCCGTAATCGACGACGCCGACATCCTGCGCGAGCGCGTCGGCTCAACGGTCTCCGGTATCCTCGGCCTGCTCTCGATCGATGACGACCCGGTCACGAGCCAGCCGCACATGCTCCTGTCGATGATTCTCGATCACGCCTGGCGCGACGGCCGCAACCTGGACTTTGCATCGCTCGTCGCCGAGATCCAGGACCCGCCGTTCGACAAGGTCGGTGTACTCGACCTGGAAAGCGTTATTCCATCCAAAGATCGCTTTAAGCTGGCGATGGCGGTCAACACGCTGCTTGCCTCGCCGACGTTCAGCACATGGACGCAGGGCGAGCCGCTCGACATCGATCGGTTGATGCACACCGAAAACGGCAAGCCGCGGGTGACAATTCTGTCGATCTCGCACCTGTCCGAGTCAGAGCGGATGTTCTTTGTGACAATCCTGCTCAACGAGGTCGTCTCGTGGGTGCGCAGCCAGTCGGGAACGAGCTCGCTCCGCGGACTGCTCTATATGGACGAGGTCTTCGGCTTCTTCCCCCCCGTCGCCGAGCCGCCGACCAAGCGGCCGATGCTCACGCTGCTCAAGCAGGCCCGGGCCTACGGCTTCGGCTGTGTGCTGGCGACGCAGAACCCGGTCGACCTGGACTACAAGGGTCTGTCAAACGCGGGGACCTGGTTCATCGGCAGGCTCCAGACCGAGCGCGACCTGCGACGCGTCCTCGACGGGCTCGAGGGCGCTTCGGCAACAGCCGGCGCTGCCTTCAACACGAGCGATATGGAGCAGCTACTCGCCGGACTCAAGAGCCGGGTCTTCCTCATGAATAACGTCCACGGCGACGGCCCGACGCTCTTCCATACCCGATGGGCGATGTCCTACCTCCGCGGCCCGCTCACGCGCGATCACATCCGCGCACTCACACCAGATGACACGCAAGAAGACCAGCAGGAAGCGACGCGAGAAGAACATCACCAGCCGCCCGGTGAAGACCAGACCACGCCTGTACCTGCGAATCAGCCCGCAGGCTCGGCCTCCCGCCCGCCAATACCGCCCGATCTTGATCAGGGCTATCTGCCCGCGACAGAGCTGCCCGGGCCTGGCGAAACCCTCGTCTACACGCCGGCGGTCATGGGCTCGGTCTCGCTGCATTACGTCCGCGTCGCCGCCAAGATCGATGAATGGATCGACTGCACGCTGCTCGCACCGATCACCGACAACGAGCACAGAACATGGGCGGGTGCGGCCGCGATAGAAAACGATTCGACCGAGCTCGATGACGATGGCGAGCCCGGCGCGACCTACCGGAGCCTGCCCGCGTGGGCCATGGACAGCCGCCAGGCCGCCGCGTGGGCAAAAGAGCTTAAAAACTCCGCGTATCGCGATCAGTCGCGGACGATCTACCACTGCAAGACGCTCAAGATCTACTCACGGCTGGATCAGCCCAAGGCCGAGTTCTTCGCCGACGTCGAACACGCCTTGAAGGACAAAGCCCGCGACGACGCCGAGGCAATGCGAGAGAAGGCCGAACCCAAGCTCGCAGCACTTGACGAGCGCATCCGCAAAGCCCGGCAGCGCGTCGATTCCGAACGATCGCAGTGGCGTTCCGCCGGCGCAGACTCGGCGGTCTCACTCGTCTCGGCGATCTTTGGCAAGCTGCTCGGCAGCGGCCGAAAGAAAGTCTCGACATCGATCGGCAAGGCCTGCCGCGCCATGAAGCAACGCGGCGATATCGGCCGAGCCAAACAGAACGTCGAGGCCCTTCTTGAGCGGCGAGCCTCCCTTGTTTCACAGCTTGAAGACGATATCAACGCGATCGAATCCGCTCAGCACGACCCGGCCGCTCTGTGCACCCCGATCGTTGTGCGCCCCCGAAAAGGCGACATGACGATCAGGCCGCTCACGCTCGTCTGGGTTCCGCCCGCGGCGAGCAAGCGGCTCTTCCAGGCCGAATAGAAGCGCAGACCGTGACCGACCGATCAGCCGCTGCTCACGCCATGCGCGGAGACACAACGAAGGAACTGCCACGCATTCGAGATCGCTCCTGAGAATCTCGGCGGGGTGACCGGCAACAGCATGGCCGGCGGCTCGGACCTGTTCGCAAGGGTCGTCGCCGCCGTTCAGAGCTGCAACGAAGCGTGCCTTTCCCCACTCCCTGATCGGCACATCCGTATACTGGTCCGTCTCACCGTTGCTCCGACGGACCGGACCACACGCATGCCACCGCCATCACCATCTCAACCGGAAGACCTCGCCGGGGCGATCCGTGCTGTCACAGAGAAGCTCGAACGCCTCGATGCCCGGCTCGCGGCACTCGAGTCAGCGCAAGGCTTCGCGCCTCAGCAAGACGACCATGCACCGGCGTCTGAACCGGCCCCGACACTGAAACGCGGGCCAGAGCCAGAGCCAAACGCCGCTCCCGCACCAATCAAAGAAGCCGCCTCGGCCGAAGCCGCGGACACGCCTGCGGTGCCCGCCTGGTCCGAACCCACCAGCCAGAGTGCTGCTCCGCCTGCCGAGCCAAAGCCCGCCCCCTCGATCGAGGAGCTCGAACCCGCAGCCGCTTACGAGCACACCAAAGAGAACTTTCGCGGCCCGAAGACCCTCCCACGCTTCCGCCCAGAGAACTTCGAGTGGTTGCTCGGCGCGAAAGGGCTCGCGCTGGCCGGGATGCTGATCGTTGTTGTGGGCGTGGCCATGTTCCTCAAGTACGCTTACGACGAGGGCTGGCTCGGCGCGATCTCCCCCGCCGGCAGGTGCGCCGCATCCGCGGGCTTCGGTGCGCTCATGCTCACCGCCGGCGAGTACCTGCGCCGGCGCATCAACCCGCTCGCCTCCTCCGGAACCTCGGCGACCGGCATCGCCATCGTCTACGCCTCCATACTGGCCGCTTCGAACCTTTACGGCTTGATCAGCACGCCGCTCACGTTTATCGCCCTCGCGGGCATCACCGTGCTCGGCGTGCTGCTCGGCTCGCTCTCGAACCGGGTCATGCTCGCGATGCTCTTGCTGGGCGGCGCGTTCCTGGTCCCGTTTATGCTCGATTCGCGCGAGCCATCGCTCGTCGCGATGCCGGCCTACCTGCTCGCGCTGCTCGGGCTCGGTCTATTGCTCGCGGGCTGACGCGGCGGCAGCTACGCCGCCGTCAGACGACTCGCCTGGTGGGGCACCGGCGTCGTCGGCACGCTCTGGATCAGCACCGTCTACACCGATACACCGGCCAATGCGACCGTCTTCGTTGCGCTCGTCTGGCTGGCCACAATCGCCGAGCTCGTCGTCTCAGCACGGTTCTTTACGACCCTCCGCGACCGCACCGCGTGGCCCGAGCGATCTAAGGCCGGGTTCGTCCGTGACGAGCACGGCGAGATCCGGTTCGAGACTGCCGCGCTGTTCGCCCCGGAAGCCCGATGGCTCAACTCCGCCTTCGGCGTCACGGCCTGGGCCACGATCGCCGCTGCCGTATCGCTTCGGCAGATCGACGCGGGCCTCGACTGGCTCGCGCCGCTCGGCTTCGGGCTCGCCAGCCTGGGGATCGCAGGATTCACGCTCCGCTTCCGCGGCAGCCCGCTGGTCCGACTTCTCGCTCGGGACCCGAGCCCGCGGTCGGCGCTCGCCGCCGCGCTCGTGCTCAACGCAGCGCTGCTCGTCGTCGCCACCGTCGCCATGGCCCTCGGCGGCTGGGCGCAGGTCGCTGCATGGGGCGCGATCGGACTTGCCGCGATCGAGACCGGTCGCCGCCTCCGCTTCCGCGCCGCAGAGGTCTTCGGCTTCGCCCTCCTCGCGGTCGCCGCGATCCGGCTCGGAACCCTCGACCTCATCCCGCACCTGCGCGCCGGCGCGGTCGCATCGCCCTTGGGCCTGCATCTCACACCCTGGTCCGGCCAGGTGCTCTACCTCGCGGCCGTTGTCGCGGCCGCCGCGTGGCGGTGCCGGATCAGAATGCACCGACGGATCGCGACGACGGCCGCGTTCTGGTTGCTCGCGGCCACCCTGCTGCACACCGAGGCACCAGCCGACGCGCTCGGCCCCATCTGGCTCGTGATCGCCGCCGCCGCCGCC
>JBCDEF010000144.1:0-7263 GCA_039179915.1 Planctomycetota bacterium | reverse complement strand
CGGGCCGCGGCCGCTTTTCGTTTTGACCCCTACGACGCAGCCCCCGAGCCGATCCCATGAGCGACCGCATGGCCCTGTTCGTCCTGCTCGGGCTCGCGCTGCTCGGCACGGTCCCGCTCAAGCGGTTCGCCGACCGCGTGCCGATCATCTATGTCGCCGCCGGCTGGATCGCCTTTTCGCTCCCGCTCGGCCTGCCGACGCTCACGCCGGCGACCGTCCCCGATCAGGGGCAGGCCACCGAGTACCTCACCGAGTTTGCGGTGATCGTCTCGCTGCTGGCCGCGGGGCTGGCGATCGATCGGCCGTTCTCGCTACGCACGACAAGCGGCGGTACCAAACAGAACAATTGGCTCCGCGTCTGGCCGCTGATCGTGCTGACCATGCCGCTGACTATCGCCGCCCTCACGCTGCTTGGTGCCTGGTGGCTCGGGCTGGGCCTCGGCTCGGCGCTGCTGCTGGGCGCGGTGCTCAGCCCGACCGATCCGGTGCTCGCCCGCAGCGTGCAGGTCGGCCCGCCCGGCGAAAACCAGGACGCCCCAGACGATGTCCGCTTCAGCCTCACCGCCGAGGCGGGCATCAACGACGGGCTCGCGTTCCCGTTCACCTATCTCGCGATGGCCTTCGCCGCCGCAAGCGGGAGTCAAAGCTCTGCCGGCATCATCGCCGAGTGGCTCGCGGTCGATGTTCTCTGGCGGTGCCTCGCGGGCGTCGGCGTGGGGCTGCTGGTCGGCTGGCTGACCTCAAAGATCGCATTCCGCGACGCGGACCACTCGCCGGCGAGCTACACGCTCGGCGTCGTGATCTTCGGCACGCTCTTCGCCGCCTACGGCTTGGCCGAGATCATCGGCGGCTACGGCTTCCTCGCCGTCTTCGTCGGCGCCGTGACCGTCCGCCAGACCGAGCCCGACGCGGGCCACCCGCACGTTGCGCACCGCTTCGTCGACCAGGTCGAGCAGATTGTGCTCGTCATGCTGCTGCTGGGTGTCGGCGGCATGATTGCCAGCGGTGCGCTCGAAGAGCTCACGCCCGCCGCCGCCGCACTCGGCCTACTCGCGGTCTTCGTGATCCGTCCGTTTTTCGGCTGGATCGCACTCGCGGACCCGCTTGCCAAAAAGCATGGGGGCCGGCTGCCCCCGCTCGGCCGGTTCATCGTCGCCTTCGCCGGCATCCGCGGCTTGGGCACGCTCTACTACCTCGCCTACGCGACCAACCAGACCGAGTTTGATCATGCCGACCTGGTGTGGGCCATCTGCGTTTTCACCATCCTCGTTTCGGTTGTCACGCACGGGCTGGCCGTCCCGCCGCTGGTCCGCGCCGCTGAGCACCGCGGCGCTATGGCCGCTCCCCGCTCAACATAAACGCCTTTTCAGGCTCACTTCACCGACGCCACACCACGCCCATCTAGGTTCTGAGTGTCAGGCGTCGCGGAACGCCTGCTTCGCTCGAGATCACCCAGACCACAGGGGCTCACTATGTCCACGCAAGATACAAACCGAACGCTCGATATCGACCTCGAACGCCCGAGACTCATCAGCTGGGCCGCGGTCTTCGCCGGCCTGTTTGTCGTTGTCGGCGTCAGCTGGCTGCTCTCGCTGCTGGGCGCCGCCGTCGGCGTCAGCGTCGCCGACCTGACCGACGGCGGGGCTATCGGCGACGGGCTGGGCATCGGCGCCATGATATGGATCGTGCTGACCCCATGCGCCGCCTTCTTTGTCGGATCGATGCTCGCATCCAGGCTCAGCGGCAAGACCGAGGACACCGTCGGCATCCTTCACGGCATCACGCTGTGGGGCGCAGCGACCACCCTGATGATCGTGCTGGGCTTCTCGGGCCTATCGCGGGTGGTCCAGACCGGACAGAGCGTGGTGACCGCCGCGGGCAGCGCCGTCGCGAGTGCCACCGACAGCGTCGCCGGCGCAGCCCATTCCGCGGCCCAGAACACCGCACAGGCCGCCGCCGCCGCTGCGCAGGCCGCGGCCGACTCCCCCCTGAGCGACACGATTCAGGCACGCCTGAAGCGCGAAGCCAGTGCTCTTATTGCCGATATGGAAGCCGAAGGCGGCGCATCGATCGATGCCGAAGAGATCCGCACCGCCATCGACCGCATCGACCAGCAAACCTTCACCGAGATCGCCCGCGCACTGATCAATGGCGACATCGATCAAGCCGAAAACCGGCTCCAATCCGCCAGCGGGCTGAGCGACGACCAGGTCGCCGAACTCGCCGAGGGTCTGTCCACCGAGGTCCAGCAGCTGCTCGGCACCGCCGACAACCAGCAAGGTCTTGTCGCCGATGTGACCAACACTGTCCGCGACCGTGCGAGCGCGTTCGTCGCCAACCTCGACAGCCCGGGCGGCGCCAACATCACACAGGCCGACATCCGCGCGGCCATCAATGACCTCGATGCTGCGGTGCTCCAGAAGGTCGGCCTCCGCCTGATCCAAGGCGAAACCCAGGCCGCCAAGGATGTGCTGACCGCCAATACACCGCTCAGCGATGCCCAGGTCAATGAGATCATCACCAGCGTCGAGCGTGACCTCGAGACCGAGCTCGACGAGTGGCAGCAGGCGGCTACCGACGCGGCAGAGATCGCCTCCGACTACGTCGTCGCCGCGACGTGGTCCGCCTTCGGCGTCGCCGCCCTCTCGCTGATCATCAGCATCCTCGGCGGCTGGCTCGGCACCGAGAGCACCCGCCAGATCGAGATCCGTCACGCCCGCGTGGGCCAGCCCCACTGATCAAAATACCGATTCATGACCACTGTTCATCCATACCCGCCAACTTCAATGTACATCTTGTAAGGAGACCCAGTCATGCGCATCGGCGCCCTCTCACTCATCCTGATCATCGTTCTGCTCGCCGTATTGTTTCAAAGCGCCTGGATCGGCGGCCTTGGAGGGTTGATCCTCTTGGTGCTGATCGTGCTGCTGCTCATGGGCCGGCTGTAGTGCGGGCCCAGCAAGCGATAAGCCTGGCTCAAGCATAACCGCTCGTGCCGGGCATTGATACCACACGCCTTCCCTGTGTTCTCATCATTGGTTCACAGCTATACGGAATCGTAGGGTGCATCGATCGCAGCTCGTACGCTATAAACGCATCTTTCATCGCAACCATGCCCGGATATGCTGCTCCGGTATGGCATCCGGCTCCCAAATACGCCGGCACGATCGGCAATAAGCTGCACATATGAATGTAGTTTTACGGACACTTCGTACTGCGCTTATCTTCGGCCGGTAGATCCATAGCATGAGCCAACTGTTTCGAACGACGACGCGCGTCTGCCCGATCGCCGGAGCCGCAATCGCAGCCTGCGTTGCGGTCGCGGCCGTGCCGCTTTCCGGCTGCTCGACGATCCACGGCATGTTCACCGAAAGTCCCGACGAGGTTCTCGCGGACAACATGGCAGAGAGCAGCGGCGAGTTGCCGCAAGACCCCGCGCCGGAGAGCGCACAGGAATCGCCTCGCGGCGGGCCGATCTCGGCTCAAGAACTCCGCGAGCGGAACCGCGCCTTCGCCGACCGCTACAGAGTTGTCCTTGCCGGCGCGACCGACACCATCATGGATCGCCGCACGGATCCCGAGATCCGCCGCAAGGCCCACCAACTCAAGGTCGACGGCGCTACAGCGGTCTATGACATCGTCGTCGACGATTCGCCGCAGTCCGCGCTGCTCAACCTGGTTGTGCAGATCACGCTCCAGAAGAAGCTCGCCAACGCGAGCGCCGCCGCCGACTTCCCCGACGATCACCCGCTGATTGAAACCAAGGTCGAGCAGCTCTTTGACGAGGCGTGGAGCCACGCCGCTCTTGTTATGGACGAACGCGAACGCAAAGCGGTCATGGCCATCATCGATCGCTGGTGGCAGGACCACGGCGGCGAGAAGGGCATCTGGTATGTGCGTATGAGCGATTTGGCCGGCTACGGCGGCGGCACCCCCTTCGAGGGCCTGATCGACTCCGCCCGCGGCCTGCCATCGCAGCTGCTCAACTCGTTTGTGCCGCTCAGCGATGCGAGCGAGAGCCTCGATGAGATCACCGCCGTTTCGGAAAGCGCCGCCTGGTTCGCGCCGCGGCTCGTTGTGCTCACCCAGTGGCGGCTCGAAGCCATTGTCTTCGAAGCGCTCGCCACCACCGAGCTGACCGAGACCATCGACGCGATCGCCGCTATGGCCGAGACCGCCGACACGCTGCCCGAAGAGATCGGTCGTGAGGTCACCACAACGATCGACGCGCTCGCCGACCGCGAGGCGGCGCTATCGCCCCTGCTCGAACGGACCGAGGCGGTCGTGGGCGCTGTGGGCACGACGACAAACGAGGCAACCGAGCTGGCCGAGTCGATCGAACAGACCGCCGGCGCACTGACCGAGTTGAGCGAGTCGGTCAAGCCGTTGATCGGCCGGTTCACGAGCGACGGCGAACCGTCGTTGGGCGATGTGTCGCCCGATAAAGCCGAGGGCGAGCCGTTTGATATCACCGAGTACACCGAGACAGCTCGCGCACTTGAAGCCACGCTCGAAGACGCCGCCGTGGTGCTCGATCGCGTCGAGTCCGCGGCCGGCCGCCTGATTCTGTATGCGGCGATTGGGGCGATCGCGGTGATCGCAAGCCTGTGCGTAGGAGTCGTGCTGACGATCCGGGCCTCCCGCCCATCACGTCCGGCCTCCCACTCGAGACGCTCACCACGCGAGGCTGGCCGGACGCCCCCGCGCGCTCTGCGGGCGACGCGGCCAGCCTGAACGCGTTTTTATCGACCCGTCACCGCCGTTTCATCCTCGCCGCTGATAGTTCGAAGAGAACATCACGCCGCTTTGAGGACACTATCGATGCGCCTGAATTCTCACGAAGATGTGCTCGCTCATGCACTGCACGAATTGGTACTGCTCGAGACCGAGCTGGCCTATGCCACGGCCGATGCCGCCGACGCTGTCGACAGCCCGGCGCTGCAGGCTTGTCTCGACCGGTGCACAATGAGTGCTGTCGATCGTGTCGAGCGGCTCGACCAGATCCTGATGCAACTCGGCCGGTCGGTTGATCCGGGTGCATTCGAGGGTGGAGGATCTGATGCGGCCCCCGGGACTGACTGGTCCGGCCCGTTACACATGCAACCGTCCCGGGCGATCGATGCGGACTCCACCCCCGCCGCGCTCGACATCGCTGTGCTGACCACCACCCGTCGATTTCTTGCCTCGGCGCAGCGGCTCTATGCCGACACCGCTGTCAATGCGATGCGGTGGAATCGGACTCCTATCGCACGCACGATCGCGCGATCAATCAATGAGACCACGCCGCTGCTCGAGCGGCTCGAAGAGCTCTCAAGCGAAATCGCCCCCGCACTCGCTCCGCAGACCGCCGAATCCCCGGTGGAGCCCCCGGCCACCCCCCCGATTGGCCCCTGGTTCGGCAGCATCCCCGCTCCGCGGCGCACACGATCGATCCGGCCGCCCCGACCCACCGACTGATACATAGTTCACATACACACACTTCAATGAAAGGACACGTCATGCCCGCCGCTCTCACCGGCCTGTTCGCCGACCCTGCCGACGCCTCGGCCGCCATCCAGACCCTCGAAAACCGCGGCGTGCCGACCGGCAGTATCAGCCTGATCGCGGGCGAGAACGTTGATACCAACTCTTTCGCGATCGAGACCCACTCAAAGCTGCCCGAGGGCGTCGCGATCGGCGCCGCCGCGGGTGGCGCGTTGGGTGCTCTCGTCGCCGGTTTCGCCGCGGTCGGCACCATCTCGACCGGCGGTATCGGCCTGCTCGCGGCCGGGCCCGCATTGGCCGCCTTCGCAGGCGCAGGCGTTGGAGCCACCGGTGGCAGCATCCTCGGCGGCTCAATCGGCTGCATCGTTCCCAAGCACGAGATTAAGCATTACGAAGACGCCATTAGCAAGGGGTCCGTCCTTGTCGGTGTCGAATGCCCGGACGACGATACCCACCGGTCTGTGCAAGACGTGCTCGAGCACTTTGACGCGATCCGCGTCTCCAATGCCTAACACATATTTCCGTGTGACACGTTCATCCGACACGTTGGTTCGGCATACTGCATTACTTTTCTCTGCTCGCCCGATACAGCAACGCCGCATTCTTTGAATGCGCTTTCACGGCCGAGTCAAGGATCAGATCGATCCCAGGCACAAGACCTACCGCCCAATCGACGGCCAGGTTCCAGAGCATACGGACAATCACCCCTGGTCCAAGTCGAAGCCGTACCGCTTCACGGATCATCGCTGCACCGATCAGGGCAGTAGCCGTGTCACCGACAACCGGCACAAGACCGATGATCGGATCAAGCCCGAACCGGAACCCGGTGCCCGGCACTCGGAAGCGGCTATCCATCAATCCCGCCAGGCGGTCTACCCACGGCGCGGGCCGCCGCATATCTGAATGAATGCTGCTATCTGCCATCTCACGTTTTCGCAATGACCCACACCGCGTGGACCATCCCCGGCAACAGCCCAAGCAAGCACAGCAAGATGTTGAGCAGCAGCTGCATGCCGATGCCCTTGTGCAGCAGCACGGCGATCGGCGGCAGCAAAATAGCAAGCACAATCTTCAATATATCCATCAGATTCTTTCCTTCGGTGATTCTGTGTTTTATGAAGTCGTTGCACGCAAATCATCATGTGCAACGGCCAGGTCTGCCCGCAAACCGAAATGGTCCGAGCCCGGCAGCCGGAAACGCTTGTACGCAGCAAGGCCGATCTGCTGCGAGAAAAACACATGATCGAGCGGGTACCGCAGCAACGGGTACTGCGCGTGAAACGAGTTCACAAATCCCCTTCCCACCCGCGGGTCGACCAGGCCGCTGCGTCGTTTGAATTGAGCTGTGGTCCGCGACCAGGCGACATCGTTCAGATCGCCCGCGACCAGCCACAGATCATTCTCATTGTTGTTCTCGCTGTCGGCCACACGCCGAGCCACGATCGCCAGCTCTTCGTCCCGGTTGTCGCTGTCGAAACGGTCGTCTTCGTGCGGTTTCTCGAGCCCGGGCGGCGTCGGGTGCAGCCCGACGAATCGCACGGTTTTCGCCCCGGGCAGCATCACCCGAGCCCATACCGAGGGCCGACGATCGCTCACCAAAAACGAAACCGATGGCGAGCCGAGTTCGAGCCGCGACCAGAGCGCGATCCCCAGCCCATCACCCCGGACGCACTCGACGCGATGCGGATACCGCCCGCGGACCTCCGCCAGTGCCTCGAACCAGGGTTCGTCAATCTCGACGACCAGCAACAAGTCGGGCGAGAGTGTGTTCGGGGGGAT
>JBCDEF010000143.1:0-7341 GCA_039179915.1 Planctomycetota bacterium | reverse complement strand
GCTCGGGCAGCTAGCACGAGGCGTTCCATGACACCCCGCGATTCCAAGGCTCTCTCTTTCGTTCCCACGCTAGTTTCCGTCCAGCTCCCGGGGCGGACATTTGTCCGGGCGGCAGCGTTCGTCGCCGCGGCGGGGTTCTCCGCGGCGGGCTCGATGGCCGCCGGGCAGCAGGGCGGGCTGGACTGGCTCGCCCCGGAGCAGGCGATCGACGAGGTTTCGATCCCGGGCCGGGAACTGCCCGCGGAGGAGTTCCCCGACGCCAAGACGGTGTTCGAGAACTACATCGAGGCGATCGGGGGCCGGGAGGCCGTGTTCTCGAAACAAACGCGGCGGTTTACCGGCTCGTTTGTCTATGAAGTCACCAGCGAAGACGGCACCGCCGCCCGCCAGCCGGGCCGCGTGGTCTCCAATGCCGCGGCGCCGGACCGGTACTCCCAGAGCGTGATCCTGCCCGGGCTGCTCAGCGAGATGACATATTTCGATGGCACCCACGGCTGGCGGCAGGACGACCAGGGCAACCTCAATGTGCTCGAGGGCGAAGAGCTCTCGCGGCTGCGCAACTCGGCCCAGTTCTATCAGGTGGCCGACTACGAGAACCTGTTCAAGCGGTATGAAGTGACCGGCGGCGTGGAGCAGGCCGACGGGACGCGGCTGGTCCGCGTCGATGTCGAGTTCCCCTCGGGCCGGGACGAGTCGTACGTCTTCGATACCGAGACCGGTCTGCTGACCGCTGTGCTCAGCGACCGCTCCATCGGCAACGGGCAGCGGGTCCCGCTGCTGCGGATGTACCTCGATTATGCCGAGTTCGACGGCGTGAAGTACCCCACGAGGACGACCGAGCGCTATGCCAATGTCTCGCTGCTGTTCAACGTCAGCAACGTTGAGACTGGCATCGAGATGCCCGATTTCGAGACGCCTCAGGAGGTGCTCGACGGGAACTCGGACGACTAAGGCTCGCGGAGGTCGCAGGCCCGGCCGTACTTGACGCAGATCGGGTGCTCGCCGCAGCCGGCCATCCGGGCCTTGCATGCTCGGCGGCCATGAAAGATCAGCATGTGGCTCGCGTCGCACCAGGTATCCCGCGGCAGCAGGGCGCACAGGTACCGCTCGGTCATCGCCACGGTCGCGTCTTCGGGCACGAGGCCCAGCCGCTTGCTGATCCGCTCAACGTGGGTGTCGACGACGAAGCCATCGTTCTGGTCGAACGCGTTGCCGAGAACAACGTTTGCAGTTTTTCGCGCGACGCCGCGGAGGGTCAGCAGCTCGTCCATGGTGCCCGGGACTTCGCCGCCGAACTCTTCGACGACCGTGGTCATCGCGGCGTGCACGGCTTTGGCCTTGTTGCGGTAGAGCCCGATCGACTTGATGTGCGGCTCGATCTGTGCGGGCGAGGCGGCGGCGTAGTCGGCCGGCGTCGGGAAGGCGCTGAAGAGGCCCGGGGTCGCCTTGTTCACGCCGACATCGGTCGCCTGGGCGCTCAGGATCGTCGCGATGACCAGCTCGTGCGGGTGGGTGTAATCGAGCTCGCAGTGCGCATCGGGGTGGTGCTCAGCGAGTGCCCTGAGCACGTCGCGGGCGCGGCGTTTCTGGCTGGGTGAGACCTGCGGCAGCTTGAAGGGCAGGTCCTTGAGGCCGCGCGGGTTGTCGGGGGTGGCGTGCGGCATCTCAGGGCTATGTCGCAAGCGCCGGCTTCTCAAGCCGCGGCGATGATGGTTTGATCGACGAGTTTCGGGGCCCCGCGGATTCGTCGTCGCGGGGCGTGGCGGTCGCGCCGAGTGTGCCTGTAATAGTCAACGCCAGGGTCGCAAGCGTCATGGCGACGAGGACGGCTGAGGCCGGGCCGTGGTCGGCCATGAATGCCTGCTGGGCCGCGGCCGCCGCTTCGTTCTCGCCCGCGGCGGCGGCTCGCCAGTAGGCACCGAGATTCGTGTTCATGCGTGCGCCGAGCACGAGCAGGTTGTACGCGATCAGGCCCAACGCGGCGGAGAAGACCGTGAGCCGCGTCAGCGTGATCGCCCGCGTCCGCCAGGCGTCGCGGCCCGCCGCGACCAGGACCAGGCTCACGCCCGCGAGCATCGCGCACACGAAGCCAACGGCATCGCCCACTGTGAACAGTCTCGCCGCGACCTGCCCGGCCGCGAGCCGCCAGTGCTCGCCGGTGTAGTCGGGATAGGTCGCGAGCGTCGGGTCGAGATCGCGGACTTTTGGAAAAATGATCGCGGCCGCGGCCCCGGTCATGGCCGTTGCGCCGCACCAGAGCCCGGCGGCGGTGACGTGGACGGTCTCGAGCATGCGTCGCAGGGGGGTCATCGCGTCATCGTAGCGGCGGCGCGCAAGAATAAGCCTGTGGAGATCACGACCCCGCCGCTGCTCTGCTCGACGACCGGCCTTCGCGACCGGGTCGGTCCGCCGCGCGCCGCGTTGACCTGGATCGCGGCGCAGCGGGCCCGGCACGCCGCGCTCGATACCACCGATCCGGCCCTGCGGCCGCGGACCCTCGACCGACCGGCCCGCCGCGAGCTGGCCGCGACGCTCGGCCGGCTGGAGCTCGCCTGCGGCGGGGTCGATCTGCCGATCCCGGCCGAGCACTTCGAGTCGCCCGGCACGGTCGACCGCGCTGTCGCGGCGGTGCTCGGCGCGGTCGGGCTGCTGTCGGAGCTTCGGTCGCTCGGCGCGGCGTCGGCGGAGCCGATCGTCTGCGTGGCGATCGGGGCCGGCGCGGGCGGCGATGTGCTCGGCGCGCTCGAGGACGGCGCGGGGCGCGAGGGTGTGACGATCGCGTCGCTCATGGGCGATCGGCCCGCGGCCGCGGTCGATCTTGCGGCCCTGGCCCGATCGGGTGTCGACGCGTCGCGGCGGATCGCCGAGCTCGGCGGCTCGCTCGGCTGCATCAGGATCGACCGGTTCGACCGCTCGACGCTCGCCGCCCTGGGCCTGGCGGTGCCCGCGGCGAGCGTGGCGTCGCCGGGCGCGGTCGGGCTGGTTGATGCCAGCGAAGCGCCGGATTCCGCGGCGGCGTGGGCGAGCGCGGCTGATGTTTGGAACGGGCCGGCGGTCTGATCTGCCGGAGCATTATGACGCGAGCGCGGCCTCGTCGATGTCGGCATTGCTGTAGACCTTCTGCACATCGTCGTTATCTTCGAGCGCTTCGATGAGGTTGAAGGCTTTCTGCGCGTCGTCGCCCGCGAGCTCGACGGTGTCACCAGGCAGCTTGGTGATCTCGGCTTCGCTGATGGCGATCCCGGCCTGCTCGATGGCTTCCTTGACGCCGATGAACTCGGTCGCTTCGGTCAGCACGGTCCAGAAGCCGGGCTCGTCGGCGGTTGGGTTCTCGGGGGCCTGCACATCCTCGGCGCCGGCCTCGATGGCGATCTCCATGAGCTGGTCTTCGGTGGTCTTGTCGCCCTCGATCAGGATCTGGCCCTTGACCGAAAAGAGGAAGGCGACCGAGTTGGCGTTGCCCATCGAGCCGCCGAGCTTCTTAAAGATCGCGCGGACATCGCCGACGGTGCGTGTCTTGTTGTCGGTGAGCGTGTCGACGATGATGGCGATACCGCCGGGCCCGTAGCCCTCGTAGGTGATGTGCTCGAACGCGTCGCCGCCGGACGCGCCGGCGCCCTTGTCGATGGCGCGTTTGATCGTGTCCTTGGGCATGTTGGCGTACTTGGCCTCATCGATCGCGTAGCGGAGCGTGAGGTTGGTATCCGGGTCAGGCCCGCCCTGGCGTGCGGCGGCCATGATCGCCTTGGAGCACTTGGACCAGATCTTGGACCGCTTCTTGTCCTGCCGATCCTTGCGGTGGCGGATGTTTGCCCATTTGCTGTGACCGGCCATGGTGGTTAGGCCTCCGTGGTGCTGGTGGTGCCGTCGGACGCGGCATCGGTTGCGTGTGTGTCCGGCGTGCCGTTGGGGCGGACGCCGCGGGAAGAAGAAGCCCGAACCGTGCGCGAGCCGGCGGCGGCCCTGCGCTCTCCGGCCCAGTGCTCGAGCGCCGCGGACGCGGCGATCGCCTCGCCCGATCGCACCTGCCGCTCGGCCCAGCCCGCGGCCGCGTCGGCGGCGTGGCCCTCGGGCACGGCGTGGTCCGCGGCGAGCAGCGCCGTGAGCCGCTCGTCGAGCGGCAGGCCGTGGATCCCGAGCGCCACCAGCCCGACCCGGGTCGCGACGTACGCGGGGATCGCTTCGAGCGACGCGAGATAGGCCTTGGCTTTCCGCTTGGGCAGCTCGGTCAGGTGCGAAAGGCTGACCGCGTGCTCGCGGTGGAAAATATCGTTGAGCGTCGCGAGCAGCCGCTCGGTGCGTTCGGCGGCTTTGGGGTAGGTCACGCCGATAACGCCCGCGATGTCGGCAGGCAGCCCGACCCGCAGGTCGTTGAGGTCAACATACTGCTCGGCGATCGCGGCGAAACGAGGGGCGGCGCGTGTCTCGCCGGCCTCCCAGACCAAATAGGACCAGAGCAGCTCATCGATCACGGGGTCCCGCTCGTGCTCGCCTTCGCGTGCGGCCGGGAGAGCCGGGGTCGGCCGCTGCGTCCTGCTGAGGTCGGCCCGCAGCCGCTCGGCGGCCTGGTCGATGATCGCGCGCAGCGCGGCCTCGGGCGCGACGGCTCGGCGGCTCATGGCTCCCGCTCTTCCGGCGTGCCCCACGTCGTACCGGGCGACTCGTCGGTCGTTTCGCGCTCGCGAGCGACATCGGCCAGCGCGTCGAGCACCTGGGCCTGGCGGGCGGCGGCGATGTCGGGCTTGAAGGAAAGCTCCGGGATCGACCGCAGCGCCAGCTTGCCCGAGATCTCGTGGCGGATGTGCTTCGACGCCGCCCGCAGCCCGTGCATCGTCAGCTCGCGCTTGTCGTCGGGCAGCACCGAGACGAACACCGTCGCCTGCCGCAGATCGTCAGACAACGTCACGCGCGTGGCCGTGATCAGCCCGCGGACCCGCGGGTCGTGTAGCCCCTTGGCGATGACCGCCTGCACCGCGTCGCGGATCAGCCCCGCGGCCTGTTCCGTTCGCTGGCTCATCCGTCCTGCTCCGTGTTTTCGAGCTCGCGGGCCCGGTCGATCATCGACTGCACGTAGCCGTGGTCCACGGGCTCCTGCGGCTTGGGGAACGCGCCTTTGTCGCCCGAGATCAGGTGACGCCGCGTCGCGACGACCTCGGCGTCGTGCAGCGAGCGGGCCTTTTCGCTGATGCGGTCGAGCGTCTGGCCGATGTACCGCCCGTCGCTGCCGACCGCCGCCACGCCGAGGATCGCGGTCGTGAGCGCTTCCTGCGCCGCGACCTCAGCCACCGAGACCTGGTGCTCGCGGTGCAGCCTGTCCTTGAGGGACTTGATCACGCGGCGTTTGTCCTTGAGCGACTCGGCCCAGGGGATCGCCAGCTCGATTTGCAGGACACCGATGATCATCATTCAGCTGTACCTATCCGCGATGATCACAGGGTGCGCTTGACCTCGACCTGCTTGTAGCACTCGAGGATGTCGCCTTCCTTGATATCGTCGTAGCCGACGATCTTCATGCCGCACTCCATGCCGGAGCGAACTTCCTTGGCGTCGTCCTTGAAGCGCTTGAGCTGCTCGAGCCTGCGGTCGTTCTCGATGACGATGTCGTTGCGCGTGACGCGGATGAGCGCGTCGCGCTCGACCACGCCGTCGGTGACGTAGCAGCCCGCGATCGAGCCGACCTTCGAGACCTTGAAGACCTGGCGGACCTCGGCGTGGCCCAAGACCTCCTGGCGGAGCTCCGGCTCGAGCATGCCCTCGGCGGCCTTGGTGATGTCCTCGGTGATGTGATAGATCACGTCGTAGGTCCGGATCTCGACGCCCTTGTCGTCGGCCTGGCGGCGGGCCTTGCCCGACGGGATGACGTTGAAGCCGATGATGATCGCCTTCGAGGCCTCGGCGAGGATGACGTCCGACTCGGTGATGCCGCCGACCGCCGCGTGCAGCACGCGGATCTTGACCTCGTCGGTCGAGACCTTCTCGATCTCGTTGCGGAGCACATCGACCGAGCCCTGCACATCGGCCTTGACGACGACCAGGATCTCCTTGATATCGACGTCGGCCATCTGGCCGAAGAGCGAATCGAGGGTGACCTTGGGCTGGGCGAGCTGGGTCTCGCGGTCGCGTTCGCGTCGCTGCTCGGCGGCTTCTTGCGCTTTCTTGAGCGTGTCAACGCAGAAGAACTTGTCGCCGGCCAGCGGCAGCTCGTCGATACCCGAGATCTGGACCGGGCGGGGCGGCAGGGCCTCCTTGAGCTTGCCGCCGCGGTCGTCGGTGATGTCGCGGACGCGGCCGAAGGCGGGTCCGGCGACGATGAAGTCGCCCACCCGCAGCTTGCCGTCCTGGAGCAGCACGTTGGCGACCGAGCCGCGGCCGACCTCGGCGCGGGATTCGATCACGGTGCCGCGGGCCGGGCCGTCGAAGTCGGCGGTCAGCTCGAGGACCTGCGCCTGGAGGTCGAGGATCTCGAGCAGCTCGTCGACGCCCAGGCCCGAGTGGGCGCTGGTCCGCACGACCTCGGTGTCGCCGCCCCATTCGACGGGGTTGAGCCCGTGCTCGGCCAGCTGGCCCAGGATCCGCTGCACGTTGCCGTCGGTGGCCTCGGCCTTGTCGATCTTGTTGAGCGCCACGATCATCGGGACCTCGGCGGCCTTGCAGTGGTTGATCGATTCGATCGTCTGCGGCATGACGCCGTCGTCGGCAGCCACGACCAGCACGACGAGGTCGGTCACGTTGGCGCCGCGGGATCGCATGGCGGTGAAGGCCTCGTGGCCCGGCGTGTCGACGAAGGAGATGAACTTCTCCTCGTCGCCGACGCTGACCGGCACGCGGAAGGCGCTGGTCGCCTGCGTGATGCCGCCGGCCTCGCCCTCGGCGACCTTGGCGTTGCGGATCTTGTCGAGCAGGCTGGTCTTGCCGTGGTCGACGTGGCCCATGATCGTGACGACCGGGCCGCGGGACCGCTCGTCGACGTTGACTCGGTCCTCGAAGTCCTTCTCGACCACGTCCTCGGCGCTCGTGGCCGCTTCGACCTCGAGCTCGATCTCGTACTCGATCATGATCTCTTGGGCTTTTTCGGTGTCGATGCCCGAGTTGATCGTCGCCATCACGCCCTGCATGAAGAGCTGCTTGACGATGTCGGCGGCCTTGACGCCGGTGGCGGCGGAGAGGTCCTTGATCGTGAACGGTTCCTGGATCTTGACGGTGCCGCCGGTCTGGGCGGGCGAGAGGGCGCGGTCGGCGGAGGCACCGGCCTTTCGTTTTGCGTCCTGGCGTCGGCGCTTCATGAAGCCGCCGGAGCGCTGGAGGCGTGCCTCGCGTTCGATCAGGTCCTGCTCACGGAAG
>JBCDEF010000142.1:0-7400 GCA_039179915.1 Planctomycetota bacterium | reverse complement strand
GCCGCGGGCTCGGATGACGACTCGGCCAACGGGGCCGTGGTTCGCGCGGCGGCCGGCTCCGGCAACGCAGGACGCACACCGGGCGTGCTCCCGGCGGACGACCCGCCATTGGGCACCGCGAACGCGACCAGGAGGCCGAGAAGCAGCAGGGCGATACACGACCAAAAGATCTTCATGCTTGCACGCTCCAGAGGCCGACCCACGCGGACCGCCTAGATGGGTGTACGTCCATGCTATCGGTGCGGATCAGCCGATCGGCCGGAGATTCTTCGCGACCGGCGTGCGGTAGGCGAGCACAGACGGCACCAGACCGGCCAGAGCGGCCAGCAGGACGGTGCCGAGCACGATCGCGAGCATGAGCCGAGGCTCGAAGACGGGGTCAACGACGAGCCCAATCCTGGCCCGCAGGGCCCCGGCGACGGTCTGAGAACCGATCAGCGCGCCGAGCACGCCCGCCGCGCCGCCCAGCAGGCCGATGACCGCCGACTCGGTCAGCACCAGCCCGAACACGCGCCCCCGGCTGCACCCGAGCACGCGGAGGACGGCCACCTGACGCTTGCGTTGCTCCATGCTGTTGTAGAGCGCCAGCATGATCGCGATGCCGCTGGAAACCAGCACCGCGGCCGCCATCGCGATCAGGATCTGGTCGATGTTTGACACAATATTGAACAGCGAATCGATCTCTTCTTTGGGCTGGGCGACAGTGATCGTCGGGTCGGTCCTCAGCCCGCTGAGGACAGAGGGGATCACCGCGCTGACGTTCGACCCGGGCCGCGTCGCGACCCGGCCGTAGATCCCGGTGACCAGGCGGTCGGCGGGGATCAGGTCGGCCTCGGTTGTCGCGGCAACATCGGGGTCTTCGAGCTTGCGCCGGTCGTGGGCGTGGATGATCCACGAACTGGTCAGGTCGCTGAAGACGGCCCGGTCGTGCGCCGAGCCGGTCGGCTCGAGGATGCCCACGACTTCGTATTCGTACTCCTCGTGCACGTGCGGCTCGAACAGATCGGCCCGGTCGGCGGCTTTGCGGCTGACGTCCGTCCCGTGCGTCAGAACGATCCGGTCGCCCAGCTGGATGCTCGTTTCGCGAGCGGCCCGCGCGCCGAAGACCACCTCGAACGATCGCTCGAACGCGCGGCCCTCGGCGAAGACCCAGGGCGAGCCGTTGGGCTCATCGGGCCTCGCGTCTGGGTTGAAATTCGGGTCCGGGCTGAACCGCGTGAAGAACTCCGGAACGGTCGCGAGGACCGGCAGGCCGAGGTAGCTGTCACCCTGCTGGGTGGGGATGAAGAACGAGGCCGGGAAGGCGTCGCCCAGCTCCTCGAGCTTGGCTTGGTCGATCGGCCGCGCGGGCGGATCGGCGTAGAAGATCCCGTTGAGCACCGAGACCAGCGGCGAGGCGTCGCGGCTGATCAGCATGTGCATGTTGCCGGTGCCCCGTTCGAACGCCCGCCGGCCCGAATCGCGCATCGAAAGCAGCGTCAGCATGAGCGTCACCGCGACCGCGACCGTTACGATCGTGGTCACCGTCGAGAACATTCGGCTCGTCATGCTCCGGCGGATGATCGTGAAATCGGTCATCGCCATGGGTCAGGCTCCTGCGGGTTCGGTGGGCTGCTGCTGACTCGGCGCGCTGAGCCGATCGAGGGATTCGACGCGTTGGAACCGGCTCCGCATCGCCGGGTCGTGGCTGGTGCAGACCAGCGCCGCGCCGATCGAGGCGCAGGTTGACTGGATCAGGTCCATCGCCGCGTCGCCGGAGTCAGGATCGAGGCTGGCGGTCGGCTCGTCGGCGAGCACGATCGCCGGGCTGGTCGCTGCGGCACGGGCGACGGCCACGCGCTGCTGCTGGCCGATCGAGAGCCGTGTGACCTCGCGATCGGGCGTCTCGATGCCGACGGTCTTGAGCAGCTCGACCGCACGCCCGCGGTGCTCGCGCTTGGGCACCTCCGAAAACATCAGCGCGGCCATGACGTTCTCGGCGGCCGAGAACCCCTGGAGCAGGTTGAAGGTCTGGAAGACCATGCCGATCGAGGAACCCCGAAAGAGGTCGCGTTTCGCGCCGCCGAGGGCATGAACCTCGCGGCCCGCGACACGGATCGTGCCCGCGGCCGGGTCCATCAGCCCCGCGATGAGCTGGAGCAGCGTGCTCTTGCCGCTGCCCGAAGCGCCGGTCAGCAGCACGGCCTCCGCGGCATCGACCCGGAGCGAGGACACATGCACGACGTCCTCGGTCGATCCGGGGTATCGGAAACGGAGGTTGACGACTTCGAGCGCGGGTGGGGCGGTCATGGAGCCGAGTCTAGGTTCGGAGCTGTGCGGCGGGGGGCATCTTTAGCCGCCGCCGCGGCGTCGCCCGCCTCCCGAGCCACCCTCGGCCTGACGCACGGCGCGTCGCATCGTGAACATCTCGCCCATGAGCCCGTTGCGCTGCGCGTCGCCGTTCTGGAACGAGTTCTGGAGCATGCTCTGGAATCGTGTGCTTCCCGGGCCGCGGTTCTGCCGCTCGGCGTTCGCCCGCTGGTTCTCTCCGTCCTGCGCGTCCTCGTTCTGCTGCGGGCGGGGCCTGCGGAAGCTTGCGAACATGTCTTGCGGGGTGATGTTGCCCCGGGCCAGCTCGCGGAGGGTCTCGTCGAATGCGCCGCGTCGGGCCTGCCGGTAGGCCTCGCGGTCCGCTTCGCTGAGGTCGTTCTCCCACTGCTCGCGGGGTATCTGGTCCAGCAGCGGACGGGCCTCGGCGTAGTACTGCCGCTGGCGGTCGGGCGGGAGCCGGTCAACCCGGCCCGACTTGATCGCCGCCAGAGCCTGGTCCGCGGTCGTCGGCAGGCTTACGGGCCGGTTCTGCCAGGCAAAGTAGCCGCCGGCGCCCACGGCCCCGAGTGCAAGAACCGCCGCGAGCGAGCCGACAACGAGCCGTTTGGCCTTCGACCAGTCGGCGTCGACGGTTTTGCGCTTCTCGAACTCGATGCCGTCCATCAGCGATCCGCCGGTCTGCGAAGGGTCGGGTCGATCAGTCATCGGGTGCTCCTGGAGAGGCGATTTAGTTGGTCTGCAGGCTTTCGTACTGCCCGACGCTGCCGTCGGCAAAGAGCAGGTTGCGGGTCGCATGGAAGAAGTCGACGGGGATCAGGCGGCCGTCCTCGGTCTCGTAGGTGTTGCCGTCGAAGTCGTAGACAACGGGCACCTGGCTCGGGTTCAGGCCTGCGCGGGCGACGAAGAACGACTCTTCGATGCGCCGCCCGCCGAGACCCGAGATGTAGGTGAAGCTCGTCCCGCCGATGCGGTCGACGCCGTCGTCATCGGTCCATTCGACGGGGTGCACATCCCGATCGCCCGGGCATTTCCAGGCTTCTGGATCGAGCTCGCCGCCGCCGTCGAGGTAGTTGTCTAATCGGGTCGGGAGCGTGCTATCGAACTCCTCGAACGACTCGTCGGGCAGTCCGAAGTCGGCGGCGTCGATGCGGAGCCAGGGTCGGGGCATGTAGCGGGCCTGGGGGTAGATCTCGCGGTTGTCGTTGATATAGAGCGTGACGCCCTGGCCGATGCCGCGGAGCTGGGCCCCGCAGGCGACCCGGCGGGCGGCGTCCCGCGCCCGCGGCAGCACCGGCAGCAAGATGCCGATCAGCACCGCGATGATCGAGATGACGACCAGCAGCTCGATCAGCGAGAAGCCGCGGCGTGTGCGGTTGCCCAAGCGAAATCCCCCGAGTGCGGCGTTCACCCCGCAGAACGCGGCCGCCGGCCCGCTATTGCGGGCTGACCATGCTTTCAGCAGAGCTCGCCGGTTAGATTCAGCCCGCCGGCGTCGGTGATCCGGACCCGCCGTATCTCGCCTGTGAGCCGCTGGGCCTGGGCGGCGGGCGCGTCGAAGAAGACGATCAGGTCGCCATCGGTCCGGCCGGAGAGCTGGACCGGGCCCGCCTGCGGGATCTCAGCCATCGCCACTGGCGCAGCATCGGCGGATTCCGAGGCCGATCGTCCCGCGATCGTGAGCTGCACCCCGCCGGAGGCCTGCCGGGCCTGCTTCTGGGACAGGCCCGCTGCCTTCAGCGATTTCTGGCTCCGGCCCTCGACCAGCACGTCGAATTCTCGGCCGATCTGGTCCCGGCCGATCGCGGCGCTGATCTCGGCCTGCACCGCCAGCAGCTCGTTGTTCCGCCGGCGCTTGACGGCCTCGGGCACATCATCGGGGATCTTGTCGTAGGCGACCGTGCCCGGGCGGGGGGAGTACTTGAAGATGAAGCAGTTCTTGTACCGCGACCGCTTGAGCAGGCCGACGGTCTGCTCGAAGTCGGCGTCGGTCTCGGTCGGGAAGCCGACGATGATGTCGCCCGAGAGCATCAGCGGCCGGCCGAGCTCGGGCTGGTCGAGGTGGTGCCGGCAGCGGTCGATGAACTCGTCGTACTCGGCCACGGTGTAGCCGCGGTTCATCATCTTGAGCATGCGGTCCGAGCCGGTCTGCGCCGGGATGTGGATATAGCGGCAGATCCGCGGGCAGTCGCGGATGACCTCGAGCACGTCGTCGCCGAAGTCGCGCGGGTAGCTGGTCACGAACCGCAGCCGCTGGATGGCCGGGACCTGCTCGTGGATCTCGTAGAGCAGATCGGCGAAGGTCGTGACCCTGTCGCCCGCCAGCGGATCTCGGCGGTGCCCGCCCTTGAAGGCCCGGCCCTTCTGCGGCTGCGTGATGCCGCCGACGACCGATGCCGCCTCGTGCTCGAAGCGGTAGTGGTTGACGGTCTGCCCGAGCAGCGTGATCTCGGCGATGCCACGGTCGGCGAGCTGCTTGATCTCGTCGAGGATGTGCGCCGGCGGGCGGTGGACCTCGGCCCCGCGGGTGAACGGCACGACGCAATAGGTGCAGAACTTGTTGCAGCCGCGGGTGATGCGGACGTACGCCGAGCGTTTCTCCGCGCCGACCGGGTCGATCGGCGAGACGGACCGAGAAAGGTCCAACATCTCGAGGTCGTCGGTTGCCGCGGCGAGGGTCGAGCTGCGCCTCGATGTGCTGCCTTGCAGCGCCGAGAGCTTGGTTGACGTGCGTTCACTTGCGCGCAGGCTCTCGCGGGTGCGGAGCGCGTTGTCGATCAGGCCCGGCAGCTTGTCGAGCTCGCCCGGGCCGCACATGACATCGACCACGGGCATCCGGTCCATCAGGTCGGTGCCGTCGCGCTCGGCCATGCAGCCGAGCACGCCGACGACCATGCCGGGCTTGTCGGCCTTGGTCTTTTTCAGGTCTCCGAGCCGGCTCCAGACCTTCTGCTCGGCCCGCTCGCGGACGGAGCAGGTGTTGTAGAGCACCACATCGGCCGCGGCCGCGTCGTCGGTGAAGGCGTAGCCCAGGCTCGCCAATCGCCCTGCGACGAGCTCCGAGTCGAGCTCGTTCATCTGGCAGCCGAAGGTCTCGAGATAGACAGAGCGTTTGGGCATGGTCGGCGATAATAGAAACCGGCCTCAGCCGGCGCACTTCTCGCAGGTGCCGCGGAGGGTGATGTCATGGCTGCGGAGCGTGAAGCCGTCGGGGACCATCGAGTTCAGGTTGCCGGGGCAGCCGTGGATGTCGTAGACCCGCCCGCAGGTGTCGCACTGGAAATGGTGGTGGTGGGGCAGGTCGGCGACCTCGTAGCGGCTCGGGCTGTTGGGCAGGTCGACGCGGCGGAGCTCCCCGTCTTGCTCGAAGGCCGACAGCACGCGGTAGACCGTCGCCTGGCCCACGCCGGTGTCGCGGAGGAGCTCGCGGACTTCGTCGGCAGAGAGGGGGCGTCCCTGCTCGCGGATGGTGTCCAGGATCCGTTGGGCGTGTTTCGACCGTGTGCTCATCGAGCAGCATCCTAGGGCGGGACCACGAAAAAACCCCGCAGAGCCGTGCGAGCTCCGCGGGGCATGAAAGGTGCTCAATCGAGCGGCCGCGGGCCTTAGCGGCGGCGGCGGGCGGTCGCGAGACCGGCAAGTCCGAGAACCGCCGCGGTGCCCGGGGTCGGGATACGGCTGAAGGTCACGGTGATATTCTCGGTCGCGGTCAGCGGGGTGATCCCGTCGTCGCGGACATCGACCAGGCGGAACGTCACGTCGTAATCGAAGATGTCATCGTCGAAGCCGGCGTCGTTCACGTCGATGGTCCAGAACGGGTGGTCATCGAAGCCGGTGACGGCGCCGGCGGCGTCAACGTTCACGGTGCCCAGCACGAAGCTGCTGCCGGCCGGGACCGGGGCGTCGAAGAACGGGTCGTAGACCACAAAGGCCGGGTCGGCCGAGACCAACTCGAACGCGACGACCGTGCCGTCGGGGACCACGAACAGGCCCTCGTCTTCCTCGTCTTCCTCGAAGTTGGCGAAGCCGGGCTCCTCGCTGAAGAAGCCGGTGAAGCTGCCGTCGCTCCCGCCGCCCTCGACAAATTCGGAAATCAGCTCGATGCTGTCGAAGTTGAACTCGACGGCGAGCGCGCCCGCACCGTCGGTGGCGACACCGAAATCGGTCTCAAAGTCGGCGCTGGCCACGCCCGCGATCAGAGCGAGCGACCCCGCGATGGTGGTTGTCTTCTTCATGTCTATCTCCTCATCCGTGCTGCACGGTTGTACGAAATCTGAAACGAACTGAACGACACAAAACAAACGGGTTCAGCACCCGGTTCCAAACGCACTGACCCAGGCGAAGAAATCGCTGCCGTCGCACAGCGTGTCGCCGTTGACATCGCAGCTGGGCGACTGGCTGCCAAAGGCGGAAACCCAGGCGAAGAAATCGCTGCCGTCGACCGAGCCGTCGTCGTTGACATCGCCCGGGCAGGTCGGGGCGTCGCCGCAGGGGCTGATCTGGTTGCGGGCGAAGTCGGCGGCTTCGTCGAACGTGCCCGAGTCCGCGCCGTTGTTGATCACCAGCCAGAAGGGCTCGGTGGGCGCGTAGATCCCGCTGTCGATGCGGAACTCGAGCTCAAGCAGATAGACGCCCTGGCTCTCGACGCCCGTCGCCGGCGAGCCGTCGAGCTCGAGCCGGAAGACGAAGTGGTTGTGGTACTCGCCGTTGCTGCTGACACCGATGAACAGGCCCTCGATCGGATCGGCGGGATCGGCCAGCGGCGTGGAGATGCCCTGCAGCGGGCCGAAGCTCATGCGGATCCGTTCGTCGGGGATGGCGTCGAAGCTGCTGCCGTCCCACTCGCGGAGGGCGGCGCGGTACGCGTAGCCGATCGACGCGGACGGCGGGAAAGCTCCGGCGTCGGTATCGAAGCCCGGGTCATCGGTGCGGGCGTTGTTTTCAAGCTCGACACCGAAGACGCACTCGTCGAAGAGCAGCGCGTTGGTGTCGGCGTCGCGGCTGCCGTCGCTGACGCCGAGGCGGTCAACATCGACGCGTGCGTCTTCGGTGTCGAGCTTGAAAACAACGCCCGCACCGATGACCCGGGCTTC
>JBCDEF010000141.1:0-7408 GCA_039179915.1 Planctomycetota bacterium | reverse complement strand
TCGCGATCAACGTGTTCGGCTAGAACCTCTCCGAGCTACGACGCGTCGCCAAGGAGATCGAGGGCGAGTTGCAAACCCTGCCGGGTGCTCGCGATGTGAACGCCAACCGCGAGGTCATGATCACGTCGCTGCCGATCCGCTACCGCCACGCCGAACTCGCGGCCGTCGGGCTCAGCCCAGCCGATGCCGCCGAGCAGGTGCGCGAAGCGATCTATGGCGAGGTTGTGGATACCGTCAGTCAGGGCGTGCGTCAGTACGATCTCGTTGTCAGACTTGCTCCCGAAGAGCGGGAATCGATCGCGCAGGTCCGCGACCTGCTGCTCCGCGGGCGCGGCGGGGCGACGGTACGTCTGAGCGATGTCGCCGATATTGGCCCGGAGCGATCGAGCAACCTCATCACTCGCGAGAACGCCCAGCGAAAGGCCGTCGTCTCGCTCAATGTCGCAGAAGGCTCAAACCTCGGCGATCTCGTCGCGCAGGTGCAAGAACGCGTCGACCCCATCGCGCAGAAGGCCGGGATGACCGTCTCCTACGGCGGGCAGTTCGAGGCGCAGCAGTCGGCGTCACGAACGATCCTTGTCGCGGGTGTGGCCGTCGCGCTCATCATGTTGATGCTGCTTCAGATCTCCACCGGTTCGATGCGGGCGGCGGTGCTCGTCATGCTCAACATGCCGCTCGCGCTCATCGGCGGCATCGCCGCGATCTCCATCAGCGAGGGCGGAGGTCCGATTGCGAACACGCTCGCCCTCATAGGCATCGGCGGCCCGTACATCCCACCGGTGATCTCGATCGCGGGCTTGGTCGGCTTCATCACCCTATTCGGCATCGCGGTCCGCAACGGCATCCTGCTCATCAACCACTACAACCATCTCATGGAGGCGGAAGGAGTACCGATGGGCGAAGCGATCGTCCAAGGCTCAATGGAACGGCTCGTGCCGATCCTGATGACCGCCATCTCGGCGGCCCTCGGTCTCGTCCCGCTCGCGCTCGCCGCCGGCGAGCCCGGCAGCGAACTGCTCGCACCGCTGGCCATCGTCACGCTCGGTGGATTGTTGACCTCGACGTTCCTGAACCTCATCGTCGTCCCCGCCGGCTACTCGCTGGTCTTCGGACACAAGCCAGAACCGCGTCGCCGGACGCGATCCAAGTGAATCCGATCTCAACCCTCAGGGAGAACTGACATGAACGATCTGACCAAGCTGATCCTCGCCTCGACCATCGCCGGAGCACTCGCACTTGGCGGGTGCGGCAACGACTCGGGAACACCAGGCGCTGATTCCCACGCAGAACACGATGACCACGAAGGTCATGACCACGGCGAAGACGGACACGAGGACCACGACCATGCCGAAGGGGAGCACGATGAGCACGAAGGCCATGATCACGGTGCCGAGCGTGACCTCGGCTCGGTGACGATCGCCGGCACCACACTTAGCGTTTCGATGGGGGGCGAAGTCGAACCTTCGGCAGTCTTGCACCTCGACATCGTGAGAACGGACGGCCCCGAACCGGCCGCGATCCGAGTCTGGATCGGCGATGAAGCCGCGACCGGCGCGTTGAAAAGCAAAGCGATGGGCCGCGGCGGCGATTACCACGCCGATGCCGAAGTTCCGGCAGAACTGACGCCCGGTGATGCGCTCTGGATTGAGATTGAAACCGCCGACGGCAGCCGCGAAGTCGGCTCGGTGAGCGTGGATTGATGCATGGACGATAAGGGTGAGACACCAGCTGACCCTTCCTGTGAAACCATACCGGCCAGTATCTCTACGGCTTGGAACACGAGGACCTCGAGTACATCCTCTCGACCTTCCCATCGGTCCACGACGATGAGAAGGCCGGCGTGATGCAGGCGTTCCAGGATCTGGCGGTTGGATCGCTTAGATCGGTTCGCACAGACCCTCGAACGGGACACCAATAGCCCGTGGTCAAAGCGCGAGGGAGGGGAACCGAAAGTTCTGAACCGTGTCGCCGAAGAACCCCTCGGGCAGACCGGTGACCGATTCAACATCCTCGACGAAGAGCCCTAGAGCCGACTCAACTTCGGCACGATCGGCGAGGCCATTCTCTTGCAGCAGCGCGAAGCTTCGCTCGATCAATCGCGGTGATTCAAGCGGCAACTCATCGTCAAGCGGCTCCCACGTCGACCAACCGCGCCGTGCACGGTTCTGGAAGAGGCGGCGTTCTTGGTATTCCGAAATGATCCCAAGGTGAGCGCACCGCTTTATCATCGCGCCGATTGAGGCCTTCCATTTCGATTTGAGTGGCACAAACGCGTTCAGCGTCGGGACGAACACGTCAGGCTTGAAAGTGGACGCGGGGAGCAGAAACGCGCCTGCGAAGTAGTGTGCCTGATCTTCCAGAAGCTTGTTCGTTGCCTTGTCGCGAAGTCGGCGTGGCGGAACACGCCGGTGCAGGACACAGTGAGCGAGCTCGTGCGCCGCATCGAACCTCGACCGGACAGCCGAAGGTTTCTCTGATCCCTTCTCTGATCCCAAGACGATGAAAGGAACACCGTTACCAGTCCAATTTGAAAACGCGTCTAGGGTCGCGGCTAGCAGATCTTGGCGTGCCACAACAACGCCGTGGTTTTCAAGCAGGAGAACAAGATCGGGGATCGGGCCATCACCGATCCCGAAAGCGCGACGAGTATCCTGCGCGATCTGCTCAATCGACTGGAAGTCGATCGCAGTCGGGTCATCTCCCAAATCAAAGTCTGGCATCCTCGGATCCGGCAGCTCCAGCTGATCGTTCAACCAAGACACGACATCGCGAAGCCATGCGTACCGCCGCTCAGCGCGGTCTCGTGCAGACTTTGTCGCAGCGCTCATCGATCTATAAAAAACCGGCCCAGAAGGATCTCGTTGTTCCGTCCGCAGAAAGCGGTGCATCGGTACGCGCAGCGTCTGACTGATCCGTTCGAGAGCGTCGGACGACGGCGTGCTCCGCGAGTTCTCGTACGACGACACGGCAGCTCGCGTGATTCCAAGTAATTCCGCAAGCGCAGTCTGCGTGAGTCCGCGCGCTTCCCGAACTTCAGTGAGTCGACCCGCGACAAAATTTGGTGTCCCCGTACTCATGCGTGCCCTCGGCGGGTAGATGCCGCCGCAGCAGGACGGAGACGCGGCACGGCGATATCTGGCACGGTCTCGACTGTGGCCGGTGCTGCATGTCCAAACTCGGCGGCAAACCGGTCTTCAAGCAACCGGATTCTCCCCACGATGTCCTGGTATTCGTGGCAAGGGAAGATCACGTCGATGAATCCTGGCGTCGTCACATCTTGACTATCGGGCGCGTGGGCAACGATGGCGTACAAGAGAGCTTGGGAATTGGCCGGAGACGCGTGAAAGTCCAAGACTCCCTGCCGCGACCTCGCATATCCCTTCCGATAGACCGCGTTCCGCGGCAGGCATGTTCGATCATCCACAAGCGACCCAGTGAGCAGCACACCGTTGCACTCGATGCCGCGGTGTGAGCAGTTGTCGGCGGCATTGCGGCCGGTGAAGAGGTTCGCCTCGGAGAGCTCGGCGGCCGCCTGTCGAATCGCCGTCTCCACGTGCGCTCGCCGAGCGTGTGGACGCAGGTCGTTGGCTTCCGGTCGATCGAGCCCGGAGACTGTGGTTTCTGCCTTTGTATAGGCCTTCCGAACTCCGTTCGTGATCTGGAGGAGCAACTCGCCCGGGACGAGATCGTCAAACATCGATACGGGGTCGGTCGGATCGTAGGAATCCTGCATCGGGCGCTCCTTGTAGCGAACACGCGGTCGTTCAGCGCAACCATTATGCATTATGATACGACAAATGTCAACTGTTTGGGACATGAAAGGGTATTGGCCCCACCTGTGGGCGATCCGCGCGCGATAGACCTCGCAGCGCCCCCAGCACCCGCACCATCGCCAGCGTATCCAGCTTGCAGTACTCCAACAGAGCGCCCCGGACAGGCCGGATCTCCTCCTCGGTCATCTCCCTCGATGCGAGCTTGGCGAAGGCAGCCACGGCCGCGCCGCCGTCGCCGATGTTGAGGTCCGCGTAGCTCAGGTCGGGCGCGAGCACCGGGAGCACAACCTTGATGCTCGATCTCCCACCGAAGTTCGGATGCACCAATCCTCTCCGCACGACGGGTTCAAGATCGAACAGCTTGGCCTCCAGGCCGGCGAGTTCGGTTGCGTAGGTGGGCAGAAGCTTGGCGAGCCCTCGGGTCATCATCTTCTCGAACGAACTGTAAACCACGATCGATCGGCACCCGGCAGTGTCGCGGATCAACTCGGTCGCGAGTTCCTCGCGACAATCCTGTGCATGGTCAGCCAAGTACTCCCGGTGCGATAGTTCGCAGCCGGGCGACGCCTCAACATGGAGCGAGTACTGGGTCACAAGCTGCTCGTGCGGAGCGACATTTGGATACAGCGGCACGGCTGTCATGAGCGTCTCGAAGTCGAGATAACCGATCGGCCATTCGAGCGAGATCAACGCCGACCGAATCTCGGCGGCATTGATCTGCGGCGACTTGGTCCGGATCGCTGTTGCGGTCCTCTGTTGCGACTCGCTGAGCTTGAAATCCGACGGGATCGCGGCGATCCGTGTCACGCCCATCGCGGTCAACTCGGTGAACTTCTTCTCGCGGAGGTAGGGGAGTTGGAAGGTCGGGTCGGAGATCCCGACACCCACGCACCGATCCACGAAGAACTCGCAGTCCCGGCATTCCCAACACCAATGCGGGCTCGGCTTGCTGCGTCGAAGGAGCAGCGGGGCGACCTGATCCCATAGCCGATTGAACTCATCGACGATCGGCAACACATCGACGGTGTGATCGGTGACGACGAACAGATCAGCATCGGGCATGCCTAGCCGCCAGTCGCGGTTCATCAGGACCAACTCGCAGCCCTTGACGGGCAGGCCGGCACGCCGGCCCACCATCACCGTGTACGCGAGATCTTCAAGGTGCTCGTCCTTAGGGCCGTCCTCGTTGAACAGACTCGACTTGATCTCGCCGATGACCCAGCCGCCCTTGACGCGGCGGATCCAGTCCGCTCGGGCGGTGTATCCGTCGACGGTGAACGCGGCCTCGAAGATGACCCCCACAGCACGATCGAGGATCAGACGCTTTGTCTTGTCAATCGATCCAGCAAACACGCCTTTGGGGTGCAGGCTCTGAGCACGCCGGTGAACACCCTGTCCCTCCTGCATTCGGAGCAGATCAGCGGGCGTTGGCGCGCCACCCGACTCACGCATGCCGTACCACGCCCTTGTCTTGCAACCGAGTGCGGTGAGGAAGTCATGCTTCGTGACGGTTCGTGCAGCCATGATCGGAGGACGTTACGTCAATCGGTGCCGGGCTTGACGGTCGCCACCCAGGTCGGCGCAAGTTGCTCGATTACGATGTCTTTGGCGGGGCCGTTCAGTCGCCAGGTGTGCCCTCGGCGACGCTCGATGAGGCCCTGTTTCTCCAGCATCTGCGTCACCGGCTTCCATCCTGGTCGCTCGCCGGCGATGCTGCGGTATGGATGCCCCGGAGGCAGGAGCCCCAAGACACGATCCGCAATCCTCCATGTCCACTTTCCGGCTTGCGATGTTGCAAGCAACACCAGGTCGAACGTGACGGCGACCTCGGGTGCCCGATCCTCGGTATCCCAACCCCGCTCGATCGTGCCCAGCTCGTACGGCCGGATGATCGACTCGTACTGCACGGGCACTTGCTCAAGCACGATCAGTGGTCGCCGAAACGCCGTGCCGTGTACTACGGTCACGTTCGGATCGAAGATGGTGTCGATACCTTCTCGGTCGAGCAGGTCCATGAACCGTTCGACTTCGGCGTCGGTGATCGGCTTTCGAAGCTTCCGAGCGTCGGGTCTCTCAGGACCTCGTTTGGTATTCCGCTTGCGTGCAGGCACGCCGGGGCTTGCGTCCCCCGGTAGGGTGATGAGATCCATGAGCCGACCGCAATCGCCGCTCGGATCCGGCACCGGATTCGTGAGCTTGATCTGCCGTCGCCGCCAGAACTCCGCCCGTGTGATCAACTGCGACTGGAACACCGAGTGTTGTTCGCTCCACAAGCTGACGATCTGCCGAGCCGCCAGCACATGGGCGTGCGGCGTGCCCTGCACCATCACGGCGTCCACGGCCATCAAGAGGGCACGCTGCGATTCGGTCAATCCGGGGGATGCGGGCATGGCAACTCCGATCTCGACGGCTCCGCCGTCGACAATTTTTTTGAAGGCCGCCCCGGACCGTTGAGTCCGGGAAAGCAAGTTCAATTTCAGGATCCAGCGTCGATCAAACCGGATCCTCAGGCGGCCTTCGGTTGACTCCTGCAGTCATCGCAGCCCTTGGGCTTGTACGGTTCCCAGCAGTCTTTGCCGCAACGCTTTGGCAGAGCGACAGTTACAGCCGATAGCGGCAGCAGCTCCCATTTATGGGTATGGGTCTGCCATTTGGGTTCGCAAGGTTGATCCATACCCATAAAGCGACGTTGAACCATCGAAGCGGGAACAGCGAACTCAAGCGCGACCGTCCCCGCTTCGAGGTCGGCGACGGCTGATGCAACGAGCGTTTCAGTCAGCTTGCGGAACGCTGGATCGCCCGCAGCCGCAAACGCCGCGAGTTCGCTCTGGAGATCTTGGATGAGCTGCTCAACCAGCTCGTCGGTCTCATCAGCGGTTAGACGCGGGCCCTGGTCGATTTCGGCGAGACGCTCCGAGATGGCGCGCCGCTGGGCTTTGGTTTGCTCGACTTTCTGCCGAATCACATCGTCATCATCTTCTCCCAAAAGATCGACTTGAGACTCCAGCTTGCGTCCGAGCTTTGAATGCCGGGCGCGCAACGACTCGGCCTCGCCGTCTCCGGCGCGCCGTTCCGCCTCCTGCTTCCGGATTTCGGACCGCAGGATGTCGCGAAGTTCGTCATCGTCGCAGATGAGCATCTCGATCTCTTCGATCATCGCTCGGTACAACGGGGCCGATTGCAACCTGCGTCGTAGGGGCGATTTCTTGGATACATGCTGATGCTTGCCGGGCAGAAAGTAGTAGGTTTTGGGGTTCTTTTTTGTTCCACTCTGCGTCGCCGACATCGGCTGACCGGTCGTCGCTTCGACCATGATTCCAGACAACGCATGCTGGGGCTTCTGGCCGCGCTCGGGCGATTTGATATGCCCGCCCTCGTATCGTTCCCAATACTCAGATTGCCATTGAATCGCAGCCTCTCGGATGTCGTCAGGCAGAAAACCCGTAAGCCTCGGATAATCGACGCGGAACCAGTCCTTCTTGGGACGGTACCCGCGGACCTTCTGCCCGCCGGGGCCGCCAATAGCTTCGGGTCCTTTATCTTGATGGCGAAAGTAGATGGCATCCGTGTACCGGCGCGCATATGCGAAGCCGGTATAGACCTCGTTGTTCAAAATGCCATCGACCGTATCTCCG
>JBCDEF010000140.1:0-7426 GCA_039179915.1 Planctomycetota bacterium | reverse complement strand
GCTCGACGGTGCTGGCGTTCGGCGGGGTGGAGACCGACCCGGACTCGGAGATCGTGGAGGTTTTGCGGGCCGACGAGATCGACGCGGATATCGAGCGGACGCTGGCGAGCAACGAGGACTCGGTGCTGATGGCCGAGCCCGAGCCGCGGATGGCGGCCAACGAGCACCTGCGGCTGCTCTATAGAGTCTCGCGTATCGCCACCGACGCGATCGATCAGCAGGAATTGCTGGCCGAAGTTCTGGAGACCGTCTTCGACCAGTTCGAGCCCGAGCGCGGCGTGATCCTGATCGCGCCCGATAAGTACCACACGCCGAAACCAGTTGTCGTCAAGTTCATGGCCGAGCCGACGGATCCGGAAGACGCCAAGATCCAGGTCAGCCAGACGATCCTGCAGCACGCGGTGAGCAAGCGCGAGAGTGTGCTGTCCTCGAACGCGATGGCCGACCCGCGGTTCAAGGCGGGCGACAGCGTGCAGCGGTTCGGGATCCGCAGCGCGATGTGCGCCCCGATCATCTTCCGCGGCCGGGTGTTCGGGGCGATCTACATCGACAGCTCGATCGTGAACTACACATTCACCGCCGAGCAGCTGGCGCTGCTCAATGCCGTGGGCCAGCAGACGGGATTGGCGATGGCGAACCTTGAGCTCGTGGGCGACAAGATCCATACCGAACGGCTCGCTGTCATCGGCGAGACCGTCGCGAGCCTGTCGCACTCGATCAAGAACATCCTCCAGGGCCTGCGCGGCGGGGCCGACGTCGTCGAGATGGGCCTGGGCAAGAACGACCTGAAGATCGCCAAGGGCGGCTGGGACATCCTCAAGCGGAACCTCGACCGGATCATGTCGCTGACGCTCAACATGCTCGCCTTCAGCCGTCAGCGGCACATCGAGATCGAGCTGACCAAGATCGGCCCGCTGCTCGACGACTGCGCGCAGCTCCTGGAAGGTCTGTGTACCACGCGGCAGGTCGTGCTTCTGGTCGATGTCGATCCGGACATCCCGCCGCTGCCGATGGACCCGAATCTGATCCATCAGGCGATGATGAACCTGATGACCAACGCGGTCGAGGCGGTCGAGCCCAAGTCCGGCACAGTAACAGTAAGCGTGACGTACCACCCCAAGGGCCTGGGCGACTCGGGCAAGCACCGCCACGCACCGGGTTCGTTTTTGGCGCAGGGCGGCGCGTCGGTCGAGCTGGCGGTGATCGACAATGGGCCGGGCATCGAGCCGCAGCGGCGGGCGTGGATCTTTGAGCCGTTCAACACGACCAAGGGCATGCGCGGCACGGGCCTCGGCTTGGCCGTCACCAAGCGCATCATCGAAGACCACCGCGGCGAGATCTGGGTCGAGGACACCCGGGGCACGGGCGCAACATTCCGAGTCGTGCTTCCGGCCGACCCGGCTTCGCTGATCGACCCCTCGGCGACGGCGTCGGCCAAGGACGACCCGGCCAGCGCCGTCCGGCGGCTTTGACTGAACATTCGGGTGCCACGGCTAGACCGTCCTCGGTAAGCCGTGTGGCTCCGTGCGTCGGCACGGCTTGCCCTTCGGGTCAAGCCGTGGCACCCGGCCGGGCCGCGCTACCCTTGATCAATGAGTGAGTTTGAGAAAGCGATCAAGTCTGTCGCCGAGGGCTTCAAGCCCGCGATCGTGTTCGCCGCCCGCCTGGCCGACCCCGATGAGGCCCCCGAGCACCTGCGCCGGCAGGCCGAGGAGCGGCAGGAGCCCTGGGCAAGCTGGGACCAGCAGCCGCGGGCCGAGATGCTGACCGCCGTCGAGGTCGCCGGCAGCCAGCGTCTGACCGGCGAGAACGCCGACGAGCTGGTGACCGTGCTCGCCGGCCTGCGGCTGGCCTACATGAAAGTCGTCAGCGACCTGGCCGACCAGCTCGGCATGCCCGAGGGCGAGCTGCACAACCGCATCAGCGAGTTCTCGAACAACGCTCGGCTGGACAGCGGCGAGCCCGAAGACGACATGCTGTAGCGAGCCGGTATGACCGCGCCCCGCGCCATCCTCCACGCCGACATGGACGCCTTCTTCGCGTCGGTCGAACAACGCGACGAGCCTGCACTGCGTGGCAAACCGGTGCTCGTCGGCGGCGCGGGCAAACGCGGTGTCGTCGCGGCCGCGTCCTACGAAGCACGCGCCTTCGGCTGCCGCAGCGCCATGCCCATGGCCGTCGCCCTGCGGCTGTGCCCGGACGCCATCGTTGTCGGCGGCGGCTTCGGCAAGTACAAAGAAGCGAGCCGTGCGGTTTTCTCGATCTTCGAGAGCGTGACCGACCTCGTGCAGCCGCTCTCGATCGACGAGGCGTTCCTCGATGTCACCGGCTCGCAGCGGGCCGTCGGCTCGCCGATCGAGATCGCGAAGCTGATCCGGAAGCGCGTGCTTGATGAAACGCAACTGACTGTTTCGGTCGGCATCGCGCCCAACAAGTTCCTCGCCAAGCTCGCCAGCGACATGGACAAACCCGACGGCCTGACCGTGATCGACGCGGACCGCATCCAGCAGACACTCGACCCGCTGCCGGTGACCGCCATCTTCGGCGTCGGCGGCTCGGCCGAACGCAGGCTCGCCCGCCTCGGCGCGCGGACGATCCGCCAGCTCCGCGAGCTGCCGGTCGACCTGATGATATCGCAACTCGGCACCTTCGGCGAGCGCATCCACCAGCTTGCGCGCGGCATCGACGACCGGTCGGTTGTGCCGGATCGACTGGCCAAGTCCGTCGGCCACGAGCAGACCTTCGGCGACGATCTGGCCGAGCCGGACGAGGTCCGAGCCGTCATGCTCGATCAGGCCGAGCAGGTCGGCACCCGGCTCCGAGTGAAGCAGCGCAAAGCAAAGACCATCACCGTCAAGATCCGCTTCGGCGACTTCCAGACCATCACCCGCGCCCACACGCTCGATCGCCCGACTGACGACACGGCCGAGCTGTTCGCCGCCGCGAGCGACCTGTTCGACGCCTGGGCATCGAAGGCCTTCCGGCCCGTCCGTCTGATCGGTGTCAGCACCAGCCAGCTGACCGACGCGGGCGAGCCCGCGCAGCTCGGGCTGTTCGAGAATGCGTCCCAAGCGGACAAACGCCGCAAGCTCGACGCCGCGTTTGATGCCATCAACGGCAAGTTCGGCTCGCGCTCGATCACCCGGGCGGGAACGATCCGCAAGACACCCAAGCGACGTGAATAGCTGGCGCGGCTAGCCTTGCCCATGCTGCCGGCCGTCTTCATCGATCGCGACGACACGCTGATCCGCAACAACGATCTGCCTGTGCCGACGCACCCGCCCGCAAACTGGAAACCGGGCGATCTGTACGACCCGGTCCGCGTGAAGCTCATGCCCGGCGCGCTCGAGGCGTGCCGGGTCTTGCACGACGCTGGCTTCGTGCTGATCATCGTGACCAATCAGGGCTGCGTCGCCCGCGGCTCGGCGACGATCGCCCAGGTCGCGGCCGTGAACCGCCGCGTCCGCGAGCTGCTGGTCACCGAGACCAACCGGGGGATGATCCGCGCGGTCTACTCCGTGCCGTTCCACCCGAAGGGCGACGTGCCCGGCTTCACCCGCGAGCACCCGTGGCGTAAGCCGTCGGGCGGCATGCTGCGGCAGGCCGCACGCGATCTGGGTTTGAACCTTTCCCGCTCATGGCTCATCGGCGACGCCCATCGCGACGTCGAAGCCGGCATCCATGCGGGGCTGCCCGAAGCACACTGTCTGCGGTGCGGGCCGGAGGGGGCGCACCCGAGTGTGCTCGATGCCGCGCAATCGATCCCTGTTTAGGGCCAGGCTTCGTCCTGAGCCGCGTGCCACACGCGGTTCGCGAAGTGAGCATTTTCAATCTGCGGGATCGGCCGATCGTTCGCGCCGCGTGGCATGAGTCGCCAGGCATCTGGCTCGTGCGGCTCGTAGGTCGCACGCACATCAAGAATGGTGTTGCCATCTTCATCGATTGCAGCAAACCGCATCATGACAGCGTTGCCGAGCCCATTCTTACTGAAATCGATGCCGTACTCGAAGGCGTTCGGCAGCTGAAGAGCTATTTGGATGTTTAGAGATGCCGACTGTTCTTCACCGTTGAACACAAATCCAGGAGCCCCGGCCGCGGCCCAACGAATCGTGGCCGCCGGCGCTATGGAGACTGTCGAGTACATCCGGAGCCGGGCTTCGCGTCGGGCAATCCAGCCCCAGACGTCGCTGCTGCGGATTGCCGAGTGCAGTGCCCCGCGAAGATCGCCGGAAACATGCCTGCCATTCGCCGGGTCCCCGTCTCGGGCGAGCCCGGTACGTTGCATCGCCTCGACCCACATGTACCACCATGAGTGCGTTGTGGGACCGAAGCATGCCGTGCGTGTCCAGAGCTCTTCTCCAAGTGAGTGTGCCGGTGCCCTGTTCGAGACCCGATTGGCAGTGGCCAACCATTGATTGACTGCTTGTCGTTTCTGTTGCGTAAGCCCTCGGCTCGATTGCTTGTCCCACTGGAATTCGCGCGGATTCCCGAGATCAACCGGGCCGTAATGAACAATCAACCACGGCGACAGTACAAGCAGCACCGGCGTCGGGACACCCGCGCGCCAGCCGCGTGCGGTGACATCGGGTACAACCCAGAGGCCATACCCACTAACGACCATCGCCAACACACCAGCCCCCGCCCAGCGCAGCCGCCGGTGGGTTTTGGTCATGTGCTTGGGTTTGGTATGTGCTTTGCCACACTCGGGGCAGGTGACGGGCGACTCGGCCGAGGGCTCTGCTGCGTCGCGGAGGTCGTAGAAGCACTTCCGGCAGCGCTGCCTGCCTCGAGCCCGATCCCAGAAAAGCGCCCACACAACCACACCCAGCGACGCGAGCGCGACGGCGTATCCGAGCCAGTGCCAGAGCCAGTCGAAGGAGTTGCCGGGCATGGAAACCAGTGTACCGCCTCATGCATCCTCCCCCGCGCCCCGCGGGGGAGGTGGGCACGCCGGAGGCGTGGTCGGAGGGGGTCTTGTGCCTGTTTTTCTGGGAGAGAGAACACTAAGAACCCTCGCTTGCGCTTCGGGCTCGTCAAGACGCGGATCCGACGAGCCCGAAGCGCGAGCGAGGGGGAAGAAAAAGGCAACACAGCTCGGAGAGCTGTGCCACCGATGAGTTTGGACAAGAAAGGTGCAATGATGCTGGGTGCCCAAGCCACCTGAGAACCCGCTGCATGTGTTGACCGTCGCGCCGAGCTGGGTGGGGGATGTGGTGATGGCCACGCCCGCGCTGCGGCGGGTGCGCGAGGCTTTGCCAGGCGCGACGATCGCGCTGCTTCACAAGCCGGGCATCGCGGGGGTCGTCGATGGGTTCGATACAGACCTTGGCCTGGTCGACGAACTGATCCCCGCGCACCCCGGCGGGATGATGGGCCACAAACACACGGCGGCCAAGCTGCGGCACCACCGGTTCGATACCGCGCTGCTGCTGACGAACTCGTTTTCGACCGCGCTCACGGCTCGGATGGCGGGCATCCCCCGGCGGATCGGGTACGACCGCGACGGCCGCGGGCTTCTGCTCACGCACCGGCTTCGCGCGCCCAAGCGCGACGGTTCTTGGGCGATCGTGCCGGCGGTGGACTATTACTGGCACGCGGCGGGAGCGCTGCTCGCGGTGCCTTGCGGCTCGGCCGAGGGCGATCTTGAGGCCGCCAACGGCGCGGGCGATCACCGGCTGCCGGCGGGCGCGTTTCTTGAGCTTGGCGTCAGCGATGCGGACGAAGCCGCCGCCGACGAGCTGCTGGCGAAAGCGAACATCGACGGCGAGCGGTTCGCGATCCTCAACCCGGGCGGGAACAACCCGGCCAAGCGGTGGCCGGCGGATCGGTTCGCCGAACTGGCGCGTTGGCTGACGGCAACCCACGGGCTGCGGGTGTTTGTCAACGGCTCGCCGGCGGAGGCGGATCTGGCCCAATCGATCGCCGAAGCGGCCCACACGCCGAACAGCAGGGCCGAGAGCCTGCCCGCGATCGGCGGCACGCTGGGCGGGCTCAAGGCATTGGTCCGAAGGGCGGCCGTGATGGTCACCAACGACACGGGGCCCCGGCACTTCGCCGCGGCCCTGGGCACGCCCGTGGTCACGCTCTTCGGCCCCACCGATCACCGCTGGACGACGATCCCGACCCGGCCTTCTGGGCCCGAGGCCGTCCTGACCGCCGACCCGACGCTGCCCGAGTCCGAATCGGCCAACGCCCACCCGGAAGGCTGCCGGGTCGACCGGATCGGGCTGGATCGGGTCCGGGAAGCGGTCGATACCGTGCTCAAGGGCGAAGAGCCGGCTTGACCGGGCCCGGCGCCGCTTTACTATCTGTGCTCTGCGGGTTGGTGGCGGGAACGCCAGCTGCCGCGATACATCTCGGGGACGTAGCTCAGTTGGTAGAGCGCTTCCATGGCATGGAAGAGGTCGTCAGTTCGATCCTGATCGTCTCCACTTCTCGGAACCCCGCCGAAAGCACGCATATGCGTACTTCGTTGGAGGTCCGGTCCGAAGGCTTCTCGAATCCGGCGCATATCGGATCCGGCTTTCTCGGACCGCCGATGCGTTCGGCCGACCGCCTCCGAATTCTGTATTGCTGGCGTCACCGGGCATCCGGCCGGGCTGCCGTGACGCCCGATGGGCATGATGTGCCTCTCGGCGAGTTGGGCTCGGAACTGAGCCGCGCCCGCTACGACCGAGCGGGAGCCGCGCCGGCCGACGCCATCGGCGGGGCAGCGGCGGCTCGATGACTGTGGACGAATTCATGCTCGGGTCTTGGCAGCATGCCCGCCGCACGCGCGGTGCCGGTTTGTCTGAACTCAGATCGACGTTCGACACGTTCCACAATGAAGCAAGATTCATCTGCGGGTCACCCGGGGTTCAGCGGGGCTGGCGAAGCTCTTTGGTGTGATGCGGGAAGCGGGCCGCCGGTCACCCAAATTCCACTGGCCCGTGCGCAAGCAAGATAGCGAGACTCCACGATGCATATCAAGACAAGTTCGATCCCCGCTCTCATGATTACCGCCGGCCTGGCCATGGGTCTGTCTGCACCGGCCGCGGCGCAGTATGGCGACCGCCAGCCAGAGCGACAGACCGATCACCAGTCTGACCGCAAGCAGCTGCGCGTCTCGGACATGCGGTTCGTCCAGCACGAGACCCTCGAAGGCGCCGATGTGGTCAACGCCAACAACGAGGCGGTCGGCACCATCGACGATCTGCTGATCGACCGCGGGTCAGGCGAAATCTCTGATGTGATCATCCAATTCGATGATTTCCTCGGCTTCGGCGGCACGAAGGTCGCTGTGCCTTTCGAGTCGCTCCGGTTCGATCGCGACGAGGGCGAGGTCGGGATGGATGTGACCAAGGAGCAGCTCGAGCGGATGGGTGAGTTCACGCCGCCGCAGTGGGACGAAGTCGATAGCAGCGACTCGGACGAGCAGTGGTATTCG
>JBCDEF010000139.1:0-7445 GCA_039179915.1 Planctomycetota bacterium | reverse complement strand
GAACACCCCGACCTCGTGCGGGCCCGGGTGGAACCGCTGGACCATCGACCGTCCGGGAGAAGCATCGAAAAACCGAGCGGCGTCTTCCTGTGATGAGCACCGCGTCACGCCCCGGCCCTGCTCGCCCGCGTCCGGTTTGAGCATCACGGGCCAGCCCCCGAGCCGCGGCTCGCTCTCGATCCGCTCGGCGAGCGCGTGGGCCCGTTCTTCGGCTGATGCACCGGTCTCGCACGCCTCGCCGTACAGCACGCGATCATCGCCGGTCTCGACGAGCGCTCGGGTGATGTCGGCTTTGCTCTCGCCCGCGAGCCCGCCGCCGTTGGGCATCCCGGGGTTGCACGCCGTAAACGCCAGCGGGTGTCGGTGCTTGATCGAGAGCCATGCAAACACCGGTAAAAGCGGGGCATACAGCACCCACGCCGGCCACCACTCGTGGTGCATCAGCCGGGTGGCCGAAGCCCGCAGCTTCTGCCGGCCGCGGGCTGTCCACAGCTTCGGCAGCACCACAAAGAGCATGGCGAGCGCGAGCACCGCGACCAGCCAGCCGACGCCGTGCAGCCAGTCCGGCCCGAGCCGGATCGCCGGCCGCGCGATCAGCTGCACGAACACAAACCCGAGCCCGAGCTGCGCGAGAGGCTCGAAAACGACGGCCAGCCACTTCGAGGGTCGACCGGCGTTGCCGTTGCGGACGGTGCGGATGCCCTTGCCGATCGCCAGCCCCAGCCACGCCACGCCGATATCCAGTTCCGTCGCGCCCACCAGCACCGCCACCCACGCCCGGCCCGGCAGCACCCAGCCCACGATCGTCACGAGCGGCAGCACGACCAGCGCCGGCGCGAAGTGCAGCCAGCCGAGCACCGCGTCGCCCGCCTCGCCGAACGGCCGCACGCGCGGCGCGAGGTCGATCGTCTCTCGCTCCGCGTTCGCGTTCGGGTCGTCGTGCCGCTCGATGAAGCGGTTGATGTGCCCGGCTGTTTCCTCCGCCGCGAGAAACGGCATGAAGTGGTCGTGCTCGGTCATGATCAGCGTCGAGCGTGGCATCAGCTCGTGGTGATGCTCGGCCGCCCAGTCGGCGACGAGGAAATCGTCCCGGCCGTGCAGGATGAGTGTTGGTATGTCGAGATTCCGCATGATGCCGGCGAGAGGCCGCTGGTCGGTGTCGTCAAAATTCCGCAGACCTCCGCGCAGGCCGCTGAGATCGAGCAGGTCGAAATGGGGGATCAGCAGCTCTGCCGCGTGCGTCGCCGCGATGCCCACCTCGTACTTCGCCTGCTCGAACCAGTATGCCCCTGAGCCCTCGGTCGACTGCGCACCGACCGAGCCGAGCAGCACGGTCGAGGCGATCCGGTCTTCGGCGATGTCCGCCATGTTCAGCGCGACCGCGCCGCCGTTGGACCAGCCGACGATGTGCGCCTGCTCCGCGCCGACCTCGTCCACGAACGCGAGAACCGCGTGCGCGTGCGACCGCGCGCTCCAGGTCGGCGGGTTCTGCCGGCTGGAGCCCATCCCAGGCAGATCCAGCGCGTACGACCGCCGGCCGTCGGCAGTCAGCTCACCCAAGCCGGGCCGAGATGGAGTGCCTGCAAAGTTCGCAAAACTCCCCGGCGAGCCGTGCAGCAGGATCACCGGCGGCCGGTCCGGCATACGGTCCGCCGACGCCTCCCAGCCGCGGTACTGCTGTGCAAGCGGCACGCCTGGCACCGGCCCATCATCCGACATCGGCGGCAGCTCGACCGCGAGACCCCGCTCAATGAGCAGGCTCGACGGCGGGCCCATGTCTGCGCGTCCGCCGAACAGCCCGATCTGCGTCGAGAAGACCCCAAACAGATAAATAGCAAAGAGCGTCAGCCAGACTGCGCAGCGACGAGCAGACAAGTCATCCACTCTCGCCCGTCGTCACACCCACCAGCTTCCGCCCGCGGATGTGCTCCGTCCCCAGCTGGCCGCAGGCCGCCATCTGGTCCCGGCCCTTCGTCTTGCGACGCTTCGTAAACACCCTCAGCGACCGCAGCCGATCGACAAACGCATCGACCACATGCTCCTCGGGCGCAGGCCAGGGGCTGTCGCGCCGCGGGTTGTAGGGAATCACGTTCACGGCACACAGCAGCGGCTCGACCCACGCGGCCAGCTCGTCGGCGTGCTCGAGCCGATCGTTCACGCCCGGGATCAGCACGTACTCGATCATGATCCGGTTCTGGCCCGACCGGGGAAAGCCGACCAGGCTCTTTTGCAGCGCGGCCATGTCCCACCGCTTATTGATCGGCATGATCTGGTTGCGGATGTCGTCATTGGGCGCGTTGACGCTCACCGCAACGCCCAGCCGGCGCCAGCCGTGCTGCTCGCACTGCCGGCGGAGCTTCAGGATGCCGTCGACCCGGCCGACGGTGCTGACTGTGATGCACCGCATGCCGATGTTCGCCGCTGAGCGGTCGTTGAGCACTTCGATCGCCTTGATCACGCTGTCCGCGTTGTCCAGCGGCTCACCCATGCCCATGAAGACGATGTTCTTGATCCGCGTACCGCGGGGTGCGCAGTGGGCGTGCTGCGCGGTGAACCACTGCGCGACGATCTGCTCGGCGGTCAGATCGCGGACGTGGCCCATCTGGGCCGTCTCGCAGAAGTCGCACCCCATCGCGCACCCGACCTGGCTCGAGACGCACAGCGTGTACGTCCGCTCACCCTTTCGGCCGATCATGGGGATCACGACCGATTCGACCGGCAGCGTGCGGCTCTGCGCCGCTGCATCGCGTTCGGCCCGCGACCGGCCGCCCGCGTCGGCCGCGATCTCGGTCAGCAGCTTGACGGTGTCGCCTTCCGGTCCGTCGCTCGGCGAGACCTGCTCGCCGACAATTGGTAGCAACGGGTCGAACCCGTACCAGGGCTCGACCAGCTCTGAGCTGTCACCCGCGCGGAAGAGCTTCTTGTAGGCCTTGCTCGCCCACTGCCGGCCGCCCTTGAACTCTGCGCAGGCATCGGCCCACTCGGCGCAGGTCAGCGCGAGCGGGTGCGGCGGCGTTGGCAGGTCCGGGCGGGCGATCACGCGGGGACTTTATGCGGTTAGTCGCTGTCGGCCTGCCTGCGGGCGGGCGGCGTGTCGCGGCTGATCATCGTGTCGAGCATCGTACCGATCAGGGCGGTGGTCTCGGCGTCGCCCGAGCCCTCGCCGTTTCCGTTGCCGCCGCCGGTGACCATGACCCGCGGCGTGATCTCGATGGCCTGCTCGCCGACGATCTTGAGGACTTCAATGAGCGCCGCGTTGCCAGCGCCGATCTCGCCGGCGATCAGCTGATAGGCGTCGGCCTGGGCCTGGGCCCGGATCTGGATGGCCTCGGCCTCGGCCTGGGCGGCGATGATCGCCCGCTGCTTGTCCTCCTCGGCGATCTGCACCTCGTACTGCGCCGTCGCCAGCCGCTTCTCTTCCTCGGCCTCCTGCTGCGTGCGAGTGAGCGCTTTGCGCTGCTCGGCCGCCCGCTGCTGCTCCTGGAACGTGATCTGTTCTTGTACGGCGATCTCGCGGTCGCGCTGGGTGGTCAGCAACTCGCCGAGTGTCTCCTCGTTGCCGACATCTCCGATGCGGACGGCCAGAACCGTGACGCCGGAGTCGGCCATCTCCTCAGCGATCATCTCCAGAGACTGTGCTTCCTGACGTGATCGCTGGTTGACGTAGTCAAGGGCCTTGACGTTCTCGGCATTGTTGCGGAACACGGCTCGCACCGTCGAGTTGAGTTGCTGCATGAGCGAGTCACGATCATCCCTCAGGCGCTTGATGACGATCGGAGCATTCTCTTTGTCGATGCGATACTCGATACGAACATCAACCGGGAAGGTGAAGCCGTCAGACGTACGGACATTGATCTCACGCTGCTCAATGTCGGCTTGTCCCTGGCGACTGTTGCCGGCGGTGAAACGGACGATTGTCCGCTTTGTCGATACGGGGATAACACTGAAGGCATTCGGGTTGATCGGGTGATCACCTTCATCGAGCGGGATAGTGCGGATGCCCTTCTCACCGGGGCCGGCAAGCTCAACCAACTCGCCGTCGGCGGCGACTCGCGACATCGTTGGCGGCCGCCCAAAGTTGGCACGCAGCACCGCCACAGTTGCCTCAGGGACTGTTGTAACGGGAACGACTTCGACCTTAAACAACTCCGTATTGATCCGGAACTTGCCTGGCCGGAGGACATTGGATTGAGGCCCCTTCCGGCCGCCGTTCGCCAAGAAGTAGCTTGCGTCCTCAATCATCTTCTTGAACTCTGCCGGATCCATCTCCGGTGCAAAAACCTGCCCGGGATCTAGCGGCGCGCCGTCGCGAGCCTCGACCAGCCCGACCTGGCCCGCGGGCACCTCGACCAGCGGCACGTTGACGACGTCAAAGACAACCGGCCAGTAGCCGGTCTGCCAGCCCGGGCTGAGCACATCGGCCTGGATGCCCATCTCGCCGTCGGTCGCGATGATCCGGCCGCCGGTCAGCTTGCCGCCGAAGGCGTTCTTCTTGACGATGCCGACCTCGGTCGACGAGACGTAGCGCACGCTCGAGAGCACCACGCCGACGAGCACGAGCAGGACCGCGCCCGCGACGAGCCCAGTGCGGCCGCTCTTCGAGTCGACCTTGGAGATCAGCGACAGCAGGCCGATCGCAAGTACCAGACCGATGACAATGGATGCGAATCCCATGGTGATCTTCCCCCTGTCCGGGCCGGCGGATGCCGGCGCGGTGTGCCAAGTATTGTTAGGGGTTCGGGGGCATTCGTTGCGAAAAACCGGCAGGAATCGGCGTTTGCGTCGTGCCGCGGCGTGCTCGGGCTTCGGACCTACTATCGCGTTCCTCGCCGGGTGGGGCTGGGGATGAACGTGAAACCGGAGGGCCGCCGATGGCGTGGGTTCGTGTTGTCGATGCGCTGAAGATGTCTCCCGGTGAGCGGGTGACCGTCAAGGGCTGGGTCCGCACCCGCCGCGATTCCAAGGCCGGCCTGTCGTTCATCAATCTGCACGACGGGACGGCCTTCGACGCGATCCAGGTCGTTGCGCCCGTGGATCTTTCGAACTACGAGTCCGAGGTCCAGAAGCTGACCGCCGGCTGCTCGATCGAGGTCGAGGGCGAGCTGGTCGAGAGCCGCGGCAAGGGCCAGGCCGTCGAGATCAAGGCCGCCGAGGTCCGCGTCATCGGCTGGGTCGAGGACCCGGAGACCTACCCGGCGTCCGCCAAGCGGCACACGTTCGAATACCTACGCGAGGTCGCGCACCTGCGCGTGCGGACAAACACGTTCGGTGCTGTCGCCCGCGTTCGGCACCGCCTGGCGATGGGCATCCACCGGTTCCTCGACGAGCGAGGTTTCTACTACGTGCACACGCCGATTATCACCGCCAACGACGCCGAGGGCGCCGGCGACATGTTCCGTGTCAGCACGCTCGATGCGATGAACCCGCCGAGGACACACGACGGCAGCATCAACTACAAGGAAGACTTCTTCGGCCGCGAAGCCCACCTAACCGTCTCGGGCCAGCTCAACGTCGAGACCTACTGCACCGCGCTCAGCCGGGTCTACACCTTCGGCCCGACCTTCCGCGCCGAGAACAGCAACACGAGCCGGCACCTGGCGGAATTCTGGATGATCGAGCCGGAGATCGCCTTCGCCGACCTGGCCGACAACGCGCGGCTCGCCGAGGACATGCTCAAGTTCCTGTTCGACGATCTGCTGACCGCGCGGGCGGATGACATGGCGTTTTTTGATGAGCGCATCCAGAAGGGTCTGGTCGAGAACCTCAAGCACATCATCGCCAGCGATTTCCGCCGGCTGCCCTACACCGAGGCGATCGAGATCCTGGAGAAATCCGGCAAGGACTTCGAGTACCCGGTGAAGTGGGGCGCGGACATGCAGTCCGAGCACGAGCGATACCTGACCGAGGAGCACTTCAAGCAGCCGGTGATCGTGACGGACTACCCGAAGGACATCAAGGCGTTCTACATGCGCCTGAACGACGACGACAAGACGGTCGCAGCGATGGATGTGTTGGTGCCGGGCATCGGCGAGATCATCGGCGGCTCGCAGCGTGAGGAGCGGCTCGATGTCCTCGACCGCCGGCTCGACGAGATGGGCCTGGACAAAGCCGACTACTGGTGGTACCGCGACCTGCGGAGGTACGGCACGGTGCCGCACGCCGGCTTCGGGCTCGGCTTCGAGCGGCTCATCCAGTTTTGCACGGGCATGGCCAACATCCGCGACGTGATCCCGTTCCCGCGGGCCCCCAAGCAGGCGGACTTCTAGCCGCGTCCCCGCCCGGCCGCAGCCGATCGCATGACGCCGCATCGAGGAGGATCCACGATGGCGACCCGAACGGACGCACGCTCTTTTGCTTCCCTGCTGACTACAGCCGCCCTCGTGGCGGCACTGTCTCCTTGCGCAGCACTCGCCCAGCCCGGCGTCGACGACATCCAGGCCGCCTTCGAGCTCGGCGAGAGCAGCATCGACTTTGCCCAGTCCATCGCCGGCCTGGTGACCGTCCGCGACGGCGTCGATCTGGGCATCATCGGGTACGACGTCGACGACGAGAACAACACCGACATCCTGCTGCTCGAGCTCCAGGCCGGCCGGGTCTTCGATATGTTCGGCGCCGGTGCGCCGGGCCTGCTTGTCGAGGGCGCGGCCACGTACGCCCGCGCCTCGGGCGAGCTCGACGACCTGTTTTTCGGCCTCGCCCCGGGCTTCGAATCCGAAGTGGATTTCGAGTTCCGCACGCTCACCGGCCAGATCGGCGCCGGCCCGGTCTTCGAAGCCGGCGAGGGCATCACACTCACGCCGATGGTCAACCTCAGCGCGTCGTACATCGTGAGCGACGCCGACTACGGCGGGCCCGGGGCCCTCATCGCCGAGACCGTCGCCGACGGCGTCGCGTTCAACTGGGAAGCCGGCGCGCTGGCCATCGGCGTCGCCGCCAGGGCCGAATACGTCACCATGATCGACGAAGACGTGGAATTCCGCCTGCTGGGCCGCTACGACGGCCGGTTCATCGAGACCATCGCCGAAGACGACCCCGCCCAGGAGTTCAGCGGCTCTCTCCAGTTTTTTACGATCCGCGCAGGCTTCGCCGGCCCGACCGAGACCGAGCTGTTCGGCGGCACGCTCGGCTGGCGCGGATCGCTCGGCTACACCGTCTTCGCCGAGGGCGACATCTTCGGCTCCGACGACTACCTCCAGCTCACGCTGGGCGCCGACCTCATCGGCGGCACCGGGCTCGGCACGCGGCTGACCGCCAACGTCACCGCGATCCTCGGCGAGGACCTCGACGGCATCGGCGGCTCGCTCGAGCTCGGCTTCTGAATCGCCCGAGGTCCGCGCCGGTACACTCGTACATATGACCGCAACCGCGACGCGAATGATGATCCGAACCGCCCTGGCCGCCTGCTGCCTTCTCGTTGCTTCGTCGGCGGTCGCCGATCCCGAAGG
>JBCDEF010000138.1:0-7451 GCA_039179915.1 Planctomycetota bacterium | reverse complement strand
TGGTGCTGCCGCAGAACGTGTACCGGCCGATCCGGCGTATGCTCGAGGCTGACGTGGCGGTGCAGCAGGGGGACGGTGCTCGGGAGATCATCCCGGAGCGGGTGATCCCGGACGACGAGCTGGGCGAGATCATGCGGTCTCGGAACAACGCGGTGCTGGCGCTGCGTCGGAACGAGCGGGAGCTTGGGCAGGCGTTGGCGCGGGTCGAGCGGATCGCGGCGGACCTGAAGCGGAAGAACCACCTGCTCGAAGCGGCTCGGCGGCACCTGGCGGACGCGGACCGGCTGGCGAGCCTGGGCATGATGTCGGCGGGGATCGCGCACGAGCTAAACACGCCGCTGACGGTGGTCAAGGGTCTGGCGGAGAAGCTGGAAACGTCTTCGAGCCGGTCGCTGTCGGCGGAGGAGTCGGCGTTGCTGCTGCGGGTGGTGCGTCGCCTGGAGGGCTTGGGCGAGAGCCTGCTTGATTTTGCGCGGGTCCGTCCGCCGCGGCGTGACGAGACGGGGTTGTCGGGCGTGATCGAAGAGGCGGTGACGCTGGTGCGGATCGATCGCGGGGCGCAGCGGGCGGCGGTGGTGTCGCAGGTCGAGCGGGGTGTGTCGGTGCTGGGCGACGGCGACCGGCTGGTGCAGGTGTTTGTCAACCTGATCCGCAACGGTGTTGACGCGGTGCGTTCGGGGCCGGCAGCGGGAACGGGTCGTGTGGTGGTCTCGTCGGAGATGCTGGAGCGTGACGGGGCGGCGTGGGTGGCGGTTCGTGTGGCGGACGACGGGCCGGGCATCGAGGCGGACCGGCTAGAGCGGGTGTTCGAGCCGTTCGTGTCGACGAAGCTCGATTCTCGGGGCACGGGGCTTGGGCTGGCGGTGGCCGAGCGGATCGTGCGTGAGCACGGCGGCGTGGTGGTGGCGACGAACCGGCCGGACCGTCGCGGGGCGGTGTTCGAGGTGTTGCTGCCGGCGGCGGGCGGATCTTCGCCGGAGTTGACGGGGGCAGCGGATGGCTGATCGTGGTTTGGATGTTTCGCTGGACGTGGTGGCGCTCGATGACGACGCGGACTTTTTGCAGTATGTCCGCGGCGCGCTCGAGGGTCTTGGTCACGCGGCGCGGGTGTGCGAGACGCCGGAATCGTTGTTCGCGGCGTGCCGGGAGGCCTTGCCGGACGTGGTGCTGCTGGACATGAATATGGGCGAGGTGGATGGGACCGCGGTGCTAGACGGGATCCGCGAGCAGTGGCCGCGTCAGTGCGTGATCGTGATGACGGGGTACCCGTCGATGGACACGATGCGTGATACGTTCAAGCGGGACGCGTTCGATTACATCTCCAAGCCGTTTTCGTCATCGGATCTTGCGCGGGTGCTGGGTCAGGCGGCGGACGCGTTCGGGCTGGGCCGGTCGCCGCAGGACCGGTTGCGTGCGGCGCTGGGCCAGCGGATCCGGGTGGCCCGGACGGAGCGTGGATGGACGCTTAAGGAGCTGAGCGAGGCGTCGGGGGTGAGCGTGAGCCAGCTGAGCGCGATCGAGCGTGGGACGCACCTGCCGAGCCTGGAGTCGCTGGTGCTCGTGGCGGGCGCTTTAGAGACGAGCCCGAGCGAGTGGTTGTTGGCGGCGGGGTTCTGATGCGGGGTTCGGGTTGACAGCGCGCCGCGGGTGTGCTTTCGTGCGCGGATGACGGCGGTGCGGTCGAAAGACGAGCGGGGTGGCCGGGGCGTCTCGGCTTCGGGCGGCGGCGACGCCGGGGCGTTGCTGCTGACCTCGTTCGAGCCGAGCGGGGACGATCATGCGTCGGCGGTGGTGTCGGTGCTCAAGCGGTGGCACCCGGGGCTGACGATCTACGCCTGGGGCGGTCCGAAAATGGCGGCCGCGGGCGCGGAGGTCGTCGAGCGGACGGGCGAGAATGCTGTTATGGGCCTGCCCGGGCCGGCGAAGATCCGCGAGCATCAGTTGATCAACCGGCGGATCGCGGCGTGGCTCGATGAGCACCCCGAGGTGAAGCTGCACGTGCCGGTGGACTCGCCGGCGGCGAATTTTCCGATCTGCAAGCTGGCCAAGGCTCGGCGGATCCGGGTGGTGCACCTGGTGGCGCCGCAGGTCTGGGCGTGGGGGCCTTGGCGGATCAAGAAGCTGCGTCGGCTGACGGACATGGTGTTGTGCCTGCTGCCGTTCGAGCAGCCTTGGTTCGAGGCACGGGGCGTGCCGGCGAAATTCGTCGGGCACCCGCTGTTCGACGAGCGTCTGGACGAGCGTTCGCTGGAGACGCGGGCTTCGGCGTTCGGCGACGGGGCACCGCGGGTGGCGCTGTTCCCGGGCTCGCGGCCCAAGGAGCATCAGAAGAATTTTCCGCTGCTGCTCGAGAGCTTCCGGCGTTTGAAGTCGGACTACCACGGCGCGGCGGGGATGGTCGCGGCGACGACGGACGCGGTGGCGGAGCGGTTGCGTGCCGATGCGCAGCGGCTGGGCGGCTGGCCGCAGGGGCTGGAGATGGTCTCGGGCGAGACGGACGCGGTGGTGCGGTGGTGCCAGCTTGCGCTGACGGTGAGCGGGACGGTGACGCTGCAGATCGCTCGCCAGCGTCGGCCGATGGTGATCGTGTACAAGAGCAGCCGCGTGTTCTACGAGTGCGTCGGTCGTTGGCTGGTGGCGGCGCCGTTTTTTACGCTGCCGAACCTGATCGCGGGCCGGGAGATCGTGCCGGAGCTTGTGCCGCATTTTGGCGATGCGGAGGCGGTGGTGGAGCAGGCGACACGGCTGATCGAGGACGAGTCGCTTGCGCGGCGTCAGATCGAGGCACTGGGTTCGGTGGCGTCGCAGTTTGCGGATCACTCGGCGAGCACGGCGGCGGCGGATGCGATCTGTTCGATGCTGGGGCTGCCCCGGTCTCGGTAGGTGTTACAGGCTGCCGCAGCGGACCGGGGCGAGGCAGATCGCGGCGGCGGCGTTGCCGATGCGGTCGTCGATCGGGACGCAGCGGATGACGGGTGAGCGGACGGGCAGGTCGGCGTCGAGCCAGCGGTGGGCAGCGACGGCGAGGTCGTGCCGGGCGGTGGGCTCGTCGGCGGCAAAGAGCACGATCAGCACGGCGGCGTGGGCGAGCCGGGGGTCGCGGGCGAGCTTGCGGATGTCGGCGGCGGGGGCGCGGACGAGCTCGGTCGTGTAGCGGGCGTTGGGCTGGGGGACGCCGTCGCGGGCGGCGAACTGGCCGGTGGCTTTGACCTCGATCCAGCAGGCGTCTTCGGGCTCGAGGTCGGCGGGGGTGGCGGAGGCGAAGAGGCTGCCGGCGATGTCGTCTCGCTCGTCGGCCCGGGCGGACGGGTCGACCAGGGCGAGCTCGGGCGAGGGGAGCAGGACGAGGTCGCAGCGTTCTCGCTCGCTGGTCTTCGGTCGCCGTTTGGGCGGCGAGGGGTAGTGCCGCTCGGTGGCGACGCCGAGCCCGGCGCGGGAGAAGCCATCGGCCAGGATCGGGTGCAGCGCGGTCTCATCGAGGCTGTCGATGCCGCGGACGGCGTGCTCCTGGGCGGCGTCGCGGTCGGCGCGTTCGATCGCTTGTGCGGCGGTGTCGGCGAGTTCGTCGATGGACCACATCGGTGGCAGGATACGGGCGGCGTTGCAAAGTCGGTCCGGATCGGCCATCATGCAGGGCCGCGGTCGTCTTCCGCGGCGGTGAACCGACTCAGAACCCTCGCACGCGAGAGACCCGCCCCGATGGAAGCACTCAACAACACGATCAACGCGATCAACGGCATCCTGTTTTCGAACTACACGGTGTACGCGCTGCTGCTGACGGGGCTGGTGTTCACGGTCTGGTCTGGCTTCGGCCAGTTCCGGGCGCTGACGCACGGCATCGCGGTCGTTCGCGGCAAGTACGACGACAAGAACGATCCCGGTGCGATCAACCACTTCCAGGCGCTGTCGGCGGCGCTGTCGGCGACGGTCGGGCTGGGCAACATCGCGGGTGTGGCGATCGCGGTGGCGCTCGGCGGGCCCGGGGCGGTCTTCTGGATGTGGGTCATCGGCGTCTTGGGCATGGCCATCAAGATGACCGAGGTCACGCAGTCGATGCTCTACCGGAACACCGACGACCCGGACAACCCGCACGGCGGGCCGATGTTCGTCGTCAAGAAGGGCTTCGCGAAGTGGGGGCTCGGGCCGCTGGGCTCGATCATCGGGGGCGTGTTCGTCGTGACGCTGATCACCTCGGCGATCACGGGCGGCAACATGTTCCAGGCGTGGAACGTGGCGGATGTGACCTTTACGTACTTCGCGGTGCCGCAGGTCGTCACGGGCGTGGTGCTGACGGTGGTTGTTGGTCTGGTGATCATCGGCGGCATCAAGCGGATCGGCGCGGTGGCGGGGCGGATCGTGCCGCTGATGTGCGTGATCTATGTGCTGGCGGCGGGTTATGTGCTGGTGATCAACATCGACCAGATCCCGGCGATGCTGGGGCTGATTGTCAAGAGCGGCCTGCCGGCGTTCCTGGGCGGTGAGGACGCGGCGCCGGTTGGGGCGTTCCTGGGCGGCACGTTCGGGTACGCGGCGCTGTGGGGCGTCAAGCGGGCGCTGTTCTCTTCGGAAGCTGGCCAGGGCTCGAGCCCGATCGCGCACTCGGCGGCGAAGACCGACGAGCCGGTCCGTGAGGGTGTGGTCGCGGGCCTCGAGCCGTTCATCGACACGATCGTGGTCTGCACGCTGACGGCGCTGGTGATCATGGCCAGCGGCGCGTACAACCGGGAGGCGGAGTCGGCCTTCTGGGACGCGGAGAGCGTGCGGATCGTGCAGGCGGTCGACGCGGAGACGGGCGAGCTTGTTGAGGATCGCTGGACGATCGAAACGCCACCGCTGCCGCCGATGACCGATGACGCCCGCGAGATCCGACGGTCTGCCGAAGACGAGCCGGGCTGGCGTGAGGGTGAGACGATCTTCTTCGTGCTCGCGGCAGACATGAGCGAGGACACGGGCCGCGATCTTCGCAAGATCACGGCGACGGTGTCCAAGGACGACTCGGACCAATGGATCGCATCGTGGAGCACGCTGGAGTCCGAGAGCGAGCCGCGGTTCCGGGAGACCGAGGACGGCTCGGCGGACCTGGGCCTCTTCGGCGACTACGCCGGCGCATCGATGACGGCGTACGCGTTTGACCGGGTGACGCCGGGGCTTGGCATGTGGCTGGTGACGATCGCGGCGTGGCTGTTTGCGCTGTCGACCATGATCTCATGGAGCTACTACGGCGAGCAGGGGGTGTACTACTTCTTCGGTACGCACGGCGAGAAGGCGGCCGGGCCGGCGGTGCTGGCGTACAAGGTCATCTACTCGCTGCTGATTCTCGCGACATGTGTGCTGGCGATGCCGATCTTCGGCGAGAACGGCGATCGGGCGATCATCGGCACCAGCTCCGAGTTGGACATGTGGACCACGCTCGGGCTCGGCGTGATGCTCGTCGCGAACATCCCGATCATGTGGATTTTCGGGGCGCAGGCGATGAAGGCGTACCACGGGTACTTCCGGAAGCTGAAGGAAGGCGGGGACACGCCGCACGATGCGCCGCCGATCACGGACGTGGTTGAGGGCAAGGACGTCGAGTAGGGAGCTTGGTTCGTTCCCTCGCTTGCGCTTCGGGCTCGTCGAGGCGAGGTTGCTCAGGTCGTCTCGACGACTTCGCCATCGAGGGCGGTCGCGATCTTGGCGATCTGCTCGTGGGCGTGGACGAGGGCGCTGGCTTGGCTCTTGCGGGCCAGGCTGCGCCAGATCCAGGGGATCGGGATCAGCGTCAGCGGGATGTACCAGGCCCAGGTGATCCACGAGGCGTTCGGGTACCAACTGAACCAGGTGTTGAGCAGCGAGTCGGTGAAAACGACGCCGGGCCAGACGGTGACGGCGAGGGCGATCGCGTAGATTGTCGGCAGTTTCTTGAGCCGCTCGGCTTGGAAGCTCAGCCTGTCATCTGATTTGGTGGCGACGAGGCGGTAGTCGAATGGGTTGCCGAAGGCGGCGCAGCTGAAGAGCCCCGGATCCGATGCGTGGCCCGGCAGCTTGCCGTTGGTACTCATGCGGCGGGCGCGTTCGGCGATGTCGGCCGCGGAGAGGTCAGTAGCGATGGCTGGCAGTTGCGCGAGCATCGCGGCGATCTGCTCGGGAGAAGGCGGCCGGGGTGCATCGGTTGGCTGATCTTCTTCGGACATAGGGTGCCGAGTGTATCGGCCGAACGAGCCCCGACATCCAGCCCGAGCCTCCACCGGAGATTGACCATGCCCGAGACCAAGACCGCATCCCTGATCGAGCCCGGCACCAAGGCCCCGGCGTTCACGCTCGCCGACCAGGACGGCGTCAAGCACAAGCTGAGCGACTACGCCGGCCGGCCGGTGGTGCTGTTCTTCTATCCGAAGGACCTGACCAGCGGCTGCACGAGCGAGGCGTGCCAGTTCCGGGATCTGATGCCGAAGTTTGAGGGTGTGGACGCGCAGATCTTCGGGATCAGCATCCTGGGGACCAAGAGCAAGAAGAAGTTCGCGGACAAGGAAGGCCTGCCGTATCCCTTGCTGGCCGACGACCGGGAGGGTGACGACGGCAAGCCGGACCCGGCGATTGCGCAGAAGTACGGCGTGTGGGTCGAGAAATCGATGTACGGCAAGACGTACATGGGCATCCAGCGGACGACGTACCTGATCGGTCCCGACGGCAAGGTCGCCCAGCGGTGGGACAAGGTCAAGGTGCCGGGGCACGCCGAGGCGGTGCTGGCGGCGGTCAACGAGCTGGGATAGCGGTGCGTGCGCGTCGGGTCAGGCTGCCTTGGGGTTGTCCGCGGGCGCGACCGGTGCGGGTTCGCTCAGCGGCCGCTGGCCGAGCATGATCTCGAAGCACATGCGGAAATCGGCCAGGACCGAGTAGACCGGCTGCTTGAAGGTCGCTGGCATGTTGTGCTCGCTGAAGACGTGGCCGAGCCAGGCGGTCAGATAGGCGACGCCGATGCCCAGCGGGATGAGCCACCACGGGCCCATGGCGATGCCGACGCCGACGATGGCGAGCATCGCCGAGGTCCCGAGCACGTGGGTCAGCCGGGTACCGGCCTTGCTGTGCAGCGAGAGGTAGTGGGCGTAGAAATCGGTGAAGCGGGCAAATCGTTCGGGGGTCGCCATGGTGGGCTCCTTTTGGGCTGGGTGCTTTGGGAACCGGCCGCGGGGTTCTCGCTATTTCGTTTGAGCGGATGCCGGCAGCTTCTTTGCGGGTCTTCGGCCCGGTGCAGGCGGGTCGGGATAGGATTTTGTGACTGGTATGTCCCCTGACTCGGTCGCGCCGCCAGCAGCCCCGGAGCCCGCAATGTCCGTTCTTGAGCACTTCGTCAAGCGGCACCAGAACCACCACACGCACCTGACGTACCTCTCGTTTATCAAGGGTTCGGTGGGCATGTTCCGGAACCCGTTCGGCACGGCCAACGTGTTCGACATCGAGGACGGGCTGCG
>JBCDEF010000137.1:0-7466 GCA_039179915.1 Planctomycetota bacterium | reverse complement strand
GCCACGTGCTGCCGGCCAGCCGGCCGACCCGCCGCCTCGGGGGGCTGCCGGCACCGATCCGTCGTCCCGTGCTCATGCGTCGCGCGGCATAGCCACTTTCCTTCGGAGTTCACCATGGGCGGCATCACGACCGGCATCGGCATCTTCAGCGGCATCGACACCGCGTCGCTGATCGAGCAGCTGATCCAGCTCGAATCGCGGCCAAGAGCCCTCGCGCAGATCCGCCTCACCCAGCTCCAGACCCAGCAGGCGGCCTACCTGGACATCAACACACGGCTCGGTTCGCTCCGGTCGGCGGCCTCGAACTTCCGAACCAACGATGTCTTTGATTCGGCACGGGCGGCAACCTCCAACGAGGACGTCCTGACCGGCGAAGCCTCGGTCAACGCCCAGGTCGGTTCGTACACGTTCATCGTTGACCGCCTCGTGAGCACACAGCAGCAGCTCAGCCGCGGCTTCTCCGACCGGGATACCTCCGGCCTGAACGCGGGCAGCTTCACCTTCGAGACCGCCGACGCCGAGCTCGAACGCGATGTCTCGCTCGCCGATCTCAACGGTGGAACCGGGGTCCGCCGCGGCGGGATCGTGGTGACTGACTCGGCCGGCGCGACTGCGACGGTCGACCTATCTCGCGCCGGCACGCTGGGCGACGTCATCGACGCGATCAACGGTTCCGGCCTCGGCGTCCGGGCCAAGGCGGTTGGCGATGGGCTCGTGATCGATGACACCGCCGGCGGCGGTGGTACGGCCAGCGTCGCCGACGCGACCGGGTCGTTCACCGCAAGCGATCTCGGCATCGCCGGCTCGGCCAGCGGCGGGCGAATCACCGGGGCGGCGATCTTCAGGGCGACCGAGACCACCGCGCTCTCGTTGATCAACGGCGGCACGGGCATCGAGCGGACATCGACAACCGGCAACGCCGCGTTCGATTTCACGGTCCGCGTCAACGGCACCGACGCCCGCGTCTTTCTCGGTGAGATCATCGAGGCCCCACCGGAGCCCGAAGACGGCGACGAGGGCGAGGACGGGGAAGAGACCGAGCAAGAGCCCTCGATCGTTACCCCGGCGGTCTCGACGCTCGGCGGCGTCATCGGCAGGATCAACGATGCTCTCCAGACCGCGCTCGGCGAGGGCACCACGGTCTCGGCGGAGCTCAACGCGGACGGGACCGGCCTGCGCATCGTCGACTCCACGGGGGGGGCCAGCATCGAGGTGCTCGATCGCGGCGAGGAGGCCGGCGGAACAGCCGTCCAGCAGACCGCGGCCCAGCTCGGGCTCGCCGGCAGCGGAACCGGCGCGATCAACGGCTCGCGGATCTTCGGCGGGCTGAACTCGACCCTCGCCAAGAACCTCAACGGCGGGTCGGGCATCGGCGGCGACGGCTCGCTGACGATCACCGCCCGCGACGGCACCGTCTTCAACGTCTCCGGGCTCACGCTCGACGGCTCGCTCAGCGAGATCACCGACCAGATCGAACGGCAGACCGGCGGCGTCATCTCGTTCGCCGGCGACGAACGCGGCACAGGCCTCACGCTCACCGACGCATCCGGCGGGACCGGCAACCTGATCATCACCGGCACCAGCGGCGCCGACACCGCGGTGAGCCTGGGCATCTCGACCGGCCCCACTGGGGTGGCGGCCAGCTCCATCGACTCGGGCAACCTGCAGCGGCAGTACCTCGGCAAGGGCACCCTGCTGGCCGACCTGAACAACGGCGCCGGTTTAGGCGGCGGGAGCTTCACAGTCCGCGATAGCCAGGGCGTGGAATCCACCGTCACAATCAGCGAATCGATGCGCACGCTGGGCGAAGTGATCGACGCGATCAACCAGTCAGCGGCCGGGATCAACGCCCGGATCAACGACACCGGCGACGGCATCCTCATCGAAGAAGCCGACGGCGACATCCCGGGCAGCGTGCCGATCCGCATCCGGGACACCTCGGGGGGCGTCGCAGATGCGCTCAACATCGAGGGCGAGGCCGAGGGCACCGACGGCGACAACGTGATCGACGGGACGTTCGAGCGCGTCGTCACCTTCGAGGCGGCCGACACGCTCGACGACATCGTCACCAAGATCAACAACGCGGGTGTCGAGGCGACCGCGTCGATCATCAACGACGGCTCGGGCGCCGCGCCGTTCCGTCTGAGCCTGACCGCACGCGAGAGCGGCTCGGGCGGGTCGTACATCATCGACGATCGGGGCTTCGGCCTGGGCCTGACCTCGCTCAGCGAGGGCGCCGACGCCCGCGTGTTCTTCGGCTCGGGCGACCCGGCGCAGGGCCTGCTCGTGACCTCGGGCACCAACGCGGTCGACGGCCTGATCCAGGGTGTCTCGATCGACCTCTCGAGCACGAGCGACGAGCCGGTGACCCTGACGGTCTCGCGCGACGAGGGGGCGATCGAGGAGGCCGTCGACGGCTTCGTCTCGGCGTTCAACGAGCTCATCGGACGGATCGATCAGCAGTCGCGTTTCGTCGAAGAAACCGAGGCGCGGGGCCCGCTGCTGGGTGACTCGACCACCGCAACGCTCCGGTCCAGGCTGTTCAGCACCGTGCTCTCGCCGGGCCAGGGATTGACCGGCCGGTTCACAAGACTCGGCGACGTGGGCATCACCATCGGCGACGGTGGCAACTCGCTCTCGTTCGATACCAATCGCTTCCGAGAGGCGTTTTCGCAGGACCCGACCGCCGTCACGGCGCTGTTCGATACTTTTGAGCTCGAGGCGCCGGATACCGAGGTCGAGTTCGCCCCCGGCATCACGGTCTCGGGCGGCGATGCGGAGCGGACGTTCAACTCACTGGGCGTCGTCGGCGAGATCGAAGAGCTTGCCCGCAGCTACCTCGATTCGGTCGACGGCATCCTGACCGCGCGGGAGAACGCCCTCGAATCGCAGATCGAGATCCAGGAAACCCGCATCGAGGACTTCACGGGACAGCTCGATCGGCGGCGCGAGGCCCTCCAGGCCGAGTTCATCGCGATGGAGCGTGTCATCGGCCAGCTCCAGTCCCAGCAGAGCGCGTTGGCGAGCCTGCAGATCGGCGGGTGAGCAAATCCCGTTTCCATTCGAAGTCCCGCTCCGGTTGAGCCGATGACCCCCACCGTATGACAACGCACTCAAACAGCTCGGCGGAGGCCTACCTCCGGACTCAGGTCATGAGCGCATCGCCCGCTGAGCTCCGCATGATGCTCATCGACGGCGCGCTGAAGTTCTCGCGGCAGGGCCGCGACGGGCTGGCCGAGGGCAACCACGAGCGGAGCTACGAGGGCTTCAGCCAGGCCCGGGCGATCATCAGCGAGCTGATGACCTCGATGCGGGCCGATGTCGCGCCGGAGCTGTGCGAGCGGGTCCGCTCGCTCTACTCGTACATGTACAACCAGCTCGTCTCCGCGAGCATGGACCGGGACACGGCCAAGGCCGACGAAGTCCTTAGTCTGCTGGAATACGAACGGCAGACCTGGGCGATGCTCATGGAGCAGCTCAAGACCGAGCCGGCCGCGGCAGCGCCTGCCACGCAGCCTGTCCCCCACTCGCCGGCGCATCACGACCCGGCCCCCGAGGGCTACCGCCCGCTCAGCGTGCAGGGCTGAATCGACCGGGCGCGGCCCACTCGCTCTTTACACGCTTGAGACCGTCCGCCGCGGGTAGGCCAGCTCGCTCGCGAGCGCGGCGAAGGCCATCTGCTGGTTGACGTTCGCCCCGAGCCTGGCCTGCGTCGCCGCGATCGCTTCGAGCCGTTCCGCGAGCCGTGCCGCGTCCTGTGGCGGCGATTGACGCATCGCGCCGGTGATCACATCGGCGACCATCGCAAGCATGTGAGACGCTCCCGCTCGGTTCGCGGCGTCCTTGCTGGCGGTCTTGTCGCCCTCCACGACCGCCGACGACCACGCGCCGACAAGCTCCGCCATTGACGCGCCGAGCTGGACCGGGAGCCGGCCGCCGAGAGCACTCAGGATCATCGGCTCGAGCGCCTCCCTCCAGCGGTCGAGCCCGGTCGCGACCGCTTGCAGCACAGCCCCCGGCGCACCGCGGCCGTGGGCGAGGGCCCAGGCCCGCTGCTGAGACGTGAGGTCGGCGGTCTCGAGCCAAGCCGCCATCGCCCGCTCGTCCAACCGGGCGAATCGGGCCCGCTGGCACCGGCTGCGGATCGTCGGCAGCAGCCGCTCCTCGGCGCTCGTGACCAGCACGATCAGCGTGCCCGGCGGCGGCTCCTCCAGCGTCTTGAGCACCGCGTTCTGCACCGGCGCGTTGGTCGGCGACCGATCCAGCAGTTCGGCCTCGTCCACGATGAAGACCTTGCTGACCGCCCCGCCCAGATCGAGCTTGGGCATCAGCGCCGCCGGCCGGAGCAGGTGCGTCTCGACAACATCTTTCGGGATCGTCGCCAGCTTCGCCGCGCGGACCTTCGCGTCTTCAGAGAACCGCGCCAGCTCCTTGGTCACCACGTGCAGGTCCGGGTGGCTGCCCGCAGCCAGCAGCTGCTGGCATCGGCTTTGAGGTTCGGGCGCGAGCCGGCCGTCGAGACCGGGGACGGTTGTCGGATCGAGCGCGAGCGCGGCGAACGCCAGCGCCGTCGTCATCTTGCCCACACCCGCCGGGCCGTGAAAGACCCACGCGTGGTGCAGCCGGTCGGCCGCGAGCGCCCGGGTCAGCTGCCCGATCGCCGCGTCGTGCCCGAAGATCCTGTCCAGAGGCACCGGCACCGGCACCGGGTGCGTCGCCTCGGGCAAGGGCTCAGGAGCGGCTGCCCTCTTGGTCCTCTTTTTCGTCGAACGCTTGGCCATCGGAGGGCACGGTAGGTCTACACGCCCCGCAGCTTGTTGAGACCGTTGTACGCGGCAACTTTGTATGCCTCGGCCAGCGTCGGATAGTTGAACACCGCATCGACGAAATACTCGACCGTCGCGTTGAACGCGATCGCCGTCTGCCCGATGTGGATCAGCTCGGTGGCCCCGGTGCCCAGGGCGTGCACGCCCAGGACCGTGTGTGTGTCCTGGTGGATCAGCAGCTTGAGCATGCCGATGTCGTCGCCGATCAGCTGGCCGCGGGCGATCTCCTTGTAGCTCGCCACCCCCGATTCGTACGGGATGCCTTCTTCGGTCAGCCGCTGCTCGGTCCAGCCAACCATCGAGATCTCCGGCACGGAATAGATCCCGTAGGGCAACAGCTCGCTGAACGTATCGAACCGTGCGCCGAACATGTGGCACGCCGCGATCCGCCCCTGCTCGTAGCTCGTGCTGGCCAGCGACGGGAACCCGATCACATCACCCGCGGCGTAGATGTGCTCGGCCGAAGTTTGGTATGTCTCGTTGACCTTGAGCCGGCCCCGGTGGTCGGCCTCAAGCCCGACGTTGTCCAGCCCGAGCTTGTCGGTCGAGCCCTCCCGGCCGATGGCGTACAGCAGCGCATCGGCCCGCAGCGTCTTGCCCGACTCGAGCACGGCCTCGGCGATGATCCCGTCCGATGTGTGCGAGCCCTCGGGCGCATCGCCCACGCTGATCTTCGTGACCTTCTCGCCCAGCCGAAGCGTCGCCCCGGCTTGCCGCAGGTGGAACTGCAACGCCTCCGCGATCTCGGCGTCGACGAAATCCAGCAGCCGCGACCGCCCCTCGACCAGCGTGACCTTGACTCCCAGCGCCTGGAGCATCGATGCGTACTCGGTGCCGATCACCCCCCCGCCGACCACGATCATCGACCGCGGCATCGCGGCCAGTTCATGGATCTGATCGCTCGTGATCACGTTCTGCTCGTCGAACGGGATGCCCTCGGGCCGGGCGGGCCGGGTACCGACAGCGATCAGGAAGTTCTCGGCCTGCACCCGGTCCGAGCCGCGGCTGTGCGTCACCGTCACGGTTTCGGGGTCGGTAAACGAGCCTGTGCCATGCATGATCTCGATGCCGTTGCGGCGGAACTGCTGCTCAGTGATCTCGACCTCTGCCCCAATCACCCGGCCGCAGGAATGCATCAGATTCGAGAACAGGGCGTCCTTCGCGCTGGCAAAGTCTTCGTACCGCGGCGCGGCAACAGATCGGCCCGCGACCTGCAAGATCGCTTCCCGCAGCGCCTTGCTCGGGATCGTGCCCGTGTTGACCGCCACGCCCCCCACCGTCTGGCGTTTTTCGATGACGACAACCGACTTGCCGAGCTTGGCCGCCTGGATCGCCGCCCGCTGGCCCGCCGGCCCGGATCCGATGACACACAAGTCGTAATGACGCATGGGGCGGCCCTCCTTGATGCCCACACAGCGTAGCGGCTCTGCGAGCGATCTACGATCCCGCCGGCGAGGGGCGTTCCGATCCCCGCATCGACCGGGAGACGGCTTTTATGAGCGCAGCGACGGGACTCCGTGGGAAGTCAGCGACCGAGATCCGGGCCGCCTTCATCGACTATTTTGTCGACCGCCACGCCCACACCCGCGTGCCGTCGAGCCCGAGTGTGCCCGTCGACGACCCGACCCTGCTCTTCACCAACGCCGGCATGAACCAGTTCAAGCCCTGCTTCCTCGGGACCACCCAGGCCGGCAGCCCGCTGCATGGGCTGAGGCGGGCCGTCAACAGCCAGAAGTGCATCCGGGCCGGCGGCAAGCACAACGACCTCGACGACGTCGGGCTCGACACCTATCACCACACCTTCTTCGAGATGCTCGGCAACTGGTCCTTCGGCGACTTCTTCAAGGCCGAGGCCATCGAATGGGCGTGGGACTTTCTCACCACCGTATGCGGCCTCGACGGCGACCGGCTCTACGCCACCTACTTCGAGGGCGATCCAGCCCAGGGGCTCGAGCCCGACCACGAAGCACGCGACCTCTGGAAACGCCACCTGCCCGACAGCCGCATCCTACCGGGCGACGCCAAAGACAACTTCTGGGAGATGGGCGACTTCGGCCCCTGCGGCCCGTGCTCCGAACTGCACTACGACCGCATCGGTGGGCGTGACGCCGCGAGCCTCGTCAACCAAGACGACCCGGATGTCATCGAGGTCTGGAATCTTGTTTTTATCCAGTTCAACAAGGAAAAGGTCGAGGGCTCGATCGAGCTCAAGCCGCTGCCGGCCAAGCACGTCGACACCGGCATGGGCCTCGAGCGGCTGGTGTCCGTGCTCCAAGACAAGCCCAGCAACTACGACACGGATCTGTTCACACCCATCTTCGCCGAGATCCAGAAGGTCACCGGCTTCGATCGCCCCTACGGCGGCAAGCTGGGCGACGACGATCCTGACCGCGTCGACATGGCCTACCGCGTCATCGCCGACCACATCCGCACGCTCGTCGTCGCGATCACCGACGGCGCGACGCCCAGCAACGAGGCCCGGCGCAGGACCCTTCGCAGCACGTAGCCGCGCCCCTCGTTGCCGGGCATCTGCCCGTCGGTGATCGCGATGGTCAGCGTGCGGATGTGGTCGGCGATGACGCGGTACGCCTCGTCCACGCCGTCGGTGTCCTCGGCGCCGAGCTTGCCGGCGTACGGACG
>JBCDEF010000136.1:0-7577 GCA_039179915.1 Planctomycetota bacterium | reverse complement strand
GGCCCGCAAGACGACGGCCGCTGCTGCGAAGCGGAAGACCACGACCGCTGCAAAGCGGACCACCAGCGCCGCAGGCCGCAAGCCCGCCGCCAAGCGGACGACCACCAAGACGGCTGCCCGCAAGAGCCCGGCTCGCAAGACCACGGCCCGCACCGCGGCCAAGAAGCCGACCACGGCCGCGAAGCGGAAGACGACGACCGCAGCCAAGCGGAAGACCACCGCGGCCGCCAAGCGGACGACGGCGAAGCGGGCGACCACCGCGCGCAAGACCAACACCCGCAAGCCTGTTGCTCGCAAGAGCCCGGCCCGGAAGCCGGCGGCCCGCAAGACAGCGCCCAAGTCCGCCGCCCGCAAGACCACTGCACGCAAGACGGGCGGCCGGGCCGTTGTCGGCCGGATCAGCCGGTCGACTTCGCGGACGACCCGCCGTCGCGCGGCCTGAGGCCTCGCGTCCGAGACGCATCCTTGTCCCTCACAACATCCGGTGTGGGAATCCCACGGCACGCCGCGGTCATGATGGCCGCGGCGTTGTCTTTTGGTGACTCAGCTCTCTGATCTGTGTGTGAAGCAAGATCACAGCTCGGAGAGCTGTGCCACCCGGTAGAGCTCGTCGTAGCGCTTCGCGATCGCGTCGGCGTTGAGTTCGGTCAGCACCCAGTCGCGGCCGGCGGCGCCCATGGCCGCTCGGCGTTGGTCATCGCCGAGCAGATCGGCGATGGCATCGGCGAAGGCTTCGGGCGTTTGCTCGGCGATGACGGTCGAGCCCGAGGCTTCGAGCTCGGGCCAGATGTCGACGCCCTTGGTCGTGATCGCGGGTGTGCCGGTGGCGAGCGCTTCGGGCAGGACGAAGCCGAAGTTCTCCTGGCTGGTGGGCAGGGCGAAGACGTCGGCGGCCTGGTAGAGGCTGACCTTTGTTTCGCCGGAGACCATACCGAGCAGGCGGACCGAATCGGTGAGACCGAGTGCGGCGATCTGCGACTCGATGCCGCGGGTGTAGGCCTCATCGCCGGTGCCGGCGATCAGTGTCTGCGCGTGGATGCCGCGGTCTGCCAGGAGCTGTGCGGCCTTGACGAGCACGTGCACGCCCTTCTTGACGTGCAGCCGGCTGAGGAAGAGAACAACCGGCCGATCGGGATCGATGCCGAAGGCGTCGCGCGCAAGCTCGGGGCCCGGCGGATCGGCGTAGGGCTCGACATCGAAGACGAGCGGCGCGACGACGCCGGTACCTCGCGGGTACCAGCGTTGGCTCTGGTCGAGTTCGGCCTGTGCGGTGCAGTGGACGGCGGCGGCGCCCTCGAGCAGTTTTCGTCCGCCGAGCGCGAGATAGACCTTCTTTTTGAGGGCTTTCTGCGTCATGCACCAGTCGTCGAGCATGCCGTGGAGCGTGATGACGTATGGCGTAGCCAGCTCGTTGCAGAGCGCGGCGGTGGGTTTGTTGGCGGGCAGCCACGGTGTGTGCAGGTGCACGACATCAGCGCGATCGATGGCGGTTCGCAGAGCGGCTCGGGCATCGGGCGCGAGCTTGCCGAGCGATCCGGGGGGGGCGGTTTCGATCAGTGTTGGCGAGCCGGTGTCCTCGGTCTCGCGCCAGGCATCGGGTGCGTCCGGGGCGTTCCAGGAGACGACGGTGACGGCGTGACCCGCTCGGGCGGATTGGTCGGCCAGATCGATGACGGCTCGGACGACGCCGCCGTGTTCGAGGACGAGCTCGGCCATGACGTGGAGGATGTTCATGGTGTCTGCTCCGTTGCTGACGATGCCCAGTCGTAGCCGAGCCGTTCGAGCACGGGTTGCATGATCGGGAGGACGCGGTCGAGGGTTTCGTCGGCGAGTTCGCTGCGCCACTTGTCGATGCGCGATGCGTCGGCCGACCCGACGACGTGGTCGATCATGGGCTGCGCATCGGGCAGCCTGCAGAAGTCGGCGATGCGGGGCATGAGCTCGGCCGGGTTACGCATCAGGTCTTCGTACTTGAACCGGAGGACGCGGTCGGGGCCGAGGATGTCGGCGTCGTCGAGCGCGCAGGTCAGGCCGCCGGCCCACTGGCGGGCGAGCATCTCGTCACGGTGGAGCCCGATCCAGTCGCGCCAGCCGGGCGGCTTCGGGCCCCAGTATCGCAGCGGTTTTCGGGTGATCTTGCTGGTGACGGCGCCGGCGAGGGCGCCGAACTCGGCGGGCCACTCGGTGAGCGGCGTTTGGCGGGCGCGTTGGGCGATTCGGGCGACGGGCATGCCGCGGCGCATGATCTCGCCTGTGGACCGGAGGACGCTGCGGCCGTCGCGGACGATCAGGAGGATGCGGGCCTCGGGCAGGACGGCGTCGATAAAGGGCAGCCGCATGCAGTTGCTGGGGGTCTTCTCGGCCAGGCGTGTCTTGCCGGCGGACCACATGAAGCGGTAGAACGTTTTTCGGATGCGTGCACGGACGGCCGGCGTCGCGTTCTCTGCGGACAGGCGGTCGTCGGGTGAGTAGGCGTTGCCGCGGACCCAGACGTGGCGTGGCTCGACCCAGTAGGCGACGTCGGGGTGCGTGCCGAGGACATCGCCCATGTAGGTGGTGCCGGAGCGTTGAGTGCCGACGAGGATGATCGGCGGGTGCTCGGCGAAGGCGCGGTCGATGTCGGCGTCGGGGGCGGTCATGTGGTGGATCAGGTTGCGGGCTGGGCTTGGCTTGTTGAGGGTGCATCGTCCGGGGCAGCGGCGGCTGTTTCGCCGTTGTCGGTGGGCTGGTCGAATCGTTCGCGGGGGCGGATGGCCTTGGCCGGGTTGCCGCCGTAGATGGTCCAGGGTTCGAGGTCTTTGAAGGCGCAGCCGCGTGCGCCGAGGATGGCGCCCTGGCGGACGGTGACGCCCGGCCCGACGAAGGCGTCGGCGGCGATCCAGGCGTGGGCCTCGATGACGATCGGCGGCCGGAGGAGGGGGAATGTGGGCTGGCCGAAATCGTGCGTGCCGGCGCAGATATGCGTGTACTGGCTGATGGTGGCGTGCGTGCCGACGGTGACGGGTCCGAGGCAGTAGAGGATGGCTTCGTCGCCGACGCCGGCGTATTCGGACAGGGTCAGGTTCCAGGGGATCTCGATGTGGACAGACCGGCGGAGGCGTGCGGTGGGGTGGACGCGTGCGCCGAAGATACGCAGCAGCCAGTTCCGCCAGCCGTACCAGTTGTGGAAGGACCAGCGGAAGAGGGTTTTTTCGACGGCGGCCCAGAGGACGCGGCCGATGTTCTGCTTGAGCGTCCACGGGCTCTGTGTCTTGGCGGCTCCCACGTCGGGGTCCTCCTGCTGGGCGTTGACGGCTCGGGGGACGGGGCTGCTGGTGGGGTTACCGGCGGCGGCTTCGAGGCGTGCGGCCGCGGAGGCGGCGTGCTTTGGCGCCCGCACGGGCTTGGCGGGCGAGTAGCCGCCGACGGGCGAGGCGCTGGTCTCGGGGGGTGCCTGGCCGATGCCCTTGTCTGCCAGCAGCAGCTCGCTGATCTTCAGATCGATCAGCAGCTCGTAGGCGGAGATGAACAGGCAGAAGCGGAAGCCGGCGAGCCCGTCGAGGATGCCGAGCCGGAAGATGTACATCCACAGGAAGCGGAAGAGCCACTTGGCGGGCAGGCGGGGGTAGACGTTCTGCTTGACCCATCGGCGTCGCTGGACGGCGTCGCCGAAGAGGTGCGGCTGGAGGGACTGGGGTGTATCGCTGGCGTAGGCGTCGTGGCCGCGGATGATGTCGTGGATCTCCATCGCTTCGAGCGTGGAGTAGCGGTTGTGCTTGGCCATGTAGGCCTCGAGGCCGCGGCGGTCGTTGTGCTCCATGTGGCCGGTGAGCCAGCCCTCGCGGCCGTGCAGGACCATGTGCTCGTGGACCTCGCGGTCTTCGTAGAAGGCCCGGCCCTTCTTGAAGAAGCGAAGGTTCCACGACGGGTAGTAGCCGCAGTGGCGGATGCGTTTGCCCAGGAAGATGAAGTAGCGGTTGACGAAGAAGCCGTCTTCGGGGACACGGTCCGGGTCGCGCGACGCGATGGCGATCAGCTCGTCGCGGAGCTCGGGCAGGATGATCTCGTCGGCGTCGACGATGAAGACCCAGTCGCTCTGGAAGTCGAGGTTCTCGAGCGCCCAATTCTTCTGGGCGGCGTACCCGAGCCAGGGTTGGTGGACGACATTGATCTTGCCGGGGTAGGTCTCGCCGAACCGGGCGGCGGTGTCGATGGTGCTGTCGGTTGAGCCGGAATCGACGATGTGGACCCGGTCGGCCCAGGGCATGAGCGCTTCGAGCGTGTGGGGGAGGTTGAGCTCTTCGTCCTTGGTGAGGATGAGGAACTCGATGTTGCAGCGGGGCGTGTCGCCGGCGGCGGGTGCTGCTTCGGGTTCTGCATGGGGTTGGGTGTCGCTCGGCTGGGTCACGTGGTGGCTCGCTGGCGGTTTCGGCGCTGATTGGTCGGGCTGTTGATCGTGTTCATGATTGCGACCCGGTCACGGCGTGGATCTCGGCGCGTGCGCGTCTTGGATGGCGTCTGGAGCATCGGTGGCGTGGGCGACCGACTCGAGAAGTGTCCTCCATTGTTCGCAGGCATGCTCGCGGCTGTAGGCGCTGGCGAGGGCTGCGCGGGCGTTGGCACCGAGTTCGGCGGCCCGCTCGGGGCGTTCGGCCAGGTCGAGGATGATGCCGACCAGTGCGTCGCTGTCGCCTTCTGGAACGGTGAACCCGGCGTCGTTCTCGGCCAGCACGCGGCTGAGCTCGCTGTCGGCCGAGCCGATGAAGGCGCAGGGGCGTTCGGCGGCCATGATGCCGAAGAGCTTGCAGGGGACGACCAGGCCCTCGACTCCGCTCAGGATGCTGGCCAGGTGCAGGTCGGCGACGCTGAGCGAGCTGCCGAGGTTCTCGCGGGGCTGGTAGTCGGCGAGTGTGCAGTTGGTCAGGCCGTGGTCGCGGACAAAGGCCTCGACGATCGGCTTCTTCTTGCCGCCGCCGACGAAGAGGAAGCGGACGGCGTTGTTGTCGCGCAGCTTTTTGGCGGCGTCGAGCATGGTGTGGACATCGTGGCCGAGCCCGAAGTTGCCGGAGTACATGACGACGAAGCGGTCGCCGAGGTCCCATTCCTGTCGGTAGGGGTTGTCGGCCCGCGGGGCGGGGCTGACCTCAGCGGGTTCGGACCAGACGCCGATGTGGTGGACGGTTTTCGGGTCGATGCCTTTGTCGAGCACACGCTGTTTCATGCACCTGCCGAGGACGACGGTGGCGTCGGCTTTGCGGAGGCAGAAGCGGTTGACGGCCTCGAAAAAACGGGTCATCGGCGAAGCCGGCTTCATGACGCCGCAGGCGACGGCGACATCGGGGTACATGTCCATGAGCCAATAGACGAACGCCGAGCCGCGGGTGAGCCGGATAAACCAGCCCAGCAGCGCGATGAAGGGGGGGGTCGTGAAGCAGACGACGGCGTCGGGCTTTTTGACGGTCAGGGCTTTGGCGGTGGCGGCGAGATAGAAGAGGCCGAAGTCGAGGGCGCGGGCGGCGATGGAGGCCTTGCCGAACAGCGATTGGCCGACGCGGTGGACGTTGATCGGGTGGTCGGCGCCGTCGACGCTGATGGTCTCGCGTTTGGGGAGCGCTGCTCCCTTTTTGCCGTAGACGGAGCGGCTGGCGATGGCGTGGACCTCGTGCCCGTGTTCGGCGAGGTGGCGTGCGAGGTCGTCGGCGTGCTGGGCTGTGGCGGCGACGTCGGGCCAGAAGACCTGGTTGATAAGCAGGACACGCATCGGGCGGGTTCCGCGGCGATGGGTCGCGGCTCCGTGGAAAAGATCGGCCGGTGATCGGGAGCCGGGCGTGGCCCCGCTGCGAAGTGTAGAACGGCGTTTGTGCGCGGCGGGTTCAGCCCGTGGGGCACCGGGACTGATAGCCGAGCAGCTATCGGACGCGGTTCGGCGTCTGATTTGCTCCGCGCGGGCTTCCGGGCGGGGTGCCGGGCCGTTAGGATGCGTTGCAGTGGGGAGTGTCGCCGGCAGGCCGGCGTTGGTCATCGAGACCGGGAGAGTGAGATATGTGGAACGAGCGAGCCGCCCTGTGCGCGGCGGTATTCGGTGTGCTGGCGTGCGGGAGCGCGGCGGGGCAGTTTTCGTGGGACGAATCGGTCGACGGCGACCTGACCGGCGACCGGTTCGCACCGCAGCTGCTGGTCGCGGCCGAGGGCACGAACACGATCACCGGCACGGTGATCGCTGGGGACCTGGACTATTTCCGGTTCGTCGTGCCCGATGGGCTGGAGCTGGCCGAGATCAACCTGGTCGATTACCAGTCGACGGCGGACCAGATCGCGTTCATCGCGGTGCAGTCGGGCAGCGAGTTCACGGTGGACGCCGACGCCGCCGACCCGACCACGCTGCTCGGGTATCTGCTGTACGGCCCGACGAACGTGGGCCTGAACGTGATCGACGACATCGGCATGGGCCCGGGGTCGATCGGGTTCAGTGGGCCGCTGCCGGCGGGCGAGTACTCGTTCTGGAACCAGCAGACGGGCAGCGACCTGACGACGTATTCGTTCGAGTTTGTGCTGGTGCCGGGGCCGGGGTCGCTTGCGCTGCTGGGCGCGGCGGGGCTTGGCGCGGTGCGTCGCCGGCGGTAAGGCGTCCGGAGGCTTGAGCCGGACCATCTGAAGACGTTGTATCAGGACAGAATGAGACAATGAGAAAACGCGGCGGCCTTGGCGGGCCGCCGCGTTGTTTGCGTGGTTGGATTGCTTGGTTGGTTTAGACCGTGAACCGGCCGACGAGGGCGCGGAGCGATTCGGCACGGTGGGAGAGGTCGGCTGCTGCGCTGGCGGCCTGGCCCGCGCCGTCGGTGGACTCGGCGATGATCACCCGGATCTGCTCGATCGAGCGGGAGACCTCCTCGGAGGCTGCCGACTGCTGGCTGACGGTGGCCGAGATCTGCATGACCATGTCGCGGACGTTGTTGGAGCTGCTCATGATCTCGTTGAGCGCGAGGCCGGCGTTATTGGCCAGGCCGACGCCCTGGTCGACGCGCTGGGCGCTGGCTTCGATGGCGGTGACGGCGTCGGAGGTGCCGGACTGGATGTTCTGGATCGAGCGCCCGACCTCTTCGGTAGCCTGCTGTGTGCGTTCGGCGAGCTTGCGGACCTCGTCGGCGACGACGGCGAAGCCGCGGCCGTGCTCGCCGGCGCGGGCTGCCTCGATGGCGGCGTTGAGCGCGAGCAGGTTGGTCTGGTCGGCGATGTCGTTGATGACCTGGATGACCTCGCCGATCTGGTTGCCGAGGCGGCCGAGGTCGCGGATAGATTCGGCGGACTGGTTGACATCGCCGGCGATGGCGTTCATCTCGTCGACGGTCTTGCGGACGATGTCGCCGCCCTCGTTGGCCTTCATGCCGGATTCTTCGGCACTGCCGGCGGCTCGTGCGGAGGAGTCGCCGACCTCGTTGACCGAGGCGAGCATCTGCTGTGCGGCGGAGGCGACCTGGCCGGTCTGATCACTCTGCTGCGTGAGTCCGGTGGCGATTTCTTCGGCCGAGGCGGAGATTTCGGTCGCGGCTGCGGCGACGTTCTCGGCCGAGCCGCGGACCTCGAGGACCAGCTCGTGG
>JBCDEF010000135.1:0-7632 GCA_039179915.1 Planctomycetota bacterium | reverse complement strand
CGGCGACCCCGAGATCATCGATTCGCTCATCGAGGCGCACTTCCAGAAGAAGGAATCGCTCGTCTATGTGATGGCGGCCCTGACCTACGACGAGAAGTTCGCCGCCCTGATGGGCGCCGGCGACCAGTCGATCGACCTGGACGCGGAGCTCGAGGCGGCGGGCGACAACAAGGTCGTCAAGCTGCTGAACCTGGTGCTGCTGCAGGCGATCAAGGACAAGGCATCGGACATCCACTTTGAGCCGTTCGAGACCGAATTCAAGATGCGGTACCGGATCGACGGCGTGCTGTACGAGATGGTGCCGCCGCCGCCGCAGCTGGGCGGGGCGATCACGAGCCGCGTGAAGGTGATGGCGGGTCTGGACATCGCCGAGCGGCGTCTGCCGCAGGACGGCCGGATCGAGCTGAACGTGGGCGGGCAGCCGGTGGACCTGCGCGTCGCGGTGCTGCCGACGATGCACGGCGAGAGCGTGGTCATGCGTCTTCTGGATCGGTCGAACGTCGAGCTGAACCTCGAGCGGCTGGGGATGGACGAGAAGGACCTGACGGATTTCCGGTATCTGACCAACCGGCCCAACGGGATCGTGGCGGTGACGGGCCCGACGGGCTCGGGCAAGACGACAACGCTGTACGCCGCGCTGGCGGAGCTCAACAACATCTCGACGAAGATCCTGACCGCTGAGGACCCGGTCGAGTACGACATCGACGGGCTGTGCCAGGTGCAGGTGAACACGGACGTCGGGCTGACGTTCGCCGGTGCGTTGCGTTCGTTCCTGCGTCAGGACCCGGACATCATCCTGGTCGGCGAGATCCGCGACCTGGAGACGGCGGAGATCGCGGTGCAGGCCTCGCTGACGGGCCACCTGGTGATGTCGACGCTGCACACGAACGATGCGCCCAGCTCGATCGTCCGGCTGCTGGACCTCGGGCTGGAGCGGTTCCTGCTTGCGGCGACGGTCGAGGGCGTGATCGCGCAGCGGCTGGTTCGGACGATCTGCCAGAACTGCCGGGAGGAATACGCGCCGACGGAGGAGGAGCTGATGGAGCTCGCTCTGAAGCCGGAGGACGTGGCGGGCAAGGCGTTCTCGCGCGGGCGAGGCTGCGATCGTTGCCACAACTCGGGGTACAAGGGCCGGCTGGGTCTGTACGAGATCATGACGCTCGACGACGAGTCGCGGGAGCTGATCATGAAGCAGGCGTCGACCTCGGCGCTGCGGGGCCATTCTCGGAGCAACGGGATGCGGACGCTGCGGGAATCGGGCCTGAACGCCATATACGAGGGTCGGACGACCATCGATGAGGTGGTGCGCGAGACGATCGTCGAGGAATAGCGGGGAAGCCGGTTGAAACGGGGCCGCGGCCCCGATGCCAGACGGAGCAGAGCATGCCAACATTCGCGTACGAAGCCCTGACCGACAAGGGCAAGACCCAGAAGGGGACGGTCGACGCATCGTCGGTCGAGGAGGCCCAGGCCAAGATCAAGGCCGACGGGTACTTCCCGTCGTCGATCCGCGAGCAGAAGGTCAAAGGCAAGGGGAAGGCCAAGGCCGACGGCGGCGCGAAGAAGCCGGCGAAGAAATCGTCGGGCGGCGTCACGCTGCCGTTCGCCAAGGTCAAGACCAAGCAGCTGACGCTGTTTACGCGTCAGCTCTCGACGCTGCAGGACGCGGGGCTGCCGCTGCTGCGTTCGCTGCAGATCCTCGAATCGCAGATGAAGCCGGGCCTACTCAAGAACACGCTCGTGGGCGTGTGCGAGGAGGTCGAGGGGGGCTCAAGCCTTTCTGACGCGATGGCGAAGTACCCCCGCGCGTTCGACACGCTGTACTCGAAGATGGTGGCGGCCGGCGAGATCGGCGGCGTGCTGGACATCATCCTGCAGCGGCTCAGCGAGTTTATGGAGAAGTCCGAGCGGCTCAAGCGCCGGATCAAGGGCGCGATGGTTTACCCGGCCGCGGTGGTGATCTTCGCGCTGCTGATCGTTACGGGCATCATGTGGTTCATCATCCCGCAGTTCGAGGAGATCTTCGCGGACTTCGGCGTGCCGCTGCCGGCGCTGACGGTCTTCCTGACCGACGCCTCGCGGTGGGTGGCGGGCCAGAACCCGGGGCAGTCGATCCCGGGGGCGCTGATCCTGCTGCCGGCGCCGATCGCGGTCTGGATCCTGTTCAAGCTGATCCGAAAGGCGGGCCCGGGCCGGGCGATGACCGACACGGTCTTCCTGTGGACACCGGTGTTCGGCAGCCTGATCCGCAAGACAACGATCGCCCGGTTCACGCGGACGCTCGGGACGCTGATCTCGGCGGGTGTGCCGATCCTCGAGGCGGTGACGATCACGAAGGAGACCTCGGGCAACTACGTGTTCGAGAAGGCGCTGCAGAAGGTCCACGACTCGATCCGCGAGGGCGAGACGTTCGCCGGCCCGCTGCGTGAGAGCAAGACGTGCGACCCGATCGTGGTCAACATGATCGATGTGGGCGAAGAGACGGGCGAGATGGACGTCATGCTCATGAAGATCGCCGACAACTACGACGAGGAGGTTGACGTGGCGGTCTCGGCGCTGGTGAGCCTGCTCGAGCCGGCGATGGTGATCGTGATCGGCGGCATCGTGGGCCTGATCGTGATCGCGATGTTCCTGCCGATGGTGGCGATGATCGAGTCGCTGCAGGGCGGTGGCGTGTGATGCATCGGCCCCGGGTCCATGCCCGCGAGCGGGCGCACGGTTTCACGCTGGTCGAGCTGCTGGCGACGATCGCGGTGATCTTCCTTGTGATGGGGATCGCGGTGGTGGCGTATTCGGCGGCGACGCGTTCGGCGCAGTCGGCGGCGGAGCGTTCGGCGGTCAGCGGGCTGAAGCTGGCGGTCGAGCAGTTCGAGCGGGAGTTCGGGTTCCTGCCGCCGCTGATCGCCGACGACGGCGGCGACCCGGCCAACCCGCAGCCGCCGCTGGCGGCGTTCAACCGCGGGACGGACGGCCGGGTGATCTACGTGCCGCGTCTGCTCTCGCCCGGCGTGCCCGGGGACGCCGAGGTGCTCCGCGGGAAGGACGAGGACCGGGCGCGGTACAGCGAGTTGTCTTTCGCGTACTACCTGATCGGCGGGCTGTCGGAAGAGGTCGACGGCGTCGACGGGCCGGGCTTCGTCGAGGTCCGGCCGGACGGGCGGTTTGCGCCCACGCAGGCCTACGTCGATGCCGACGGCAACGCCGTACAGGCGTCGGCTCGGGGGCCCGAACGGTTCGAGCCGCTGTTCGACCTGACCCGGGGCGGGGTCGAGCTGCTTGTCGATCCCGAGTCGGACCTGGATGTGCCGGTGGTCGTGCAGCTGCGCAACAGCGGCGGTCAGGCCTTCCGGTACTACCGCTGGCTGCCGGACACCGACGATTATGCGACGGAGGTCGCGGCCGATCCGGACATGTTTACTGACGAAGACTTCGGCTACGGCTATCTGGGCGATGACAGCGTCACGGTGAGCGGGCTGGTGGCGTACTTCAATGTGCCGTCGATCGTGCTCGACGCGATTGCACCGATCGACACGGACGGCAACCGTTCCATTACGGCTGCCGACACCGCTGCCGATGCGTACACGCTGCCGCTGTCGCTGCGGAACGCCCGGTACGCGATCGTCTCGCCGGGGCCGAACCAGCTTTTCGGGGATGAGACGCCCGACGAGCTCGCCGCGGACGACTCGCTGCGTCGGCGGTACGCCGAGCGGCTCGGGCTGTCCGAGGCTCGGCTTGCGTCCGACGCGGACGCCCGGGTCGAGGCGTTGGTGGAAGCCCGCGCTGACAACATCGTGGAGGTGGGCTCGTGATGGTTTCGGGTTCGGCACCTCGGCGTCGCGGATATTCGCTGCTCGAGCTGCTCGTGGTTGTGGTGATCGCGGCGCTGCTGATCGGGATCGCGATCCCGGCGTTCAGCGCGATCGTCAGCTCGTCGCGGCGGTCGCTGGCCGAGAGCAAGCTCCAGCAGGCGATGTACGCGGCGCGGGACGCGGCGGCGGCGTCGGTCGGCGGCGGTGACGCGGCGGCGGTCTTCCTGTGGGACCCGGACGTCGGCGTGCAGGCGATTATCTGCCGCCAGGTCGGGACCATCAGCGACGAGACCGACGGCGAGCGCGTCACGCGGGATGTCTTCGTTCCCGCATCCGGGTTCGAGCCGCTCCAGCTCCCGCCGAACTACGGCGTGCGGGGCTTCGCGGTCACGACCGTCTTCGAGAACGGCTGGTACGAATCGCTCGAAGACGCGACCGGCGACCCGGGGTACTGGGTCTTCCCGGAGACGCACGCGTACCCGGTGACCGGCGGCTCGATGGAGCCGGGCATCGCGCGGCAAACGTTTATGGTCCGTTTTAATGCGGGCACCGGTACGCTGAGCCGGGATTCGCGGCAGGCGGTGGTGATCGCGCCGGTTGCGGACGAAGACTTCGCCAATTGGGCTGGGCCCCAGCTGGGCATGGCCGGCATCGATGACACGGTGCTGACGACCGACGATGTGGAGCTCTGGACCCGCCGCGTGGTCTCGTCGCGGGCGGCGGCGCTGATCGGCGATCAGTCGCAGCCGCTGCAGGACCGCGATCTGCGGGGCATTGTTCTCGGCGATCGCTCGCCGCACTCGGTGCTCGCGTCGTCGGTGGGCGAGGTCGCGCTGTATCTGGACCGGGAGTTTTCCGGCGGCATCGGGGCGCAGGGTGTGAACCGGCGGACGGGCAATGTGTATCTGCCGGCGGGGCCGACGGTGACCGAGGCGTTGGTGGACGGTGCGTTGTTCGGCGGTGACGCGGGCGAGGCCCGGGACCCGCTCGAGGCGACGAGGCTGGGCAGCCGGTGGATCGAGGGGCGGCTGACCGAGGCCGACCTTGGCGGGCGCGAGCCGCTCGAGCCGACGGCCCGGATCTTCGCGATCAACCCGTACTTCGCGGACCTGGTGGAGATCACACGATGAACACGGCACGCCCGACAACCGCTCGCCGCGGGTTCACGCTGCTGGAGATCCTGATCGCTGTGGTGGTGCTGGCCTTCGGCCTGCTCGGCATCGTGGCGGTGTACCCGGCGGTGATTGATCTCCAGCGGCGGGCGCAGGATGTGGTGATCGGCGGGGCGTCGGCCGCGTCCGCGGAGGCGTTGTTCTCGGCGTCGATCTTCGAGAGCGGCTCGCTCGAGTGGGCCGAGGAGTTCGAGAGCGACAACATCCCGTTCGAGGATCGGTTTCCGCTGCGCACTGCCATCGCGCGGGATCTAGCGCTCAGCTCGCGCGGCCCGACGTTCGAAGACGACGACGCGACGGGGCTGGAGTCGGTTTTTGTCAATTTTCTGTGGGAGACATCCTGGTCGTGGGATCGGGAAGCGATCACCGCTGCCGCCTCCCGCGGGGCGCTGCTGAACGAGGGCACGGTCGTTCTGGGCGGTGGCACGCTCGACGGCGGGCTCGGTGCCGATCTGTCCGACCAGCCGGTGCTGGAGCTGACCGTCGCCGACCGTTTGCTCCCGGACGCGGCCTCGGGCGCGGACCCGCAGTATGTCTGGGACGCGGTGCTGCGTCGGGTTGATGCGGGCTTCGGCGTGCCCTCGGCCGGCGGCGAGTTCGTGACCAAGAGCGTCCCGCTTGTTCAGGTTGCGCAGCAGCCGGTTGAGGTGGCGATCTTTGTTCGGCGGATCGACCGTGGCGTTCGCGTGCCGGCCGATCTCACTTTGCGGGATGTGCTCTCGGGGTTTGAGGTCGACGAGGACACGGGCGAGGTGACCGAGCTGGACGAAGATATCGCCGCGTTCCCGGTTTCGGCGGTTGATGACGATCTCGCGCAGCGGCGTCTCGGTGCGGCGCGTGGGTTCGAGGGGACGGTCTACTCGCCGCCGATCTCGCTCCAGGTGCAGCGCCCTCGCAACGCGGGGCCGATTGACGGCGATCGGGCCGGGCCATCGAGTGTGACGTTGGTCGCGCTGGCGGACCTGGTGGCGGACGGGACGGCGTCTGCGGGGTTCCAGATTGGTCTGGCGTCGGCGCGGGAGTCGTTGGCGCAGGTCGGCCAGCAGTTTGTGGACAACCTCGGCGTGGTGCACCGCGTGACGGCCGTCCGCGAGGGCGGGCTGATCGAGGTCGATCCGCCGCTGAGCTCGCCCGGCTACCGAGCGAAGCAGATCGTGTTCACGCCGCAGGTCCCGGTGGATATCCGGGTGATCCGCGCCCGGTAACGGGTCGCGATGGAGGCAACGGTGAGTCGCATGACGCACGAGCAGAGCACATCCCGGGCCGCGGCGCGCGGCTTCACGCTGACCGAGGCGCTGGTCGCGGTGTTCGCGATCGCGCTGCTCTCGTCGGGGCTGGCGGCGATCTTCGCGTCGGTCGGCGACACGGTCGAGCGGGGGCGGCGTGTCAGCGCGATCAACCAGTACGCGGCGGTGATCGAGCGGCAGCTCCGGGCCGACATCGCGGCGATGACCCGCGAGGGGTTCCTGGTGATCCGCAACGAGTACGCCGGCGGCTTTCCGCCACCGCTCTCGGCGACGCAGATCCCGCTCTCGCGTGTGGTCGCGGATGAGGGCCGGGCTCGACGGATCGACGAGCTGATGTTCTTCGCGCGGGGCTCGTTCGAATCGGTCCGCAGCCCGATCGCGTCGGGCTTGAACATCCGCGCGACCGCGGCGCGGATCTACTACGGCCACGGCCAGAAGCAGCTCGAGGGCGCCGAGGGCTTCTTCGAGCCGATCTTCGACGACCCGAACGCGGACCCGGAGCTGCGGCTGGGGTTCGACGCGGGCGCGATCGGCGTCGGCGAGGCGAACCCGAACCTGTATGCCTCGGAGTGGACGCTGCTGCGGCACGCGACGCTGCTGGTCAAGCCGGAACGATCGTTTGCCAGCCAGATCAACTCGGCCGGCGCGGGCGCGAGCCGGGTCTACGACAACGAGCTGCAGCTGGATTTCGAGCCTGCTGCGGACAGCATCTTCCGATCGCTCGCGTTCTGGGGCAACCCGCGGCCGGGCGTGTTCGAGGTGGGCGACGACTACGACGAGTGGAGCCTCCGCGGCGCAACAGCGCCGCCGACGTTCCCGTCGGGCGTGGTCGATATCGCGACCGAGACCTTGTCGGAGATCCGCCGGCGGGTAACGGCGGTCGATCTGGTTGAAACCCAGATTACGCGGGGGGACACCATCGCCCGGGCGGTGCTGGATACGCCCTCGGCGTTGTTCGAGGACACACGCCGACTTCCGTACTACGTGCCCACGGGCGGCAACGACACGCTGTTCCGGCTGAGCCCGGAGGCGTTCCTCGAGACACGGCGGGCGCTCGTGGCCGGCCAGGTTGCGCCGAACCCGCTGCTCGGCGATGCCGAGGGTCTTCAGTCGTTGGTGCACCAGCAGCACGCCTGGATGTGGGACGCGCTGCCGGCGGCATCGAACGAGTTCACGTGGGACTCGAACCGCGACCCGGCGCGGGAGCCGGACCTGCTGCTGGTCCCGCGCTTGGGCCAGGGCGGCGGCGAGACCAACCCGACGCGGCCGGGCTTTGGGTTTCCCTCGCGGATGCGGTACGAGAACACGCCGCCGGGCTACATCGCGGCGACGTTCGGGGCCGACGCGGCGGCGACGGATACGGGCGACCTGCTTGAGCGTGCGGCTTTCGCCGGCGCCCGGGCG
>JBCDEF010000134.1:0-7659 GCA_039179915.1 Planctomycetota bacterium | reverse complement strand
GGTCGGGCTCGGCGCGGCGGTGCTGACGGCGTACCTCGACCTGAGCCCGGAGCTCGGCGCGTTCGTCGCCGGCTTCCTGCTCGCTGGCACCCCGGTGCGGTTCCAGCTCTCGGGCCAGATCGGGCCGATGCGGAACCTGTTTATGGCCGTCTTCTTTACGGCTGTCGGCCTGACGCTGGATATCGGCGAGGCAGCGGCGATGTGGTGGGTGCTGCTGATCGCGTTGGCGGCGACGCTTGCCGTCAAAACGCTGGCGATCGGGGGCTCGGCGTGGCTCTTCGGGGCGTCGCCGGCGAGCTCGCTGCGGGCTGGACTGAATCTCTCGCAGGCCGGCGAGTTTTCCCTCGTGGTGCTCGGCGCGGCGGCGCTGTCGGGGGTGCTCGGAGACGACGCCGCCCGTATAGAGACGGTCGTCATCGGTGTGGTCTTTCTCTCGCTCTTGATCACACCCGGCGTGATGGCAGGCTCGGGCTCGCTGGTTGGGAAGATCACGCACTGGCCGCTCAACCCGCTTCGGACACATGCCGCGTTCCAGGAGACCAAGGCCGCGGCGAGCGGTCGGCCGCTTGTCGTTGTTGCCGGCTTCGGGCCCGTGGGCCGTGCGGTCGCGGACCGGCTTACCCAGCAGCATGTGGACATCGCGGTCATCGAGATGAACCGCAAGACCGTCGAGCGGCAAACGGCGCTCGGGCGGCGGATCATCTACGGCGATGTGACCAACCCCGAGGTGCTGACGTCCGCCGGCGTCGAGGGGGCGAGCGCCGTGGTCCTGACTATCCCCGACGACGAGGTGATGCTCCGGGCGTGCAAGGCGATCCGCGCGATGAACAGCGAGGCCTACATCGCCGCCCGCACGGAATACCTGTCCCGCGCGTTTCTGGCCCGGGAATTCGGGGCGAACCACGTCATTGTCGAAGAGATGGCCACCGCCGAGGCGATGGCAACGCAGGTCATCGAATCCTGCTCGTTCGCGGAGGACGAGCCGTCGGTGGGCGATGGATCCGGTGAGCCAGCCGCGAAGCAGCCCGATCCTGATACGGAAACGGACGCCGAGCCAAACGCCGAACAAAACGCCGAGCCAGATACTGAGCTGGGAACCGGTCCGGTCAGCGCTCCGCGAGGCGGCGCGGATGGAGGATCCAGCCCTCCGCCCGCTGCGCGGTCTTGATCTCTTCGCCGGTCGCGTCGTGCGGGGCGGCCAGTAGCTCTTCGGGATCATTCGCGTCGAGGATCTCGTCGCGCTGCGCGACGACCTGCCGGGCATCGAGGATCGGGTGGTCGACGGCCGCGTGGTCGGCGAGGCTTGGATAGATCTCGGCGATAACGATGGTTGAGCCGCCGCCGAGGTCGCGCGACCAGTCGGTCTCGAACGGCCAGAGCCGGCAGCGGTCGGCGAGCCCCGGGGCGGTCATCAGCCGGTGCACCGCCGCGAGCCCGGTGATGACCTGCGAGCCGACCGAGCCCGCGTAGGCGAGCTTCCAGGCCGACTGCGGCCGGTGCCCGCGGGCGTGCAGGTACCGCTCTGCGGCGCGATGGTCTCCGATCGCGGAGCCTTTGGGCTTGGTCGCGGGCAGCCGGGGGTCGTCGTGCCCCGCTGGCCGGCCCCAGAAAGGCCCGGGTGTGCCGAGGGATTTCGCGAGTTGGGCGTTGAGCTCTGCGGCGACCTCGAAGCGGTTGTTGCGGTCGTTGGCGTCGTCTTCGAGCCGCTCGCCGAACATGCGGCACAGCTCGCGGCCGACGGGCAGGACCGATCGGCCGCCGTCGAGCGTCGGGTAGCCGAAGGCGAAGTCGAATCCGACGAGGGCGGTGCCGCGGTGCGAGGCGAGCAGGCCGGTGAGCTGCTCGATCGCGCTCGACCGCGTGCGGTGGTAGATTGGGGCGGGGCGGTCCTGGCGTGTGCCCCAAGCGGTCCAGGCTCGGTTCGGGCTGGGGCGGGGGGGCCCGGGGGAGCTCGCCGCCGACCAGTCCACGGCGATCACAAGGTCGAACACGGGTTCAGCGTCCGTCGGTCATCCGGTGCGGCCGCGGGCCGCTGTTGAGGCTCGCTCGCTGGGCGGCGTTGCGTGCCGCGGCGCGCCGTGACAGCTCGCCGATAGGTCTCGGGCCGGGGCAGGCGCCCATGGCGCAGGCGTCGTCGGCCGGCTCGGGCTCGCCGGCGTCCGAGCCGGCTTCGCCGTCGGTCAGCGAGATGAACGTTGCGACCAGGATGACGGCGAAGCTGCCCAGCAGGACCACGGGCGGCAGGTCCGCGCTCAGCGGGCGGAGAACGATAAAGTTGATCAATGCGATGCCGACGATGACCACAAACGCGACCACGAGCCGGCGGGCCGTCCGCCGGAGGTCAACATCTTCCGCGGCTTCGGCATTCGGGTGTTCGATCGGGTCGGGGGGCATCTCGGCGGCCAGCCGGTCGGGCTGGTACGCGCCGCCGGGGGGAACGCGTCCCGCGGGGCGGGCGTTGATGCCGGCGCCGACAAGCCTGATCTGGTGGTTCGGGTCGTGCATGGCTGCTCAGAGTGTATTGGTTTCGGCCGAGGATTTGTTCCGCCGATCGGCACAAAGCCGGCGATTCCCCGTTGAACCCGGCGTTCCTAGTCCGTAAGCCCGTCCAGAACGGCCTGTCGATGGCGGACGCGGCGGTTGTGGTTTTGGATCATGAAGGAGACGCCGGTCGCGATGACGCCGAGCGCGAGCGTGCCGCCGATCCCGGTGAAGATCAGCGTCCGGACGGCCGTCGGGATCGGGTCGTTGCGGACCACCAGCGGGTAGGCCCCTGCGTCGGCTGTGAGGATCACCGGGCCGGAGCCGGTGACGGTGAGGCGTCCGAGGATGTCGTGCCGCTGGCTCTGGATCTCGAACCAGCCGGGTTGCTGGTCTGTTTCGAACGCGGCGGGGCCGGTGACCGCCAGCTCGAACGCCTCGGCCAGCTCGGCGGGCAAGGTTGCAGCACCGTTCACGGCTTCTGCGGTTGTGAGCCCGCTGCGGCGGGTCACGATCATCGGGCGTCCGCGGGGCAGCTGCGCTTCGACCGGCTCGGATGACGGGATGATCAGGAGCTCGTCGCGGAGGCTCGCGATCAGGAAGCTCGCGCTGCCGGCGATGACCAGCAGCAGGCCGAGCACGCCGACCAGAACAAGCACGCGGCCGACGATCGAGCTGCGGGGCTCTTGCGGGTGCGGCTGCATGTCAGCCTTCTCCGTGTTGCTGGCGGGCGGCGGGCCGGTCGAGGAACTCGATGCCGTAGCGCGCGCCGAGCGAGATCATCGCGTCGCGGCCGCCCTTGGCGAGCGCGTCGCCCAGCTCGTGGAAGAAATTCTCGAACCGGGCGGGCGTGACGAGCATGATGAGCTTCGCGGGGCCCTCAACGCACCGCGGCGCGTGCGGCACCTCACCGGGCACATGGATCAGGTCGCCCGGGCCGAGCGTGTGGACCTCGTCGCCCGCTTGGAACTCGACGCGGCCCTCGAGGATGATGAAGACCTCGTCAAACGACGGGTGGCGGTGGAAGGGCGGGCCGGCACCCTCGGGCATCGTGGCGAACTGCACGGCGACGCCGACCGGGTTCTGCGCGGCCGAGAGCGCCGTGTACGAATGCGCACCGCCGGCGTGCCCGTGCTCCACGCCCGCGCCGGACCGGGTGACGATGGGGCGACGCGGCTCGGCCATGGTCAGACCAGCAGGCTTGCAGGCGATTCGAGCAGCTGCTTGACGGTGCCCAGATACTGAGCGGCCATCGCGCCGTCGATGATCCGGTGATCGCTGGACATGGTCATCGACATCTCATGGCCGACCGTCAGCACGGTCTCGCCGTCGTCGTCGGTCTCGACGAACGGCTTCTGCACCGCGGCGCCGACGGCCAGGATCGCGGCGTTGGGCGGGTTGACGATCGCGGTGAAATGGTCGACACCGAACATGCCGAGGTTCGAGATGGTGAAGGTGCTGTCGGACATCTCTTCGGGGGAGAGGCCCTTCTCACGGGCCTTGGTCGCCAGCCGCTTGGTCTCGCCGGAGATGTAGCGGAGGCCCTGCTTGTCCGCGTCGCGGATGGTGGCGACGACGAGCCCGCCGCCGCGTTTCTCGGGCAGCGCGACCGCGACGCCGACGTTGACCTGCCCGTGCAGATCGATGCTCGGTCCCTTGTCGTTCCACGAGCTGTTTACGAACGGGTGCTGGTGCATCGCCAGGGCGCACGCGCGGACGAGGAAGTCGTTGACGCTCAGCTTGACGCCCTGCGGCGCGAGCTGCGTGTTGAGCTGCTGCCGCAGATCCATGAGCTCGTCGAGCCGGGCCGAGATCGTGACCTGGTAGTGGGGGATGGTGGTCTTGGATTCGACGAGCCGGCGGGCGATGACGCCGCGCATGTTCGAGAGGGGGACGTTCTTTGATGCGAGCTCGGTCTCGACGGGCATGGGTGCTGGGGAAGGGGCGCTCGAGCCCACGGATTCGGATCCGTGGGCCTGGGATGCAGGAGCGTGAGTTTGTGTTGCAGCACCTTCGAGGTCTTTCTTGACGATGCGTCCCGAGGGGCCCGAGCCGCGGATCGATCCGAGGTCGATGTTGCGTTCGTGCGCGATCTTGCGTGCGAGCGGGCTGGCGAAGACGCGGCCGTTGGTCGATGCGCCCGCGGCTGCGTCGGCCGTACCGTTCGCGTCGGTTGCGGGCGGCTCGGCGACCGCGGTGCCTGTCGCTGCAGGGGCTGCGGTACCAGAGCCGGATTCGGACTGCTGCGTGGGTGCCGCCGATGAGCCGGCGCTCGATGCCGCGTCCTCGACCGACTCGCCGTCTTCGGCGATGACCACGATCAGGTCGCCGACGGTCACGTTCTGGCCCTCTTCGACCGCGAGCTTTGCGATGGTGCCCTCGTCGAAGGCTTCGAGCTCCATGGTCGCTTTGTCGGTCTCGATATCCGCCAAAACGTCGCCCGGCATGACCTCGTCGCCGACGGCTTTGTGCCACTTGACGACCGTGCCGGCCTCCATCGTGTCGGACATTCGGGGCATCGTGACGCTGATCGGCATGGCGGGCTCCGGTGGAGGGCGTTGATCGCTCGGCGGCCGATTGTACGGCCGCCGAAACCGACCGTCGCGGGCACGATCGCGGCGTAGATGGTGCATCCACCCTCCGTCGACGCCGTATCACCGGGCATAGGTCGTCGGCCCGCTCCGCGCGGTGCGGATGGGACGCCGGCGATCGTGGAAGAAAGAGAGCACACGACATGGCACCCATTGTGTATACAGGCGCCCTCGCGGCGTTGGCGGTCTCGTTTTCTGGGTTTGCATCGGCCGCCGCGGGGCAGACCGCGGTCCTGACCGGCAACGAGGATTTCACGATCTCGAACGTGGGAGAGGGCTTTCTCTTCGGCCCGACCCGCCGCGACGCGGTCGATTCCCGCTTCCAGATCAACGGCCGGAACCCGGATGGCGCCGATCGCAACTTCGGTCTCTGGGCCGCGTTCAACCTCGATCTGAACGGCCTGTTCGCCGGGCCGATCGGCGGCCTCGAATCGGTGACCATCGATCTGTTCGAGGCCCAGCCGATCACCGGCCAGGACATCGACAACATCATCACCGGCGGTACGCTGAACCTATACTACACCCTCGAAGACGCCGACGTGCTCGACGCGGCCAACGGCTTCGACTGGATCGATAGCGACCCCGAAGGCCTCGGCGATCAGTTCGCCGACCGCGTGCTCGTCGGCTCCGTCGACGTGGTCGACGGCAACTCCGGCGCAAGCTTTGACCTCGACCTCGCAACGATCGAGTCGTCGCTGGTCAACGAGATCAACAATGACGGCTTCATCCGCTTCGTGCTCACCACGCCCGACATGGACACCGCGACGAGCTTCGGCGTCGGCGCGCCCGGCACCTCGACCGTGCTCGCCTTCGACGGCCCGGCGCCGACGGTCAGCTTCGTCGTGCCCGCGCCCGCCTCGGCCGCCCTGCTCGGCCTCGGCGGCCTGGCCGCGGTGCGCCGCCGCCGCTGATCGCGACGGATATCTCGATCAACAAACAAGCCCCAGCGCCGCTCAACCGGTGCGGGGGCTTTTCGTTTGTCGGCAAGGGCCGGTTCGGGTCAGGCGAGCACGCCGCGGACCGCTTCGACGATCCGGGCCGGGTTCGGCAGGTACGACTGCTCAAGGTGCTTGTTGTACGGCGTCGGCACGTCGCGCGTGTTCACGCGGACCGGCTGGTGGTCGAGGTAGTCGAACGCGTGCTCGTTGATCTGCGCGATGACCTCGCTCGCGACCGAGCCGAAGGGCCACGACTGGTCGACCACGACGACGCGGTTGGTCCGCTTGAGCGAGTCGACGACCGAGTCGATATCCAGCGGGCGGATGGTCCGCATGTCGAGCACGTCGGCCTCGATGCCCTCGGCGGCGAGGGTCTCGGCGGCCTCGAGGCAGAAGTTCGCCGGTCGGCCCCAGCTGAGCAGCGTGATGTCGTCGCCCTCGCGCGAGCGGCGGGCCCGGCCGAACTCGATGTAGTACTGCTCCTCGGGCACGTGGGCCTTGTCGCCGAGCATCCGCTCCGACTCGAGGAAGAAGACCGGGTCCGGGTCGCGGATCGCCGTCGCGAGCAGGCCCTTGGCGTCGTAGGGGTTGCTGGGGATGGCCATCTTCAGCCCCGGCACGTTGGCGAACATGCCCTCGACGCACCAAGAGTGGGTCGAGCCGAGCTGTCCGCCGGCGCCGTCGTTGCCGCGGAAGACGATCGGGCAGCCCCACTGGCCGCCGGACATGTAGAGCATCTTCGGCGCGTTGTTGAGGATGGGGTCGGCCGCGACGAGGCTGAACGACCAACTCATGAACTCGACGATCGGCTTCAGGCCGTACATCGCCGCCCCGATGCACATGCCCGCGAAGCCGTTCTCCGAGATCGGGCTGTCAATGATGCGCTTCGGGCCGAACTCGTCGAGCATGCCCTGGCTGACCTTGTACGCGCCGTTGTACTCGGCGACCTCTTCGCCGATCAGGAAGACCTTCTCGTCGTTGCGCATCTCGTGGGCCATCGCTTCACGCAGCGCCTCGCGGTATTGGATCACCCGGTCGCCCTCGCGGCTGGGCAGTTGATCCTCCGAGAGGAATTCGGGCAGCTCCCATGGACCGACCGCGGGGTGGATGGGGGTGTTGATCGCTTCAAAGGTGGTCATGGTGTCGATCTCGTCTTTGCGTTGGTTCGTTCTAAGTAAGCAAGGGCGGATCAGAGCAGCGGGTTCTTCACGCCGTGGGTGTAGGTGCAGCTCGGGCTGAGGTTGGGCTGCGGGTTGGCGTAGACATCGGTCGTCAGCTCGTCGTCGCCCGGGTCCTCGGCGTTCTCGGCGAACTCGACGGACTCCTTGACCTCGGCGGCGATTTCTTTCCGCATCGCCTTCCAGCCGTCCTCGTCGATCGCGTTCCGCTCGTTCATCAGGTGAGAAAGCAGGCTGGCGATCGAGTCCTGCTCCTTGAACTGGTCGACCTCGTCCTTGGTGCGGTACTTCTGCGGGTCGGACATGCTGTGGCCCTGGTACCGGTAGGTCTTGAAGTCGATGAAGCCCGGCCGCTGCATGTCGCGGCAATCGTCGGCGAAGGGTTTGAAGACGTCGTAGACGTGGCGGATATCGAGCCCGTCGATCTTGATCGACCTGATCTCTCGCGGCGAGGCCTATGGCATCAAGTCG
>JBCDEF010000133.1:0-7682 GCA_039179915.1 Planctomycetota bacterium | reverse complement strand
GGACAAGCCGCGGGTCGGTCACGGCCGACGACGGGATGTCGGCGAGCAGCCGAAAGCTCTCGACAAGCGGCTCGACCGCCGCGGCGTCCTGCTCGATTCGCTGCTGGCAGCGGTCGATAAACGCCGGGTCCAGCAGGTCACCGCGGAAAGTCTCGGCTGCGCAGCCAGGGTTGATCTCGGCCAGCCGAACCGCTTGCCGCCCGAGCTCGCGTTCCCGGCGGAGGTAGTCCGCCGGTTCGTAGCGGTGAGCGTGGACCACCCTCGCCTCCGGCCGATACAGAACCGGACACGGCATGTCCCGGCCCGCGCGCCAAGCCCATTCGATGTCCTCGAACATCGGCCGCGTGAGCCGCTCATCGAAACGGTGCTCGGCTGCGATCGATCGGGGCGCCGAGAGGTTCAGCGTCCAGGCGTGGCGGTAGCCCCAGTCATGATCGTTCTGCACCGGCGCATCGGCCGCGTCCATCCGGTCGTAGAAGAAGACCATCGATGTCTCTCGGATGAGCCGGTCGAAGATGGTGTCTTGCGGCTCGATACGCCATGGCGCGGCGCCGAGGACCATTGCGCCGCCGGCGAGCTCGCTGTGTGTCGTGGCGTGCCGCTCGAGCAGCCCCGGGTCCGCGACGACATCGTCGTTGAGGAAGAGCACCAGGTCGCCGGTGGAGCGGCGGACGAGCGCGTTGCGCGTCGCCGCAGGACCGCCGGCTGGCAGCGACAGCACCGCGTCGCAGGGTCCAATCGGACTCGGCTGAGCATGCTTCGATCCGCCGTCGACGCCGACCAGAACTTCGAAGTCCACGCGGGGCAGCGTCTGTTGCTCCAGCGATTGCAAGAGCCGGCAGAGCGCCTCGGGCCGGCCAATAGTCGGGATGAGCACGCTGATCGTCATCGCCTGGCTCCTTTTCTCGCCGCCGATCCAGACCGGCATGTGCCTGACGATTGGTTATCGGCCACCGGAGCCGCGGACCTTCGTCCGATCACCGATGCCGGCCAAGTTCCCCGGTCGGGGTGCCGATACCCGTCCTTGATCGGAACACGCCGGAGAACCGAGATGATCGACCGAGACCGCATCGTGGAGTTGCACCCGCTGGGACGCCAGACCGCGCCGGTACCGGTCGAGCGGCGGCGCCACACCCGCTCGGCGATCGCCCGGGCCTGCAAGGTGCAGCTGAGCGGCGCGGTGCGCTACGAGCCGGCGACGACGATCGATGTGTCCGAGAGCGGCGCCCGGCTGTACATCGACTCGCAGCGCCCGCTCGAACCGGGCCAGCGCTTGCTGTTGGCTGTAGCATGGGACGCGCAGCCCACGCTGCGGGCGGGCAGCGCCATACCGGCACGAGTCGTCCGGGCCGACGATGCCCAGCAGGCAGACCGGCGCTCGGTCGCGGTTGAGTTCGAGACGCCCATCGCGCTGCCGGCCCGCATCGAGCCCCGCCGGGCGGCCTGAAATGACGATCGCGGCCGTCTCCACCTAGAATTCCCCGGACACTGGTGTCCGCGGGAACCCGCCCATGCTCTGGCAGCCGTCTCTGCACGACCGCTATTCGAACGCCTCGAGCGAGGAGCTCGCGCGCGATATCGCTGCGCGCCGTAAAGAACTCGGCGAGAAGCTTGTCATCCTCGGCCACCACTACCAGACCGACACGGTCATCCGCCACGCCGACCTGACCGGCGACAGCCTGAAGCTCAGCCAGCTCGCCGCGCGCGTCGCCGACGAGCAGCCGGTCGAGCACATCATCTTCTGCGGCGTGCACTTCATGGCCGAGACCGCCGACCTGCTCGCGCCCGAGCACGTCACCGTCTCCCTGCCCGATCTCTCAGCGGGCTGCTCGATGGCCGACATGGCCCAGATCGACGACTGCGAAGACGCCTGGGACGCGATGCACGACTCGCTCGAGCGGTCCGGCTTCCGCGGCCGGGTGATACCGATCACCTACGTCAACTCATCGGCCGCGATCAAGGCCTTTGTCGGTGCCCGCGGCGGGGCGTGCTGCACGAGCTCCAACGCCGACACGGTCTTCGCCTGGGCCGCCGCCGGCGGCACAGAGCCCAAGGCCGACGGCGAGGCGATCAAGATCCTCTTCCTGCCCGACCAGCACCTGGGCCGGAACACGGCCCACGATTTCGGGGTCGATGTCGCGACCAGGGCCCCGCTCTACGACCCGAAGCTCGCCCGGCGGGGCCAGCCGCTGGGCGGCATGACCGACGAGCAGCTGCTCGACGCCGAGGTGATCCTGTGGGCCGGTCACTGCTCGGTGCACAAGCTGTTCCGGCCCGAGCACGTCGACGAGCTCCGGGCCGAAACCCCGCCCGAGGGCAGCCCGCCGTGGACCGTGATCGTCCACCCCGAGTGCGACAAGGCGGTCGTGGACAAGGCCGACCTGTCCGGCTCGACCGAGTACATTCTCAAGACCATCGACGCAGCGGAACCCGGCACGCGCTGGGCCGTCGGCACCGAGCACAACCTGGTGAACCGTCTCCGGCAGACCGCGGCCGAGCGGGGTGTGGACGTCCGCATCCTCAGCGACTGCCAGTGCCTGTGCACGACGATGTACCGCATCGATGAGCCGCACCTGCTCTGGAACCTGGACATGCTCTGCGGCATCAGCCCGAGCGGGAAACGCCGCGAGCCGGAGGTGCCAAACCGGATCCGAGTGGCCGACGCACACCGTGCCGACGCGGTGCTGTCGTTGGATCGGATGCTGAGCCTCTCGGCGGCGCCGGCGGGCGCGTGAGCCGACGATCGGGTCGGCGACCGGTTGGGCGACCAGTTGGGCGTTAGTCTTCGACGGACGCGGGCGCGAGCTTGATCTCGGCGATCCGCTGCTCGCTGGTCTTCTCAGTGGCCTCGCGCATCAGCCGGCCCGGCTTAAACTTGATCGTGTTCTTGGCCGGTACCTCGACGCGTTCGAGCGTGCGGGGGTTCTGGGCGGTGCGGGCCTGGCGCCCTTTGACCTCGAAGACGCCGAAGTCGCGGAACTCGCACCGGTTGCCCTTGCCCAATTCCCGGACGATCTCGTCGAGGAACTGCTGGACAACGGCCTTGGTCGCGACACGCGTCTCGCCGGTCTCGTCGGCGATGCGGTCGATCAGATCCTTTTTCGTGATCGTCGCCATCCGCTCCCGGCTCCACCGCAACACCCACGCGAACCGGCCGTCGGAGCGTGAAGCAGCGGCGAGAACGCCGCCTGCCCGTCTGCCGCCGATCGGCCCGAATCCCCCTCACCCGCCGAGCCGGCGTGCCGGGCCATCACCGGGCCGGCGCCGCGTCGCTCAACAGGCCAGAGCCAGCGTAGCACCCTTCCGCGGCCGGCGAAACCCCCCACTCGAAAGCGGGCTCGCGAAGCGGGCGGATGGGGGTGTTTCGGCGGATTTGCCCGCGTTAGTGCCGAAAAACAAAGCCCGCGAACAGGCCCGCGATCGCCCCGTCGTACTCGTCGGCGTCCTCTTCGAGCACCGACGTCCGCAGCCGGTACCCGACCTGGATCGAGACCGGGTCGATCGGCCGATAGCCCAGCGAGACCTGGACGCTGACCGACGACGACCGCACATCGCCGATCTCGGGCAGCCCCCCGACGTTCACGTCCGCCTCGACGAACGACCGGTCGCCGAACTCGAACCCGATCCGGGCGCCGACGATCGGGTGGACAGCCACGATGCCCGCCTCGGCCAGGCCCGGTGGCCCGGTGAGGCGTTCCACGCTGAAGCCCACGTCGTAGAACCGCAGGCCGCCGGTGAGATCGAACCGCCCGAAGAACCCGGGCCGGCCGTCCATCCCCGGCCGCGAGGCGTGCTCCCAGAGCCGGTAGCCGAGGACGGCCTCGGCCGAGTCGATCGTGATGCGGCCGCGGGCCCGCTCGCCGGTGTCGATCAGCAGCCCGCCGAACTCCAGCGGGCTCGTTGCCGTGAACCCGCCCGAGGTCTCGACCACCGAGCCGCCGAGCGAGACCGTCCAGCGTCCGCGGCGGAGATGGAACTCACCCTTGGGCGAGAGGGCCGGCGAATCGATGTTCAACTCGCCCAGGTCGGTTAGGCCGCCGTCGCCGATCTCCAAATCGCCGCCGGGCGCGGCGTACCAGAGCTTCGGCTCGAACGCGATGGTCCACGGCGTCGGCTCGGCCCGGGTGAAGTCGCCCGAGAACAGGCCGTAGCGGCGAGCGGGACGATCAAAGAGGCTGCCCTGCCCGAGACTGTCCTCGGCAGACCGATCGGGCTCGGGGGGCTGGTCCGGTGGCTCGGCGGCTGGGTCGTCGGCGGGTTGGGCCGCGGCCGACAGCGGGCCGCACATCGCGGCGGCGGCGAGGGCGGTCCGGATGGCTCGGCGGGCGGTCAACACGCGGCGGAGCGTATCGTCCCCGAGCCCGCGCCGCGCGGGCGGGGAGTCACCAGCCATGCCCGGCCGCCTGCGGCTCGGTCCCGACGCGAGCGTGGACCCGGCCGATCTGCACATCGAGTTCGTCGCCAGCTCCGGGCCGGGCGGGCAGAACGTCAACAAGCGGGCGACCAAGGCCCGGCTCCGCGTGGCCGTCGACGCCCTCGACCTGCCGCCGGGAGCCCGCTCGCGGCTCCGACGGCTCGCCGGATCGCTGCTCACCGAGGGCGACGAGCTGGTCATCGCCGCCGACGAGCACCGCAGCCAGGGCCGCAACCGGGCGGCGGCCGTCGAGCGCCTGCGCGACCTGGCCCGCCGCGCGTGCGTCCGACCCAAGCCCCGAAAGCCCACCAAGCCCAGCCGGGGATCGATCGAGCGGCGGCTGCGGGCCAAGCGCGTCCGCGGCGACATCAAGCGGTCGCGCCGGACCGGGGGCCGCGATGACTAACGAACCAGCCGGGCAGCTCACGCTGGCGATCGAGACCAGCAACCCCTCGTCTGGCGGCGAGGCGGGCGTCGCGCTCGGCCGCGTCACCCGGCTCTCGGTCGCGCTGCTCGCCGAGGAGCCTCTGGGCCCGGGCGAGCGGCACGACGACCTGCTGATGCCCGCGATCGCGCGGCTCTTCGACCGGGCGGGCGCCCGCCCCGAGCAGCTCGAGCGGCTGGTGGTCTCGATCGGGCCCGGGGGGTACACGGGGCTTCGGATCGCCACGGCGGCGGCGAGCGCGCTCTCGATCTCCGTCGGGCCGGCGGTGATCGGCGTGCCGTCGGCCTGGTCCGCCGCGCGGACGCACGCGCGCGAGCATCCCGAGGGCGGGCCCTTCGCGGTCGCGCTCGCCTCGAAGGGCAACGCCTGCTGGGTGACGGCGTTCGACGGATCGGGCGCGCCGCTGGACACACCCTCGGGGCTCGCGACGGGCCTGCTGTGCGACTCGGACCGCGCGATGGAACTGACCGAGGCCGTCGGCATCCGGCTCTGGCTGGGCGACCGGTTCATGCCCGAGCGGCTCCGCGCCGGCGTGCTGGAGCGCGGCGGACAGATCGACGAGCCCCGGTTCGTCGCCAGCACGCTGCTGGGGCTGGCCTGGAGCGCGGCCCCGTCGCCCGGGGGCGTCGTCACGCCGCTCTACGGCCGGGAGGCCGAGGCCGTCACCCGCTGGCGGGAAGGCCGGCGGGGCTGACGCGGTTGCTCGCTGCGGAGCCGCCGGCGATCGCGAATCTATCGGACGCCGCCCACCCCGGCTTCAGTGCGACGCGGCGTGCGCCGATACGCCCCTTCGGCCGACCGTGTGGCAGCGGGCGGCCGCGCGATCGTTGAACCCGCGGCCACCGGGATGAGGCCAAAGCCCATGGCGGAACACAGCCCACAACCCGATCTCTCGCAGAAGAAGGTCTTCACCACCGGCGAGGCCGCGCAGATCTGCAAGGTCAGCCAGCAGACGATCATCCGCTGCTTTGACTCGGGCCGGCTGGCGGGCTTCCGCGTGCCCGGCTCGAAGTTCCGCAGGATCCCGCGCGACGAGCTGATCCGCTTCATGCGCGACAACGACATCCCGATCGAAAACCTTGAAGGACCGACCCGCCGCATCCTCTGCGTCGACGACGATCTGGCCATCCTCGGCCTGTTCGAGGACATCCTGGGCGCCGACCGGCGGTTCGAGGTCGAGACCTGCTCGGCCGGCTACGACGCGGGGCTGCGCACGGCCGAGTTCCGGCCCCACCTGATCGTGCTGGACTACATGCTGCCGGATATCAACGGCGACGCCGTCTGCCGGCGGCTGCGCGCGAACGACGAGCTCGCGTCGACCAAGGTCATCTTTATCTCGGGCGTGATCGAGCCGGCAGAAGTCGACAAGCTGCTCTCGGCGGGCGCCGACGCGTTTCTCCAGAAGCCGTTCGACATCGACCAGCTCACGCGGACGATCGAGGGCCTGCTCGATCTGCCGGCAGCGGGTGCCGCCGCCGGCTCCAACGGGCACGGCGGCTGATGCGATGAACGACGCGACGACCCGAGCCCAGGCGCGGCGTGTGGAGCTGATCCTCGAGCGGGTCGCCTCGCTGCCGACGCTCTCGACCGTCGCGCAGAAGCTGCTGACCGCCGGCTCGCACGATGAGATCGACATCCAAGAGCTCGCGCGGCTGATCGAGGCCGACCCGTCGCTGACCGGCAAGGTCCTGAGCATGTGCCGCAGCGCCGATAAGGGCCTGGGCGACAAGATCACCAGCGTGCAGCGTGCGATCACGCTGCTGGGCCTCGACGCGGTGACCTCCGCGGTGCTCAGCGTCGAGGTCTTCGAGATCCTGTCCAAAGCGCAGGGCGCCTCGGGACGGGTTGAGTTCGACGCGGTCGGCCACTGGCGGCACGCGATCGCGGTCGCGGCGGGTGCCGAGCTGATCATGCGGTCGGAGGTGCCCCGGGGGACGGACAAGCACGCCAAGCCCGAGACGGCCTTCGTCGCCGGGCTGCTGCACTCGATCGGGCGGATCGCCTTGGAGATCGTCCTGCCCGACGCGTACAGCAAGGTCCTGCGCGTCGCGGCGCAGCGGGGCGAGGACTCGGCCAAGCTCGAGCGGGACATCATCGGCATCGACCACGCCGCGGCCGGCAAGAAGCTGGCCGAGCACTGGGGCCTGCCGAAGATGTTCCGCGACTGCGTCTGGATGCACGGCCAGCCGATCCCCAGCCTTCCCAATGTGCCGCACCGCGAGCTGATCACGGTCGTGGGCGTCGCCCGCTCGCTGGCCAAGCGGCTGAACCTGGGCTGGTCGGGCGACTTCGGCCCGCCGCCGGACGTCCACGAGTTGGCCCTGGCCGCAGGCTTCGACCCGGACCGGATCGAGCAGGGCGCGGTCGCGCTGGTCGGCGTGATCGCCGAGCGCTCCACCGTGCTCGGGCTCAGCGAGACCTCCGGGCCCGAGCTGATGATCGAGTCGGTCCTGCGGGCCAACGCCAGACTCGCGCAGCTCAACCAGAGCTTCGCGGGCCGCAGTGCCCACGGCGAGCAGCAGCGCAAGACGCTCAAAGCGCTGACCGCGTTCCACGAGGCCTGCGCCGGCCGCGGCCTGACCGCGGTGCTCTCGGCCGCCGCCTGCTCGGCGAGGTCGGTCGTCGGCGGCGTGTTCGCGGGGGCCGTGATCCAGACCGGGGGCAACGAGCCGTGGCAGGCGCTGCGGTTTGATAGCCACGGCGGCCTGCTCGGATCGGCCGTCGAGCCCGGGCCCGAGCTGGCCGGCGGCGAGATCGTCCGGCTGGTCGATGTCATCACCGACGACCGGGCCACGGCCGATCGGCGGCGGGCCGTGCTGCCCT
>JBCDEF010000132.1:0-7711 GCA_039179915.1 Planctomycetota bacterium | reverse complement strand
TCAGGGTGGCACACCTCTCCGCGTTTGTCTGGTCATCACAAAGACAACCCGCTGGGAGAGCTGGGCCACCATGAAGCGGTTCAGTCCACGGTGCCGCTGGGGACAGCTTCGGCCTGCTCTTCGCGCATCGCGGCCAGGGCTTTCTTGAGCGTCGGCTTTGGCTCGCGATCGGCCGTCTGCTTGATCCTTCCGTCCTCGAGCACCTCGTCGACCTTAACGGTCACGCGCTTCGACACGCCGCGCTCCTGCATCGTGACGCCGTAGAGCCGGTCGGCCGCCTGCATCGTCCGCTTGTTGTGCGTGATGACGATGAAGTGCGAGCGGTCGGTGAACGATCGCACGACGTTGGTGTACCGCTCGACGTTCGCATCGTCGAGCGCCGCATCGACCTCGTCGAGCACGCAGAAGCAGCTCGGCTTGCTCTGGAAGATCGAGAGCAAGAGCGCGACCGCGGTCATCGTCTTCTCGCCGCCCGAGAGCTGGCTGATCGTCCGCGGCTCCTTGCCGGGGGGGCGGGCGATGACCTCAACGCCCGATTCGAGCCAGTCGGTCTCGTCGGTGACAACCTTCTCGCCGTCGATCTCCTTGATCAGCGGCATCAAGCGCACCTCGGCCTTGCCGCCGCCGAAGAGCCGGCGGAACATGCCGTTGGAGCCGGCGAAGTTCTCGCTGACGGTCTTGAACGTCTCCTCGAACCGCTCGCGGCTGGCGACGTTGAGCCGCTCGATCAGCCCGGTCAGCCGCTCGCGCGCCTCGTCGAGATCGGCGACCTGCGCGATCAGCTCTTCGTTGCGGCCCTCGAGCTGGGCTTCTTCTTCGATCGCGTTCTGGTTGACGTGGCCCAGCTTGCCGATCTCGCGCTTGAGTTCGTCGGCGACCGCGGCCGCGTCGTCGCGGTCGAGCAGCTCGACATCGCCCGGCGCGATGACCGCGATGTAGTCGATGTACTCGTGCTCAAGCACGATCGAGAGGTCCTCGGCCGTCCGCTCTTCGAGGTTCTCGCGCTTGACCTCGACCTCGCGGCGAGCGACCTCGAGCGAATGCCAGTTGCGTTCGACCCGCGTGGCTTCCTGCCTCGCTTCTCCAAGCCGGGTTTCGAGCGACGCCGCCAGTTCGCTCGCGGCCGACAATCGCTCACGGAGGGTCTCGGCCTGCTGGGTCAGCGACGCGGCTGATGCTTTGGCAGTGTCGATCGCGGCCGCGGCCTCGGCGATCGACGCGTGGTGCTGCTCGATCGACCCCCGCGCGTGCTCGGCGTGCTCGGCCATCCGCTGCCGACGCCGATCGATCTCGGAAAGCTCGTCGCCCAACCGGCTGAGCTCGCGGCGCGATGCGGCCAGCTGCTCGCGCCGGCTGCCGGCTTCCACCCGGGCCGCGGTCAATTGCTCGGCCGCCTGCTCGGCGCGGACATCGAGCTGCGCCAGCTCGCTGCCCAGCTCGTCGGCCGCGGCCTGTTGCTCGAGCAGCAGCGCGTGCAGCCGCTCGGCCTTGCCGCGGCGTTCTTCGGTTTCCTGCTCGATCGTCGCCGCCCGCTCGCGGAGCCGCTCGGCGTCGGTCGCCAACGCGGCCGACGTATCCCGGCACCGGCCCAGCTCGGACTCCAGCCGCTCGCACTGCGCGACCTCGCGGGCGTGCGAGCGGTCCAACGCGGCCAGCGATTCGCGGCACTCGGTCCGGTTGCGGCTGACCTCCGCCGCCCGCTCGTCGACCCCGCCCAGCTCGCGGCGGACACGCGCGAGCGCCGCGTCTGCGGATCCGAGCTTGACGGTCAAATCTTCGAGCTCCGCCCGCCGCTCGAGCATGCCCCGCCCGCCGGTCTCGGCGTCGGCCGGCCCGGCCGAGACGCTGCCGTCGGCTTCGAGCACCAGCCCGTCGCGTGTGACAAACCGAGCCCCGCGGCCCAGCACACCCGCGGCCAGCAGCTGCGCCGACTCCAGGCTCTCGACGAGATACGTGTTGCCCAGCAGCCGGTCGAGCAACTGGTCCAACTCGGCCTTGTATTCGGCCGATCGCGCCCGCACCGCCGGCCGCAGGGAGCGGATGCGCCCCCGCGTCAGCGTCGCGTCGATCGGCTGCCGCGACGGATCGAACCGGTCCGCCGACCCCGGCGCGAGCAGCGGCAGGAACCGCACCCGCCCGCGGAGCGAGCCGAGGAGGCTCTCCGCCGGCAAATCCGCCGGCGAGCGGACGACCAGAGCCTGCAGCGATGCGCCCAGCGCCGCCTCGACCGCGTTGGCCGACTCGCGGTCCGCGTCGATGACATCCGCCAGCGCCGCGATCACGCCGCCCAGGCCCGGCTCGGCACGCCGCCGATCGAGCACGTCGCGCACCGCTTCGCCGAAGCCGACGCGGGCCGCCGCCATCTCCTCGAGGGCTTGCCGCCGCGATTCCAGCCGCGTCCGCTGCTGCTCGGCCTCACCGACGCGCTGCGCCAGCTCGTCGCGGCCCGCGGCAAGCTCCGTGGTCGCCGAGTCGAGCTCCGAGAGCCGTGTCCGAAGCGACGCCGTCTCCATTTCGAGACGTGCCCGCTCGCTCGAAGCCCGCTCGAGCTCTCCCTCGAGCCGCTCGGTGTCCCGCTCGGCCGCCTCGCGCTTGGTCGCCAGCTCGGCGAGCGTCTCGCGGGCCTGCTCGGCCCGCTTTGCGTCGGATTCGATCGAGGCCAGCACGCCCGTCCGCTCGCGTTCGACGCCCGCGGCCGCGGCCTGCTTCTCGGCCAGCGACGACCGCACCTCGGCCGACCGCTCCAGCACCGCCGCCCGCGCCTCGCCCGCGGTCTGCATCGCGGCCTCGGCCTCGACCAGCAGCCGCTCGTGCTCGTCGCCCGCGGTCCGCAGCTCGGTTTCGCGCTCGGCGAGGTCGTTGTGCCGCTGATCGAGCTCGCCCAGCTCGCGGGTCTCGCGCTCCAGCGTCCGCTCGGCCTCGACGATCGCCGAGCTGAGCATCGCCCGCCGCTGCTCGGCCTGCTCCGCCTCGTGCTCGGCCGACTGGCGATCCGATTCGGCCCGCCGTGTCTGGTTGGCCAGCTCGTGCCGGGCGAGCTCGGCTTCCTGCTTCTCGCCCTCGAGCCGTTCGACGATCTGCTGCGTCTCGGCGCGCGATGTTTCGAGCTGCGAAAGCTCGCTGGTCAGGCCGTCCAAGCGCTCACGGATGTCGTGGTACTGGTCGAACACGAGCGCCGTCTTGATCGCCCGGTACTCGGTGTCGAGCGCCCGGAACCGCTTGGCCTTGGCGGCCTGCCCTTTGACGATCCGCAGCCGCCGCTCGGTCGCGTCGAGCTGCTCGCGGGCCCGGGTCAGGTTGACCTCGGTCCGGTCGAGCTTGCGGGTCGATTCGATCCGCCGCTGCTTGTACCGGGCGATGCCCGCGGCCTCTTCAAAGATCGTCCGCCGCTCCATGGGCGACGCCAGCAGCATCGCGTCGACCTTGCCCTGCTCGATAATCGAGTAGGCGTCGGCTCCGATGCCGGTGTCCATGAACAGCTCGCGGATGTCCCGCAGCCGCACGCGCTTGTCGTTGATGAGGTACTGGCTGGTCCCATCGCGGTACAGCCGCCGCTCGACCGCGACCGAGTCGGCATCGATCGGCAGAGCCCGTTTCCGCCGACCGCTCCGCCGGGCCTCGCGCTTGGCTTCGGTGTCCTCGGCCTGTTCGTCGCCGCCCCAGTCGTCGTCGAACTCGATCGGGTCGGCGGTGTCCAGCTCGATCAGCTCGGCGTCGGGGTCGATCACCGGGTTGTCGAAGCCCAGCACGACCGAGGCCATGCCCGAAGGCGAGCGGCCCGCGGAGCCGGCGAAGATGACATCGATCATTTCCTTGCCGCGCAGGCTCTTGCTGGAGCGCTCGCCGAGCACCCATTTGATGGCGTCGACGACGTTGCTCTTGCCGCAGCCGTTGGGCCCGACGACGCCGGTGATGTCGTCGTCGAACGTGAACTCCGTCCGGTCGGCGAACGACTTGAATCCGTGAAGCGTGAGTGTGGCCAGTCGCATCGGTCGTGGCGTCTCCCTGCCGCGGCCCGACGAGTGCGTCGGAAGCTCTGGTTTCTCTCAAGACCGGTGCCCGGCGTCCTGCCGCCCCGCGTCCCGAGTGGCAGTGTACGGAGTGCGCCGCTGCCTGTCAGACGGTTATCGGTCGACGGGGCCGGTTGCCGTTGCAAGTCATCGGGTCGGCGCTCGTGTTTCTTGTTTTTCGAACCCGGGCCGTGATGCCTACTCGTCCGCCCGGTCCTCCGGCTCGGATTTTCGGGGCACCGTGACCACGAACTGCCGCCGCGGTTCGTCGTCGGGACCGGCGATCATCTCGGGGTCGTTCTCGTCCTCTTCGCCTTCTTCGAGCAGGGCGGGGCGGTCCGTGTTCGAGCGGTCGGCCGCGGCCAGGATGAGCGCTCGCAGCCGGTCCTCCTCGGTCGCGAAGCCCGCGGGCGTGGCTCGATCCTCCTGGATCGCGGCGAGGGTGCCGACGACCTGGGCATAGGTAAAGCCCAGCCCGGGCCCGAAATCGCTGGCCGTGCCGCCGCGGGCCAAGAAAACGATCAGGTCGGCGATGCGGGGGCTGACGGTCTGGGTGACAATCCCGCGGCCGTTGGGCCGCTCGTACCGGAGCCGAACGCCGGTCGTGTCGTCGTCGGCGGCGATCAGGAGCCGGTCGGACCAGGCATCGACCATCAGCGGCGGCTCGAGGCTGGTCCGCTCGCCGAAGACCGCGATCCGCGGCCGGCCCTGCTGCGTGACATAGATCAGCGGCTCGCCGAACGGCAGCAGATCGAGCAGGAACCGCCCGCCCACGCTGACCCGCTCGACCTGCTGCGCGTTGCCCGGCGGGATGCGCGAGGCCGCCGCCAGCCGGAGCTGGGTCTCGGTGGCGCGCTGTCCGGCGCCGAAGCGGTTCCGCTCGGCCTCGACGAGCCGCCCGAGCCGCGCCCGCTCGGCCCGCTGCATCAGCGACTCGTACGCCGCGATGCGGAACGTCAGCTCCCGTCCATAGCCCGCGGCCTGGCGGAGCACCTCGTCGGAGGTCCGCCCGCCGTCGATCATTCCGAGCAGGGTCACGGCGCCCAGCCGGGTCCGCTGGTCGCCCTCGACCACGAGCCGCTCAAGAAAGACCGCCGCCCGCGGGTCGTTCAGGCTCGCGCCCACGCCCAGCGCCGCAAGCTGCACCGCCGGATCCTCCGAAACGTACAGATCCTGGACGAACGGCAGCGCCCGGGGCCCGATCGCCCGCAGCGCCCAGACCAGCTCGTCGGCGATGCTCGTGTCGGCCACGAGCGCCCGGGTGTACCGCCGGGCGGTCGCATCGGGGAAGTTCTGGTTGATCGGCGTGGCCATCATCAGCCGGACGAAGTCCTCGAACCGGTCGTGGTACTTGTCGGGTGTGTAGACCTGGATGACCTGGTCGTCGCGGCCGAACGCGGTCGATCCCTCGCCCCGCGGCCCGTCGGGGAACCGCTGGTTGATCGCCCGTGTGATCGCGACCGCCCGCGAGTGCAGCGGGTTCTGGAGGACCAGCTCCAGCGGCTGGGGGTCGATCAGCACGCCCCCGCCGAGCACGCGGCCGATCCGCCGCTGGGGTCCCAGCTCGCCCGGCGCCGCGAACGGATTGATGTAGACCTCGCCCCGCGCTTCCGCGATGATCTCGGTCTGCGGCCCGCCCAGCGTGATCGGCGGGCCGAGCTGAAGCCGCGTCGTCAGCAGCCGCCCGCCCTCGAGCGAGGTCGCCGTCGAGCCCGGCAGCGCCCGCACCCGCACATCGAACCGCATCCCGTCCGGCCCGCCCGGCGCCACGGCGCCCTCGACGATGACCACCGCCGTATCGCTGCGGCGCAGGATCTGGCGCGGCGACAGCCCCGCGAACACCGTATCGCTGAAGTCCAGCTCGCCGCCGGAGAGCGTCAGGATCTCACGCTCCATCGTGGCGGCGACGGCCTCGGGCACATCGGTCGATCCGGTCCCGTTCAGCCCCACGATCATCCCGTAGCCCGAGACGACTACGGGCCGTGCGCGGAGCAGCGTCGTCTCCCGCCCGATCGTGCCCCGCAGGGCACCGGGCCCGACCTCGACATCGACCGGCGCCCGCACCACCGCCCGCTCCCGGGCCGAGGTGCACCCGTGCAGCAGCGGCGTGAACATGAGCACGGCAAGCAGCGTCGCCGCGAGCCGGCGGGGGGTCCCGTCGATCGGCCGGTCCATCGTCTGGCTCCGTTTCTGGGCACCGCATCCGGCCGCCGCGGCCCAGAGACCCCGCGCGGGCGGTGCATGTGTGGCGGCTGCGGTCCCATCCGCGGGCCGGCCTCGCTGTCCAGAAAGCCTAGTCCGCAGCGTCACCGGTCGCGAGGCACCGCATCACCCGAATCATGATGCGTTTCCTAACCCACGGCTTGCTTCCAAAAACCAAACGAAATACGATCAATATCGATTCTCCACAGGGAACCCCCGCCAACCGACCGCGAACCGACAGGATATCAACAGAGTCTTGGGTCTTGTATGCGTTGACGCCCTTCTGGACCACTAGATGTCGTATGTTGATCATCAAAAAAAGATCATCCGAGCCAACTGCTTCGGTGAACCTGATTTAGCCGAAGAACGAAGCCAGAACCGACAGTCAGCGACGACATTTCGTGGTGAGAAAGACCGTGCCTACGACCGATTGTGGTAGAGTATCGACCCGCTGTACAGCGTCATGCTGTGTAGCCGAGTAAGGCTCGGTGGAGCGGGAATCAACGGTGCTGTGTGTTTGGTTCCCCGAACAAAGCAGCCTCCCGGCTCTTGGTGGTAGAGAGCCGGGGATCGACCATGGAGGGCGAGCAGGCGGGTCAGCCCGCGGCAGTCTCACGGTGAAGGTGGCACGGTGAACAGGTCGGCCGGAGGCCGGCCGCAGAGGGAGCGATGGCGATGGGGGTCCTCAGCGACAGCCAGATCGAGAGTCTGGTCGAGATCAAGCCGTTCGAGGCCGCACGGAAGCGGCCCGGCAAGATCTCCTACGGCGTCTCGAGCTACGGGTACGACGTCCGCGTCGGCTCGCACTTCAAGGTCTTCACGCCCACGCCCCGCTCGGGCGACATCGCCGTCGTCGATCCCAAGCGGTTCAGCGACGACATGATGGTCGACGCCGACGTCTCGATGCCCGGCATCGGCGGCATCGAGACCGACGAGCACGGCAACGAGTCCCGCTACGTCATCATCCCGCCCAACAGCTTCGCGCTCTGCGAGACCGTCGAAGAGATCAGCGTTCCGCGGAATGTGTTGGTCATCTGCCTCGGCAAGAGCACCTACGCCCGCTGCGGTCTGATCGTGAACGTGACGCCCCTCGAGCCCGAGTGGCGCGGCAAGGTCACGCTCGAGATCAGCAACACGACCCCGCTGCCGGCCCGCGTCTACGCCAACGAAGGCATCGCCCAGCTGGTGTTCCTCAAGGCCGAGCAGGTCTGCGAAACGAGCTACGCGGACAAGGCTGGCAAGTACCAGGACCAGGCGGGGCTGACGCTGCCGCGAGTCGACTAGACGCCGATTGACTCGGGTTTTCCGAGCAGGAGGGGCTGCACGCCGCCGAATCATGAACCGTTCTTCATCGTTCCATCACTTCGTTTCCATACCGCGTTGGTATCCATCTGATGCGGGCGCTGTGTCCGCACCCAGATACACGCAGCGTGCCGACCGGCCGGTCGGCATCGGCACGGAAAGGAACGAAGCCATGAACGGATCGAACACGGACGGAC
>JBCDEF010000131.1:0-7769 GCA_039179915.1 Planctomycetota bacterium | reverse complement strand
GCCCTGCTCGGCGAGCTGCGTTGCGCCGGCGATCAGCGTGATGCCCTCGTCATTGTGGAACTGCTGGCGGTTGGCGTAGACCTCCCATCCCTGGGTGGGGGCGTCGGCCTCTTTGAACATCCAGCCGTGGCTCCAGGCGAGCTTAACGGCGGCGTTGCTGCCGCGGAGCAGCTCGTACATGCCCTCGTAGCTGTTGGCGAGCGTTGCGTCGTACGTCGCGAGCTCGCCGCGGTCGAAGGTGAGCAGGCACGAGATGGTGTCGTGGACCTCGCGGCCGTCGTCGTGCAGCCGTATCGATCCGGCGCCGCTGACGCGAACCGGGTATCGGCCGGTGTACCAGTGGAAGACATCGAACTGGTGGCTTGCCCACTCACCGGCGAGGCCGGTGGACACGGCGGGGTCGAGCCGCCAGTTGAGCAGCTTGTCCTGCTCGGGCGTGCGGGCGGGCGTGCGCCAGGTGGTCTTGCGGGCGCGGGTGGCCTGCATGCTGATCAGGTCGCGGACCGAGTCGGAGCGGAAGAAGGTCCGGGCGAGCTGGTAGACCGGATTGGCGCGGGCGAGGTAGCCGGACTGGAAGACTTTGCCCGAGCCGCGGGCGGCGACGGCGATCGCGCGGGCGTCGTCGGCGGTGTGAGCCAGGGGCGCTTCGCAGTAGACGTGGGCACCGGCACCGAGGGCGTCTTCAACGATGCCGCGGTGCAGGTGCGTGGGCGTGGCGACGAAGACCGCGTCGGGCTTGGCCTCGCTGAGCAGCGCGGCGTGGTCGGCGTAGCCGGTGACATCGCGGGCGCGGCGCTGGGCGGCTTGCAGCCGGCGTGGCTCGACATCACAGAGGCCGACGAGCTGCGCATCGGCAAAGCTCGCGAGCTCGGCCACGATCGCCCGGCCCTGCCGGCCGCAGCCGATGACCGCGACGCGCGCCTGGGCGGGCAGTCTGCCGAGGCCGGCCGCGAAGGCGGGCGAGATGGTCGTGGCGCCGATCAGGCCGCCGGCGACACCCAGGCTTCCGCGAACAAAATCACGTCGATCGAGCCGATCCATGGTCACTTCTCCTGCGGGTCGGTGTGGTTTGTGAGTGTATCGCTGAGCGTCCAGCCGTTGACACCGAGCGCTGCCCAGGCGATACCGTCCGGCGCAGTGCCGGCGACCACGGCAGCGGTGGACCATGCGTCGGCGAGCGTGGCCGTGCTGTGCACCACGGCCGCGGCGCACGCACCCCGTGCGGGCTTGCCGGACAGCGGGTCGATGATGTGCGCCGCCGAGCGTGCGGATGCTTCAATCCGGTCGGAGCGCGAGAGCGCGGTATCGCAAAGGGGGATGGTGATCGCTTCCGCGGTTTCGCTCGAAAGCCCGATGCGCCATGGCTCGCCGTCGGGACGCGCTCCGATGGCGAGTGTTGTGCTGGTGCCGCCGTGGATCAGGGCGGAGGTCATACCCGCGTCGCGCAGGACGTCGGCCGCTCGGTCGATGCCGAAGCCCTTCCCGATCGCGCCGAGGTCGAGCCTTGAGTCTGTTTCGGTGAGGAACGCTGTCGACGCGGCGCGGTCGAGCTTGAGCGTGCCGCCGATGGCGGCATCGAAGGCGCCGTCCGACTCGGCTCGGACCGTGTTGCAGGTTTGGAGTAAATCGAAGACTTCGCTGTCGATCCGGACCGGCGCGGTACCGGCGGCTCGGTTGATCGCGGAGACCACGCTGGCCGGGTCGTAGGCGCTCAGGCGTCGGTGAGCGTCTTCGATCTCGTCGACGGCCGCTTCACCGGCGGCTTGCAGATGGTCGCGGTCGTCGCCGCAGAGGATGAGCTCGAAGCGCGTCGCCATCGCCTCGCAGGCGAGAACAACCGTGGCGGGGTCGGCGATGGCCACGCCTTTAGGCACGACGGGCGGTCATCGTGCCACGATCAAACGAGTAGGCCGCGCCGTCCCAGATCGAGCGGGTCGCCAGATCGACGATGATCATGACCTTGGTGCCGAGATCGACCGATGAGAACGGCTGCTTCCGGGTGCGGATCGAGCCGAGCCAGTCGAGCCGCATGACGTTCTGGTCGTTGCCGATGTCGGGGCACTCGATCCGCTCGGGGTCCATGAAGTCAACGAAGGGGCGCGTCGGCCGGACCTCGCAGTGGCGGCTGTTGAGGTAGATGTTGCCCTCGTGGCCGCGGATGAGATTCTCGAGCCCGACCTCGTTGCAGGTCGAGCCAGCGACGATCATCTGGTGGCCGCTCTCGAACGTGATCTGGAGGTTGACCTGGTCGTGGTTTTCCATGTCTTTGTCGACGAGGTGGCTGCCGATGGCCTGGACGCGCGTGGGCCAGCCGACGGTTTCGAGGGCCATGAGCATCGGCGTGATCTCATGGACGAGCAGGTCGCCGAGGATGCCGGTCGAGAAATCGCGGTAGCGGCGCCAGCGGATGTAGACCTTGGGGTCCCACTCGCGTGGGCCGAACTCGCCGAGCCAGCGGTCCCAGTCGACGTTCTGGCCCGGGGCCCAGCGGTCGTCGAGGCCGTAGTAGTTCCACTCGCCGTCGGGCGAGTTTCGGCAATAGCTGGTCTGGCTGAAGGTGGGCACGCCGATGCGGCCCGACTCGATGACCTTCTTGGCTTCCTGGTACTTCGGCAGCATGATCTTCTGCGTGCCGACGTTGAACATGACATCCGGGTTCTGGCGGACGGTCTCTCGCAGAACGACCGCTTCCTCGAGCGTGAACGTCATGGGTTTTTCGATGTAGACGTCCTTGCCGGCCGCGATGGCGTCGATCGCGATCGGTGCGTGCCAGTGCTCGGGGGTGGCGATGACCACGCCGTGGATGTCGTCGCGGGCGATGACGTCCTCGCTTCGCCGGGTCACGAGCGGTTCGAGGGTCTGGCCCGACTCGCGGACGCTCTCGAGCGCGTCGGCGGCGAAGAGGTCGTTGACATCGCAGAGGGCGGCGACCTCGATGTTGAGGTCCTGCTCGGCGTTAAGCCGGAGCATCGAGGTTAGGTGGCCGCGGCCCATGCCGCCGGTGCCGATGATGGCGATGCGGATCGGCTCGCCGTCTTTAGGTGGAGTGGGCCGTCGCGTGGCGACCTTGGGCTTGAGCGAGGTCGCCATCGAGCCGTTCGCGGCTCTTGTCTGGCAGCCCGCAGCGAGGCCGACCCCGCCCGCGAGCATGGCAGCAGCACCCAAGAAGGTCCGCCGGGATGTCGTGTTCTCAATGAGATCTTTGGCGGTTTTCTCGCGAGATCGGTCACTCATGTCTCGGCTCCTGACGGCGGCCGCTCGGACGCCGGTTCGATGATTCTGGCTCTGGCCGGGTACAGCACCAGCAGGGCTACTAGGCACGCGACGGACATCCACATCGGGACCGCGAACAGCCCCGTGTAGTCCATCCGCTCGATGCCGTCGGTATCGATGTACAGGTTCATCTCGGCGATCTTGGTCGCGAACATGCTGCCCACGATGATGCCGATCCCCACGATGACCAAGTTGAACAGGTTCTGCGCACTCGCGCGGACGTCGGGTGTGGTCTGCTCGTCGACGACCATAAACGCGACGAAGATGAAGCAGCCGAAGCAGAACCCGTGGAGCGCGACGCCCGTGATCGCCAGCGGGAGCGCGGCGTCGCCGTCGGGCAGGTAGGCGAAGATCGCCATCCGCAGGGCGTAGGCGGCGATGCCCGCCGCCAGCAGCCACTTCCGACCGACCCGGGTCGCGATCAGCGGCATGCAGGCGATGACGGCGATCTCGACCATCTGCCCGATGGTCATGAGCCCGCCGCCGCCGACACCAAAGACGCTGTTGATCGCGCTCGAGATCGAGTCGTTGTTCGCCCGGTTCTGCACCTCGGTCAGAAAGCCGGCGGCGTGGACGAAGTAGAACTGGTGGATGATCGAGATCGGCACCGCGATCAGGAAGAGCGTCAGCAGCGGCTGCCGTTTGGCTTCGCCCAATGCTTTGAGCGATGCGGAATCCGCACCCTTGGCCGGGGGGGTGCTCGGCAGCGTGAAGCAGTAGAGGCCCATAACAACGCCGAGGATCGCGGAGAGCTTGAACGCGTCTGCTCGGCCCGCGTTCTGTGCGTCGGCGACGGCGGCCAAGTCATCGCTGATCGGTGTGTGCATCTCCAGCAGCCACTGGCCGACCGCGATGCCAGCCAGGATCCATCCGACGGTGCCCCAGACGCGGACCTTGCCGAAGTCGCGGTCGCGGTTTGGCAGGTGGTGGAACGAGATCGAGTTCGTTAGCGCGAGCGTCGGGGCGTACACGATGCCGTAGACGACCGAGAGGATCAGAAACGGCACGAACGAATCGGTGTCGGCCAGAAACCACACCAGCACCGCGCCGGCGATGTGGCTGACGGCGAGGAACTTCTCTGTCGCGTAGAAGCGGTCGGCGATCTGCCCGGCGACAAACGGCCCCGCGATCGCGCCCGCCGCGCCCCCCGCGAGGATCGCCCCGACCTGGTCCAGCTCGAATCCCCGGTGGCCGAGCAAGAACGGATACAGGATCGGCAGCCACGCGCCCCAGATCGCGTATTGCATGAGCATCATGACGCTCAGCCGTGTCCGGACGAGCGCTGGCGGGGGCGTAGCGGGCTGGTTGGTCATCGGGGCAACGGCTCCAGGAATCGTGTGCCGGAGTGTATCACAAATCGCGGCCGATCCGCGCGTGATCTGTTCCACTACACTCCGGCCACGATGAACAGACCTGTGACACTCTTTACCGGCCAATGGGCGGACCTGCCTCTCTCGGATCTCGCGCCGCTCGCGCAGTCGCTCGGATTCGACGGTCTGGAATTGGCGTGCTGGGGCGACCACCTCCACGCCGACCGCGCGGCCACCGATTCGGCCGAACTCGAACGCGTCCGCGGCGTGCTCGATGAGCACGGGCTGGTCTGCCACGCGATCAGCAACCACCTGGTCGGACAGGCCGTCTGCGACCCGATCGATCACCGGCACAAAGCCATCCTGCCGGCGGGTGTCTGGGGCGACGGCGAGCCAGAAGGCGTCCGCAATCGCGCGGCCGAGGCGATGAAAACAACCGCCCGGGCGGCTCGGGCACTGGATATCGACGTCGTCAACGGCTTCACCGGCTCGGCGGTCTGGCACGCGCTCTACGCCTTCCCGCCGACATCGCAGGCGGACATCGACGCCGGGTTCTCGGACTTCGCAGCGCGATGGAACCCGATCCTCGATGTCTTCGACGACATCGGCGTGCGCTTCGCCCTCGAGGTCCACCCGACCGAGATCGCCTACGACATCCCCACCGCCGAGCGGGCGATCGAGGCTGTCGGCGGGCGAACGGCATTCGGGTTCAACTTCGATCCGTCGCACCTGCTCTGGCAGGGCGTGAACCCGGTGGCGTTCATCGAGGCGTTCCCGGATCGGATCTACCACGTGCATATGAAAGATGTCGCGGTCAAGCCGCAGCAATCTGCGTCGATCCTCGGGTCTCACCTGGCCTTCGGCGATGCTCGGCGCGCGTGGGATTTCCGCTCGGTCGGCCGCGGCGATGTCGACTTCGACGGCATCATCCGCGCTCTCAACCGGACCGGCTACGTGGGCCCGCTGAGCGTCGAATGGGAAGACCCGGATATGGACCGCGAGCACGGGGCCCGCGAGTCGGCCGAGTATGTCCGCTCAATCGACTTCCGGCCCGCGGGCCGGGCGTTCGATGCCGCGTTCGATGCGGAGGCCCAGCCATGAGCGCCGGGCCAACACCGGTCCGGTTTGGCATGATCGGCGGCGGGTCTGGCGCGTTCATCGGCGCCGTTCACCGCACGGCCATGCGGCTCGACGGCGAGGCCGCGCTCGTCGCCGGTGCCCTGTCCTCCACACCCGAACGCGCGATCGCCTCGGCGAACGAACTCGGCATCCCCAGAGGCTACGGGGACTGGCGGGCGATGCTCGACGCAGAAGCAGCACTTCCGCAAACGGAGCGCATCGAGGCCGTCTCGATCGTCACGCCCAACGACACGCACGCCGAGCCCGCGATCGCGGCACTCAAGGCCGGGTTTCACGTTGTGCTCGACAAGCCCATGGCGGCAGACTCGGACGAATGCCGGGCCATCGCGGCCGCGGCCGACCACGCGGGTCTCTCCGTGACCATCACCTACAACTACTCCGGCTACCCCATAGTGCGCCACGCGCGTTCGATGATCGACGGCGGCGCACTCGGCACCGTCCGCCGCGTCGATGCGCGGTATGTCCAGGGCTGGCTCGCCAACGATCTGGAAGCTTCAGGCCAGAAGCAGGCCGCCTGGCGGACCGACCCGGAGCGATCGGGCGGCGCCGGCGCGATCGGCGATATCGGAACGCACGCCTACCAGCTCGCCGAATTTGTCTCCGGCCAGCGGCCGAGCGAGCTCTGCGCCGATGTCCATACGCACGCGCCAGGACGCCGCGTTGATGACGACGCCTCTGTCCTGCTCCGCTACGACTCGGGCGCATCGGGAACGCTCACGGCCAGCCAGATCTGTATCGGCGAAGAAAACGGCCTCTCGCTGCGCGTCTACGGCAGCAACGCTTCGCTGAGCTGGCACCAGGAATCGCCTAACGAGCTTCGCGTGTTCAGCAACGACGGCTCACGCCGGACGCTCACGCGGGGCGACACCTCACTCGCGACTGGTGCGCAGATCGCGACTCGGCTGCCGCCGGGTCACCCCGAAGGCTTCCACGAGGCCTTCGCAAATATCTATCGCGGTGCCGCCGACCGTGTCCGGGGGGTGGATTCCGAGCACGCGTCCCTCGCGCCGGACCACCGCGACGGTGCGGCCGGCGTTGCCTTCATCGAGGCGTGCCTCGCGAGCAACAGCAACTGGGTCACGCTCTGCTAGATCGGCTCCGCGTTCACTCTTCAGCAGCAGGCGTGCGCCAGCGGACATCGCGGAACTCGATCCGGTTGCCCGGGTGATGCGTCTGGAAGGCGATATGACCCGCGTCGTGCAGATCGAGGACGGCGTCGGCCATCGGGCGACCGTTGATGAACGTCTGCACGCGGTCCCCCACCGCCCGGATGCGGTAGTCGAACCACGCGCCGTCGCGTGTGATCGGTTCGCCGGTGATCGCCGGCGCGGCGTCGTAGACGCACCCGGTGTAGTGCGTCGGCCGCGTGTCGTGGTTGTCGATCTGCGCCTCGTAGCCCAGCGGCCAGGTGTCGGGGTTCTCGGGCCGCGGCACCGTGCGGAAGTAGATCCCGCCGTTGCCGGCGCGTGGCGCATCGGTCTCTTCCGGCAGGGCGATGCGGACCAACGCGTGCAGCTCGATGTCGGTGTGCACGGCATCGCTGAACAGGTGCCCCGGTCCGTCGGCGGCGACAAGCGTCCCGTTCTCGAACGCGAACGATCCGCCGCCGCGGTGGGTCCATCCCTCAGTGGTCGTGCCGTCGAACGCGTGCCGGAAGTCGCCCGGGTCCGGATCGGGAGACAGGTCGGTCAGCCGGATGTTGCGCACCCGCAGCCCGCCCTCGCCGTGATCCTGGATCGCGATGTAGCCGGTGGTCAGCCGGTCGTGCAGCGGCAGCGGCTGGTCCTCGCTGCGGAAAAAGCCCCGCGCGTCAAGCTTCTGATCCTCATGGACATGGACGCCGTTGAGCCAGATGTTCAGAGTGTCACCGACGACGCGGATGCGGTAGTCGTTCCACTCGCCCGCGGGCCTGGCGGCCTGCTCGCTCGGGGCGATGGCGTTGTAGATCGAGCCGCAGGCGTAGACCGCGGGATCCTTGCCGTGGCTGTCAAGGATCTGTGCCTCGAAGCCGGTAAAGGCCGGGTCGCCGACGGACGAGCAGCGGAG
>JBCDEF010000130.1:0-7802 GCA_039179915.1 Planctomycetota bacterium | reverse complement strand
CGCTGAGCCCGTCGCCGAAGGTATGGCCCTGGCGTCTGGGCCATCCCGGACGCGATCGACCGCGGTGGAGCGCCAGCCGGGCGGGTCGAGGCTGTAGTCCCGGCTGTCGAAGGACCGCGTCCACCGCTCGGGCCGCCGCCGTGAATCGAGGACCCCGGCCAGGTCGGGCATGGAGCCGTTATGCAAGTACGGGGCGGTGGCCCAGACGCCGTCGAGCGGTGGGGCGACGTAGCCCAGCGTCGCGTCGGCCTTCGTCGTGCCGTCGGCGGCGAACCAGCTCCGGTTGAACCAGCCGACAACGCCCGCGACGAGCAACGCTGCGCCGATTGCACAGCGACCGATCAGGACTCCATCCGCTCGACCGCGCCGCCGCGATCATCTGGCGGGCGACGCTTGGATGTTGGGCGTTCCGAGCGTTTCCGGGAGCCGTGCTTGATGTAGACCCGCTGCGCCTCGGTTCGCGCGGCGGGGCTTGATCGCCAGGCGTGGACGCGTTGCTTGGCTTCGCGGTACGCCGCCGCGTGATCGACCACCGGCTCGGGGTACCGCGAGCCGACGACGCAGCCTGCCATCTGCTGCGTTAGAGCCGGCATCGACTGAGGCTGTGCCAGGTGCTCGTCCGGTACGCCCTCGAGCTCGGGGATCCACCGACGGACAAACACGCCGCCCGGGTCCTGGTCCGCCTGCTGCTTGATCGGCGAGTAGATCCGGATGGTGTTGATGCCTGTCACGCCGGACTGCATCTGGCACTGGCTGTAATGGATGCCCGGCTCGAAGTCGGTAAACAGACCGGCCAGATGGATCGCCGGCCGCTTCCAGTGCAGCCAGAGGTGGTAACCGGCGAAGCTCATGAGCATCGCGCGCATCCGGAAGTTGATCCAGCCGGTCTCGTTCAGGCACCGCAGGCAGGCATCGACGAACGGGTAGCCGGTCTCGGCCCGCTCGAAGGCCGCGAACCGTCGGGCCTGCTCCCGGTCCCAGGCCGAGTCGTCTTCGGTCCGCATGCCGTCGAACGCGCGGCTGAAGTTTCGCCGTTCGATCGCCGGCTCGTCCTCGAGCTTCTGGATGAAGTGGCAGTGCCACCGGAGCCGTTTGGAGAAACTCGCGATCGACCGACGCCAGCCGGACCGCTCGCCGCTGGCAGGATCCGCGGCGAGCTGATCAATCCGGGCATCGGCGGCTTGGCTGGCCACGCGGACCGACACCGAGCCGTAGGCGATGTGCGGGCTCAGTCGGCTGCACCCATGCCACGCCGTGATCGGCGAGGACATGTCGCTCTGGTACCGCCGCCCTCGTTGGTGCAAGAAAGAATCGAGCAGCGCGTCCCCGCGGCTCGCGCCGCCCCGCTGGATCGAATCGGGCACGGCCCGATCAGCCTCGAGCAGCTCGCCGCGGCCGAACCGGTCGAGATCATCGGCGGGCGGCGGCCGAACCGCCACGGGCGGTGGGGCGACGTTTTCCAACATCCTGGCACGCCACCGCCGCGCCCAGCCGTCGCGGGGCGCCAGCGGCCTGACGACCCCGTGCTGGGGCACCTCGATCCATTCGGTGCCAGAGGCTCTTGCCCATGCGCCCACGGCTTTGTCGCGATCGAACGTTGCGCCGAGGCCTGTCTCCTCGTGGCTGTAAAGCCGTGTAAAGCCGATCGCTCGGCGGAGAGACTCAAGCGTCTCGACGGCGTTGCCGCGTGCCAGCAGCAGGTCCGAGCCACGCCGACGGAGTTCTTCGCGGACTTCCAGGAGGCAGTCGTTGACGAACCGCAGGTGGCGGCCGTCGTGCTCAGGAGCGCGGAGCACAATCGGCTCGTACACGTACAGACCGATCACGCCCCCCGGGCACTCGGCAACCGCTTCGGCCAGCGGCCGATGATCGCGGACCCGAAGATCACGCTTGAACCAGACAACACCAACAGGACCTGCGGAAGCCATCGCACAAGACCATTCGACATCAATCGCAGATCGGCTTCTTCGCGCGGGAGAACATCCACGAATCGGGCGCCGGCGTCGCGACGAAGAAACCCTCTGCATGACCGAGCCGCCCAAGACCGACGCCCTCCGCACGCCCGATACGCTCGGCGGGGTGATCGAAGCCGTGTGGACACTGCTCGGCCGCGGAGCCGCGGACCGGCGGCACGGGTTCCACCTGCCCGTGCTCGCGACCACCGATGAACACGGCCGGCCGGAAGCCAGGACCGTGGTGCTCCGCGGTGCCGACCGGCGGCTCGGCGAGATCCGGTGCCACACCGATGCCCGATCCCCCAAGGCGGCACACCTCGAGTCCCGGCCCGTCGCGGCCTGGTGCTTCTACGACAAAGGTCAGCGGGTGCAGGTCCGGGCATCCGGGCCGATCACTCTGCTCACTCCAGGGAGCTCTAACGACGCGGCCGAGACGTGGGACCGGGCGGGCGTCGGCTCCAAGCGGTGCTATCTCGCCCCGCACGCGCCGTCTCGACCCGCGGCCGAGCCCAGCCCGAACCTGCCCGGGTTCGCGTTGGCCAACCGGCTGACGCCCGACGAGGTCGAGCCGGGCCGGGCGAACTTCATGGTCCTGGTCTGCCGGGTCGAGCGGCTGGAGTGGCTCGCGCTCCGTCACGACGGCCACCGCCGCGCCGCGTTCACGCGAGACGCGACCGGCTGGACCGAGACCTGGATCGAGCCTTGATTCGTGACCCATGGAGGAGCAGAACGCATGGCCCGGCATCCCACACCCGACCCGGCTCGCCCCGGTCAGCGAAGCGTCTGGGATTTCCCTCGCCCGCCGGCCATCGAGCGTGTGGCCGCTCCGCTGCGGGTCGTCTTCGAAGGCATCGAGATCGCCGCCACGAGCCGCGGGATCGCGGTGCTCGAAACGAGCCACCCGCCGGTCTACTTCTTCCCATCCGGGGACGTCCGGACAGAGCTTCTTGAGCGAACGGCACGCACGTCGGCATGCGAGTGGAAGGGCCGGGCCGAGTACTTCGATCTGCGGACCGAACGCGCCCGCCTCGAAGACGCCTGCTTCGCCTACCCGTCGCCGACGGCCAGGTTCGAGCCCTACGCCGGCTGGCTCTCGTTCTACGCCCGCGGGATGGACGCCTGCTCTGTCGGCGACGAGACCGCCACCCCGCAGCCCGGCGGGTTCTACAGCGGGTGGGTGACCTCCGGATTTGCCGGGCCGTTCAAGGGTGTGCCAGGCAGCATGGGCTGGTAGACCCGCTCGCGCGGATTGTCCGATGCGTGGCATCGGGGCCGCTGCCGGATAGGCTTTCGCATGAGACGCACCGCGATCGTTGACGCCGTCCGAACACCGATCGGCCGCTACGGCGGCGCGCTCGCCGGCGTCCGCCCGGACGATCTGGCCGCCCTGACGATCCGCGAGCTCGTCGACCGCACCGGCATCGACCGGGCATCGATCGACGAGGTCTATCTCGGAGCCGCGAACCAGGCCGGCGAGGACAACCGAAACGTCGCCCGCATGGCGGCCCTGCTCGCCGGTCTGCCGGTGACCGTCCCGGGGGTAACCGTCAACCGGCTGTGCGCCTCGGGGCTCGAGGCGGTCAGCATCGCGGCCCGCATGATCGAATCGGGCCACGGCGAGATCATGATCGCCGGCGGCGCCGAGTCCATGAGCCGCGCGCCGCTTGTGATGAACAAGGCCGAGGCCGCCTTCGGCCGCGGCCAGCAGCTCGAAGACACCACCATCGGCTGGCGGTTCGTCAACCCCCGGCTCGCCGAGCTGTACCATCCGTACTCGATGGGCGAAACCGCAGAGAACGTCGCGCGGAAGCACGGCGTCTCGCGGCAAGCCCAGGACGCGTTTGCGCTGCAGAGCCAGACCCGGTGGGCCGCCGCCCGCGACCGGGGAATCTTCGACGATGAGATCGTGCCGGTCGACGTGCCGCAGCGTAGGGGCGAGCCGGTTCGATTCATCGAGGACGAGCACCCGCGGCCCGGCACCACGCTCGAGAAGCTCGCGGCACTGCGCCCCGCGTTCTCCAAGGAAGCCGACGCGACAGTGACGGCCGGCAACTCGTCGGGTGTCAACGACGGCGCGGCCGCGCTGCTGCTCGTCGAAGCGGAGCGTGCATCAGCGCTGGGCCTCACGCCGATCGCCTATGTCGGTGCGAGCGCATCGGCGGGCGTCGACCCGGCGCACATGGGCATCGGCCCAGTGCCGGCGGTGCGCAGGTGTCTCGATCGCGCGGGGCTGTCGCTCGACGACATCGGCCTGGTCGAGCTGAACGAGGCCTTCGCCGCCCAGTCGCTCGCGTGCGTGCGCGAGCTCGGGCTGGACGAGGGCATCGTCAACGTCAACGGCGGCGCGATCGCCATCGGCCACCCGCTGGGCTGCAGCGGCGCACGTCTCGCGACAACGCTGGTCTACGAGATGCGCCGACGCGGCATCGATCGCGGCGTCGCCTCGCTCTGCGTCGGGGTCGGCCAGGGGCTCGCGACGCTCTTCGAGCTCGCGTGAGCGATTCGCCCCTTAGGGCATCGCCGCGATCGTCTCGAAGCCCGACCGCATCGCGCCGATCAGTGCGTCGACCTCGGCCTCGCCCATCGGTGTGGAGAGCGTCGCGGTGCAGGTGTTGATCATGATGAAGCCGCTGTCGAACAGGTGGTCGAGCAGCGTTTTGAGCCGGGCCGATTCTTCTTGAGTCAGGAACGCCTCGCGGTAGTTCCGGGGCGGTGTCGGCTTCATGTGCACGCGGAACATCGAGCCGGTGCCGGTGACGCAGGCCGATGCGCCCGTCTCGCGGGCGGCGGTATGTATGCCATCGATCGCTCGCCGCGCCAGGCCGGCGAGCCGGTCGACCTCGGCCGTGTCGAAGGCCCGCATCGCGGCGAGCCCGGCCGTGGTGCTGATCGGGTTCGCGGAAAACGTGCCCGAGTGCGGGAAGCGGTAGTTGCCGCCGGCCGGGTTCATGACGCCGATAACATCCGATCGGCCGGCGAGCGCGCCGATCGGGAACCCGCCGCCGATGATCTTGCCGATCGCGGTCAGGTCGGGTCGGATGTCGTACCGCTGCTGGAGGCCGCCGAACTCGCTGCGGAACGTGATGACCTCATCAAGGACGATCAGCACGCCATTTCGCTCGGCCCACGCACCGATCGCGCGGATGAACTCGGGCTCGGCCGGGTTCAGGCCCACGCGGTGCGGCATCAGGTCGAGCAGGATGCAGGCGAGGTCGTCCTTGTTCGCCTCGAGCCGATCGATGGCGCGCTGCGTGTCGTTGAACGGCAGCACGACGACATCGTCGAGGGCCGACCTTGGCGTGCCGTGCGCGAGCGGCACGCTGTTGGGCTCGCCCACGCTGCCCCAGGTCTCGGGCGTTGGCGCCTGGCTGACCTCGGCGTAGTCGTAGCCGCCGTGGTAGGCCCCCTCGACCTTGGCGATCTTGGCCCGGCCGGTGAAGGCGCGGGCGGCCTTGAGCGCGACCATGATCGCCTCGGTGCCCGAGTTGACGAAGCGCAGCTTCTCGAACGACTCGCACCGGCCGCAGAGGTGCTCGGCGAACTCGATCTCGGCCTCGGTCGCCATCATGAACGCGGTGCCGCGGGCGAGCTGCTCGGTGACGGCCGCGGTGATCGCCGGGTGCGCGTGGCCGTGGATCAGCGAGGCCATGTTGTTCGAGAAATCGATCCGCGAGACGCCGTCGAGGTCGGTGATGCGGCAGCCGGCTCCGAAATCCGCATAGGCCGGGTGCGGTGATCGGAGCACGGTGTTCCGGCTTACACCGCCGGGGAGCACACGCTGCGCACGCTCAAACAGCTCGGCGCTGCGGGTCAGGTCCGTCTTCGTGCTCATGATGTTGTGGCTTCCTGTTCGGCGATGGGCGGGAGCAGCGGGGCCCCCGTGCGGTGCTGGACGAACTCAAGATCGAGCCCCGGCGCAAGTTCGACGAGCCGGAACCCTTCGGCTGTGATATCGACCACCGCGAGATCGGTGTAGACCCGATCAACGACGCCGCGGCCGGTCAGGGGATAGCTGCACGACTCGACGAGTTTGGGCTTCCCATCGCGCGTGGTGTGCTGCGTGATGACGAAGACGTTCTTGACGCCGGCGACCAGGTCCATCGCGCCGCCGACCGCGGGGATCGCGCCGGGCTCGCCGGTGGACCAGTTGGCCAGGTCGCCGCTGGCTGCGACCTGCAGCGCGCCGAGCACGCTGAGGTCCAGATGGCCGCCGCGGATCATCGCGAAGCTGTCGGCGTGGTGGAAGTACGCCGCGCCGGGCAGCGCCGTGACCTGCCGTTTGCCCGCGTTGATCAGCTCCGGGTCGCCGTCGCCATCGTCCGGCGATGGGCCCATGCCCAGCAGCCCGTTCTCTGTGTGGTAGATCAGCGTGCGGTCATCGGGCACGAACCGCGCGACCAGTTCCGGGATGCCGATGCCCAGGTTGACATACGCCCCATCGGGGATGTCCTCGGCCAGCCGGCGTGCCATGTCTTCGCGAGTCCAGCCCGCTGCCTGTGTCGTGCCGCTCATGGGTAGCTCGCTCCGGCCGCGACCAGCGCCGACTCGTGCGCCGGCTCGGCGACGGCGACGACCCGATCGACAAAAATGCCCGGCGTGACGACGGTCTCCGGGTCCAGCCCGCCTGGCTCACACGTCTCTTGCACCTGCACGATGGTCGTCGCGGCCGCCATGGCCATGGGCGGCGCAAAGTTGCGGGCGGTCTTGTTGTAGACGACGTTGCCGTGGGTGTCGGCGGCCCGGCCCTTGATCAGCGCGACGTCGGCCCGCAGGCCGTACTCGAGCACGAACTCGCGGTCGTCGAAGACGCGCGATTCCTTGCCCTCGGCCAGCGGCGTGCCGACGGCGGTGGGGGTGTAGAACGCGTGCACGCCCGCGCCGCCCGCACGGATCCGCTCCGCCAGCGTGCCCTGGGGAACCAGCTCGAGCTCTGTGAACCCCTCGCGGTACAGATCCGGAAAGACCGTCGAATTGGCCGACTTGGGGAACGAGCAGACGACCTTCCGGACGCGGCGGGCTTTGAGCAAAGCGGCTAAGCCGACCTCGCCGCTGCCGGTGTTGTTGCTGATGACGGTCAGGTCTTTCGCGCCCTGGTCGATCAGCGCGTGGAGAAGCTCGACGGGGCTGCCCGCCTCGCCGAACCCCCCGATCATAATCGATGACCCGTCCGCGATGTCGGCGACTGCCGCGGCGGCGGACGCCACGCGCTTGTCGATCATCCCCCGCACCCGCCGGTGGTCGGCATGATGCCCGCGAGGTTCTTGGCGGCGAAGTCTTTGCCGATCCGGCCGTAATCGAACAGGCCCGCCTCGTCGAACAGCACGCGGTCCTCGTAGTCGTCGAACCAGAGCGCGTCGGGGTTGCGGCCGACGATGCAGGTCTTGTGCAGGTCCGGCGCGTCCTCGGAGTTGCGGAGCAGCTTGAAGATGACCACGCCGTTCTCGGCGCCCTTGAGCCCGGGGATCGGCTTGTCGGTGACGGCGGCAACCTCGGTCTTGCCCTTGTAGTGGGTGATCGAGAGCCGCGCGTGCTTCTCGACGCCGCTGAGCCCTTTCTGCGACTCGGTCAGGATCTGCCAGGCCTTCTCGATCGGGATGTTGAAGGCCTTGTAGGCGACGATGTCTCGGCCGCAGAAGAAGTAGTGGTTTTCGCCCCCGGCACGCTTGAACTCGCGCTGGAGCAGCCGAAGGGCGTCGGGGTCGTCATTGATCCCGCGGATGATCGGCGCCTGGTTCTGCACGGTGATCCAGCCTCGTTTGGCCAGCCCTCGCATCGCGGCGCCGGTCGCGGGGATCCACTGGTGGAAGCCGTCGTCGGACCGGATGTACTCGCCGCTGTCGTCCTTGG
>JBCDEF010000129.1:0-7828 GCA_039179915.1 Planctomycetota bacterium | reverse complement strand
TCGGCCTCGTTAGACTCTGAGCATGCCCGCCCTCCGCGCCTGCGCCACCTGCGGCCTCGTCCACACCGTCGCCGACGTGCCTCCCAAGCACGTCGCTACCTGCACGCGCTGCCGGTCGGTCATCCGCCACGGCTCGCACCCGGCTGCCGAATCGCGCACCGCCGCCCTCGCCGCGACGGCCCTCGTGCTCTATCCGTTTGCGTTGCTGCTTCCGGTGATGACCCTGACCCGGCTCGGCCACGACTCGGTCGCGTCGATCTGGACCGGCATGGTCGAGCTGCTGGCCGAGGGCAACTGGTTCGTTGGCCTGACGGTCCTGCTGTTCTCGATCGTGGCGCCGGTCGCCAAGCTGTCGGCGCTGTTTGCCCTGAGCTTCGGCGGGCGGCTGCTCTCGACGGGCTATCGCGCCGCGACGTACCACGCCGTCGAGTTCATCGGGCGGTGGGGGATGGTCGATGTGCTGCTGGTCGCCGTGCTGGTCGCGGTCGTCAAGCTCGGCGACTTGGTCACGGTCACGCCAGGGCCCGGCGTGGTTGTGTTCGGTATCGTCGTGCTGCTGAACCTCTTCGCGTCGATGGCCTTCGATCCCCACACGATCTGGGAGGATGACGAATGACCGAGCACCCTCCCGAGGCCCGCATCGAACGCCGCAAACGCCGCGCGAGCCTGTTCTGGGTCATGCCGCTGCTGACGTTCGTGGGTTTGCTGGTGGTTTTGTCGATCCAGGTCAGCCGCGAGCGCGGGCCAACGATCTTTCTTACGTTCGATGATGCCGCCGCGCTCGAGCCCGGCGCGAAGATCGTGCACCGGGGCCTGAGTGTCGGGGTGGTTCGCGATGTCCGCCTGTCCGACACGCTCGACCGGGTCGAGGTCGAAGCCGAGCTCGCGCCGCACGCGCGGAAGCTGGCCGTCGAGGGCTCCGAGTTCTGGATCGTGCGGCCCGAGGTGAGCCTCCGCGGCGTGGCCGGTCTCGACACGCTGATCGGTCCGCGGTACATCGCCGTCCGCCCCGGCGACCGCGATGGTGAGGTGCAGCGGCGCTTCGAGGGCCGGGCCTCGGCGCCCGGCGGCTTCGATCTCGAAGCCGACGGCCTGGTCGTTCTGCTCCGGTCCGACACCGCCGCGACCACCTCGCCCGGCGCGCTCGTGCTCTACCGCGGCATGCCCGTCGGCAGCGTCCGCGGCGTGACGCTGGCCGACGACTCGACCCATGTCCGCATCGAGGCCGTCATCGAGCGGCCCTACAACCTGCTCGTCCGCGAGAACACCCGCTTCTGGGACGCGAGCGGCGTCGGGCTCGATTTCGGCTGGTTCAGCGGGCTCTCGGTCGAGGCCGGCTCGCTCGACAGCGTCCTCCGCGGCGCGATCGCGTTGGCTACGCCGACCTCACCGGGCCCGCCCGTCGAGCCCGGCCACGAGTTCACCCTCGCGCCACAGGCCGAGAACAGCTGGCGCCGCTGGCAGCCCGAGATCCTGCTCGATACCGGTGAGTGAACCCGGAGTCGAAGCGCTGGCCTCCGGCCCCTACAGTCGCCGCATGAGCCTGATTGTCACCGGAACCGTTGGTATCGATACCGTTGAAACCCCTGACGGCGCGAAGCGCGAGGGGGTTCTCGGCGGGTCGTGCGCCTATTTCTCAGCCGCCGCCCAGCACCACGGCCCGGTCCGCATGGTCGCGGCCGTCGGCGATGACTTCCCGAGCGAGCACATGAATGTGCTCAAGAAGTTCGACCGCATTGATCTCGCCGGCCTTGAGACCCGCGCGGGGTCCAAGACCTTCCGCTGGGGCGGCAAGTACATGGACAACATGGACCAGCGCGAGACCACGTTCACCGACCTGAACGTGCTCGAAGAGGCCCCGCCGGCGATCCCCGAGGGCTTCCGCGACTCGGCCGCGGTCTTCCTGGCCAACACGCACCCGGCGGTGCAGCTCGGCATGCTCGAGCAGCTGCCGGGCCGCAAGCTCGCCGTCGCCGACACCATGGACCTCTGGATCGACATCGCCCGGCCCGAGCTCGAGGCGCTCTGCGCCAAGGTCGACGGCCTGGTGCTGAACTTCGAAGAGGCCGAGCAGTTCACCGGCAACCGCAACACCGTTGCCGCCTGCCGGCACATCCTCGATATGGGCCCGAGCTTCGTCGTCGTCAAAAAGGGCGAGCACGGGTGCATCTTTGCGATCCGCGAGAACGACGGTGTCGGCATCGGCGCGATGCCCGCTTTCCCGGCCGAGACCGTCATCGACCCCACCGGCGCGGGCGACACCTTCGCCGGCGGCATGATGGGCTACCTCGCCAGCCAGAACCAGACGATGCTCACGCTCGACACGCTCAAGACCGCGCTCGCCCACGGCACGGTCATGGCCAGCTTCACCATCGAGACCTTCAGCCTCGAGCGGCTCGCCGAACTCACCACCGAGCAGCTCGGTGAACGGTTCGAAGAGTTCGCCGGCATGCTGCGTCTCTAGGCCGCCCAGCATGGCACCGCCCGCCGGCGACCCGCTCAAGCCCTACCGCGATGCCGTGGCCCGCTCCGGCCCGGGGTTCGATGCCTTGCTCTGGCGCAGCCGCGACTACCAGCACACCCGCTTCCGTGTGCTCTGCGAGGTCGCCGCCGGCGGCTTGACGGACCAGGGACTCGCCGACGCAACGGTCGCCGACCTGGGCTGCGGCCGGGCCGACCTGCTCCTCTGGATGCAGGAGCACGGAATGAGCGTCCGCGGCTATGTCGGTGTCGAGGCCATCCCCGAGCTCGCCGACGAGAGCCGGCGTGCCGCCAGCGACCTTACGGCCCCCGCCGAGATTATCGAGTCCGACTTCGCCGCCGATGAGACGCTCTTCGAGCGCCTCGCAAGCGACCACGGCGTCACGCTCTGCCTCTTCTCGGGGTCGCTCAACACGTTCGACCAGAAGCGGGCGGAGCGTGTGATCGACCGCGCCTGGCAGGCCGGCGTGAGCGTGGTCTTCAACTTCCTGAGCGATGCCCCGAGCGCGAGGCGCCCAGAACCGGGCGATCCCGCGTCGCGGTTCAAGACCGCGCGGCTGCTTTCGTCCTTCGCCGAACGGGTCGACCGCATCGCTTTCCGGCGGGACTACCTGCCAACGTACGACGCGACCATCGGGCTCTTTCAGAAGCCGAGCGATCAGAAGCCGAGCGATCGAGACTGAGTCGTCGTGCAAGATCCCGTCGGCGGCTTAGCGGTTCCGGCGTCGCCGCATCGCCGCGGTGCCGGCGAGCGCGAGCAGCGCCGCCGACGACGGCGCGGGCACGGTTGTCAGCGTCAGGCCGAACGCGACCGAGTCGGTAAACACACCCTCGCCAAGGCCCGGCTCGGCGCCGACCTCGGCGATATCGACTGTGTCGAACCGCTCGAAGGCGTAGATCCCCGGCACGAGCGTGAAGACCTCGCCCGGCGCCACGGCACCGATGTCCGCGGTCCCGTTCAGACCGATCAGATCGCCCCCGAGGCCGCCGAGACCAGTAACCTCAAAGAAGGTTGCCTCGGCCAGCGTGAACTCGATCACGATGCTGTCGAGTGAGGTGAAGCCCTCGAGCGAGCCGCTGACATCGTCCGGGCCGAATGCCAGATCGATCGTCGAGCCGAACACCGCCGAGAGCGCGATCGCGTCACCGCTTGGGAACGAGATATCCACGTCGTAGTCGATCTGCGCGCTGGCTGTTCGAATCGCGTCCGATTCATCGACAAGCAAGGCCCCGCTGCCCGCGACCTCGACAGACTCGAAATCGATATCCGGGCCCAGCGGGAGCTGGCCGACCACGCCCCCGGCGCCCGCGGCGATCGAGAACGAAAAGAAGTCGAATTCAGTTGGGGCGGCTGCGACCGGCGTTGCCGCCGATACAACAACCGCGAGACATGCGGCTGAACGAATCTGCATGTGGATCTCCTCCGGCCCGAGCGGGGCTCGTCTCTCTAGGGTGCGCCTATCGGGGATCAAGGCAAGCGACATCGCAAGAAATAGGTCCCAAAATGTGGGGGGAACCGGCCCAATCGGCCGGAGCACGCATCGAGAGGCCGCACGCCGGCCTTCCGTCATCTGAAACCCGCCGTTTCGCTCCGGCCACCGTTATCGAACCCATTCATCGGAGCAGGCCGCGGACATCGGGCGATGCCTGCCGGCGGATGCCCGCATCGTCCAGGACCTCTTCGGTCGACTCGCGCAGGGCCTCGGTCTCGAAAACCAGGATCTCGTTGGCCGTGCCGCCGAATTCGAAGACCGTGTATTCGTCCTCGTTGGATTCGAGCAGCTCGACCAGGTGGGCGAGGCTCCGCACCGGCTCGCCGTTGACCCGTTCGACCACGGGCACCAGCCCGAGCTCATAGCCCTTGGTCAGCCGGTGGGGGAAGAACGGGGCGGGGACGATGACCAGTTCTTCCAGCTCGCCCGGCCGCCGCATCGAGGTCAGGTGCCGGATCAGCGGGCTGTCGTTCGAGGCCAGCGGCAGCGCCGCCCGGGCCGCCCCTCGCAGCAGCTCCTGGTACGCCGGCGTGAACACCATCGGCCCATACACCACGTACGACGGGTACTCCCCGTCGAGCGTGCCGATCATCACATCCCGCGACGCCGAGACCGCAAGGTCCAGCTCGACCGGCTCGCCGCCGCGGATCACCGTCAGCGGGACGGTGACGCCTGCGCTCGTGGATTCGCCCGCGAGCTTGGGCACGAAGTAGCCGAAGTGCAGCCGCAGATCGCCCTCGCCCGGCACATCGACCATGCCGACGTTGTCGACATCGTGCGGCCCGATCGCCGTGATCACGTCCCAGGTCTGCAGCTCGTCCGAAAGGCCCGGATCGGTCACGATCAGGCCCGTGTCCTCGCGTGAGAGGCCCAGCCGCTCGCGGATCGCCCGGTTCTCGGCGGTCTGGAGCCGGAGGAACAGCCGCGGCTTGCCGTCGTAGGTCCCGTCGGCCGCGTCGTCGAGAAACATCTTCACCTCTTCGGTCGGGATGACGTAGCCGATGTTTTCGCCGGCCGCGGCCCGGCTGAAGACCAGCCCCACGACCTCGCCGTCCAGAAACACCGGCCCGCCCGAGTTGCCGGGGTTAATCGCCACATCGACCTGGATCCGAAGCCCGAGTGTCTCGCCGTTGTAGCCCGTGTGCTCGATGCGGCTGACCACGCCCTCGGTCACCGACATCGCGTCGCCGCCGAGCGGATAGCCCAGGGCGGTCACCGTCGAGCCGACCCTCGGCAGACGCTCGGAGAGCGTCGCCGCCGGGTATTCGTCGAAGAAGCTCTCGTCCTCGAGCTCGAGCACGGCAAGGTCGATCCCGCGTGCGATCGCGACGACCTCCGCCTCGTACCGGTCCGAGCTCTGGTGCGGCTGGACCAAGATCCGGCTGGCGTAGTTGACCACATGGGCATTGGTGATGATCCGGTTGCCGGCGATGATCACGCCCGAGCCGTTCCCCTCGACGGGCGCGTTCCGTGTCCAGGGCTGGAAGAGGTTCGGCGTGCGGGCGGTCGCGAAGACCTTGACCACGCTGCGGCGGTCGAGCTCGCCGTCCTGCGCCAGCGACGGCGAAAACGGGACCAACAGCAGCAGCACACAGACGGCAAGACGGGTCATCGGCTTCCTTTCCTGATCGATGCGTTTTCGATAGTACCGGCGACGCGAGTCCGGGCCGCGGCCGGCTATCATCGCGCCATGGCACAGCTGCTCGTTATTCAGCACGGCGCGTTCGACGCGGGACGGCTCGGAGCAACGCTCCGCGACCACGGCTTCAAGCTCGATACCCGCCGCGTGACGCACCCGGATTCGCCCGATCCGCTACCGACCGACCTCGATGATATCCACGGCATCGTTTCGCTCGGCGGGCCGCAGTCCGCCGCCGACGATTCGCTCGATTCGATCCTCGAACAGGAACTGGAGCTGATCCGCGGCGCCCACGAGCGCGACCTGCCGATCGTCGGCGTCTGCCTCGGGCACCAGCTCATCGCCCGGGCCCTGGGCGGCACCGTCAAGCGGGCCGAGACGCCCGAATGGGGCTTCTGCGGCGTGTCGCTGCCCGTGCCGGGCCAGACCGAATCGCTCCTCGGCGGCATGCCGTGGGACACCATGCAGTTCCAGACGCACAGCGACCACGTCGCCGAGCCGCCGCCCGGCGCGGCCGTCATCGGCTCCAGCCCGGCCTGCCCGGTCCAGATCATGAAAGTCGGTCACCGGACTCTCGGCTTCCAGTTCCATTTCGAATCGCTGCGGCCCGACATCGAGCGGTATGCCCAGGTCGACGGCGAGACCATGGCCGCCGCCGGCGTCGACCCCGCAGCAGTCGCGGCGCAGCTCGACGAGCACTACAACCGCTTCGCCGTCGTCGCCGACCGGCTCTGCGTCAACCTCGCAACGTACCTCTTCCCGTTCCACGCGCTGACGCAGGCCTGAGCATGGCGGCCGCGCCGACCGGCACCCGCCTACGGATCATTCCGCCCGCGGGGTATCACCTCGGCCGCGATGTCTGCTCCTATGGCTATTTTCTGCTTGCGCCCAACCATTGGTCGGTCGCCGATCAGTCGCTCACGCGCCGGTTCCGCTTCGATGGCGGCCCCGCGACCGCCGTCATCGTGCAAAAGGACGAAAAACTTGCCGCCCGCTTCGATCGATCGCTCTCCCGGGACGAGCAGGCGGAAGCCCGTACGCAGATCGCCCGCATGCTGCGGCTCGACGAGGACGCGGCGCACGCCCGGGCTTTCCACCGCGTCGATCGCCGCTGGAAGAAGCCCGGCCGCTGCCGACTCTTCCGCTCGCCCACGCTATTCGAGGACATCATCAAGACGGTCACGAGCTGCAACGTCGCCTGGCCCAGCACGATCAACATGAACGCGCAGCTCTGCAAGCACATGGGCGACCGCGGCGCATTCCCGACGGCACAGCGCATCGCTCGCGCACGCACGGGTACGCTGCGTGGCCGCTGCCGAGTCGGCTACCGCGATCAGCGGATCATCGATCTCGCCAAGCTCTTCATCCGCGGCGAAATCGACGAAGCCTGGCTCAGCGATCCGGCGACCGATGACGACGATGTGTTCGCGTTCCTGGTGTCATTGCCCGGCATCGGGCCCTACGCCGCCGGCAACATCATGCAACTGCTCGGCCGGTACTCGCGGCTGGCGATCGACACCGAGACCATCCGCCACGGCAAGGCCGTGCTCGGCATGACCGGCACCGATCGGCAGATCACAAAGAAGCTCGAGCGGCACTACGAGGGCTTTGCCCAATTCAAGTTCAAGAGCTATTGGTTCGAGCTGTGGGACTTCTACGAGCTGAAGCGAGGACCCGCGCACCTGTGGGACCGCGAGACCACGGGCCGGACGTTCACCGCGAGTCAGCTTTAGCGTCACCGGCGCCATTGGACAAGAGCGTCTCGGGCCAGATGGTTTCGTTGGTCCTGTCGTCGATTCGCCGCCGGCCTTCGGGGCCGGGGCCCTTCTCGAGGGCGAGTATCGACAGTGAGCTGCAGGCCGAGCATCGGCCGAGCGTGTACTTCTTAATCCCGGCCGCGCCGAGCCTGACGATGCCGACCTCCGTCGCCGGCCGCCACGATTGGCACGTTGTGCAGCGCAGGACCCAGCCGGGCGCGGTGTCGCCGCCCTCTTCCCTGATCTCGTGTGCAGCGCTCTTTGCACGCCGTGCGACACGGACCACGACCGCGATCTCGACGAGCACGCCGACCACGATCAGCGCCACCACCCACCACGGCATCGGCGTCCCTCGCTCTCACTCGGTGCCGCGGAACAGGTTCACGAACCACGCGATGACGTAGAACGCCGCCACCATCGCGAACATCGAGCCGAGAACTACGAGCGCGGTCGGCATC
>JBCDEF010000128.1:0-7898 GCA_039179915.1 Planctomycetota bacterium | reverse complement strand
GCAAGCTCCGCGACCAGCTGTACCGGCTGCGGAGCCAGACCGTGACCGAGAAGGTCGAGGACAACAGCCAGTTCGGCGACATCCGCCGCAACGTGGCGCGGCTCCGCACGGAGCAGACCCGGCGGCGTGCGTCGGCCGGCGCGTAGGGATCCGGCGGACCGGGCAACGACGAGCCAATGAGCGTAAGAGTGACGGCCGCGACGGCCAGAACGAGGAAGCACGAGTGAGCGACCAGGCAACAGCACAACCGGCCGAGCAGACCGTCGGCACCCGCATCGGCGTGGTGGAGTCGGACCGCGCGAGCAAGACCCGCAAGGTCGTGGTCAGCTACATGGCCAAGCACCCCAAGTACGGCAAGTACGTCAAGCGGCGGACCGTGCTGCAGGTGCACGACGAGAACAACGAGTCGGGCATGGGCGACCGGGTCGAGGTCCGCGAGTGCCGGCCCAAGAGCAAGACCAAGAGCTGGGAACTGGTCCGGATCATCGAGAAGAGCCCGGGCGCCTGAGAGATCGGGCACCGGATCGGGCCGACGAGGGCCCGGGAATGGATTGGGGCTGAGCGATGCTGCAGCAAGAATCACGATGCGAGGTGGCGGACAACTCGGGCGCGAAGATCGCCTACGTCATCCGCGTGTACGGCGGCTCGACCCGCCGCGACGGCCAGACGCGCCGGACCGCGTACGTCGGCGACAAGGTGCTGATCTCGGTGAAGAAGGCCCTGCCGGGCTCGGACGTCAAGGCGGGCGACAAGTCCAGGGCCGTGATCGTCCGGACCAAGAAGGCGACCCGCCGCAAGGACGGCTCGTATGTCTCGTTCGATACGAACGCGGTCGTCTTGATCACCGACGAGGGCAACCCGAAGGGCACCCGCATCTTCGGCCCGGTCGCCCGCGAGCTGCGTGATCAGAACTACATGAAGATCGTCTCGCTTGCTCCGGAGGTGGTGTAACCATGGCGATGCACGTACGAAAAGGCGACCAGGTCATGATCACCTCGGGCGCGCTCAAGGGCCGCACGGGCGAGATCAGCAAGGTCGAGGCCGACAAGGACCGTGTCTTTGTCAAGGGCCTGAACCTGCGGACCAAGCACGTGCGCCCGACGCGGATCAACCCGCAGGGCCAGAAGCTGACCAAGGAAGCCCCGATCCATATCTCGAACGTGAGCCCCATCGTCGACGGCAAGCCGACGCGGGTGCGGTTCGTGATCAACGAAGACGGCAGCAAGGACCGCGTGGCGGTGCGGAACGGGCAGGTGCTGGGCCGGGTGGCGCCGGCGAAGACGAAGTAAGCGGCGGATCAGGCCGACCCAAGCGGATCGGGCGGATCAGGCGGAGCAGACCGATGGCGAAGTCAAAGACCAAAGACCAGGCACCGTCCGGGCCGCTCCCGGCGCCCCGCCTGGCGGCGATGTTCCAGGACAGCGTCCGCAAGCAGGTGGCCGACGAGTTCGGGTTGAGCAACCCGATGGCGCAGCCGAAGCTCGAGAAGATCGTGATTAACGTGAACATGGGCCGGCACCTCGACGGCACCAAGGTTCCCGCGAATGTGCGGCAGACCGTGGGCGACACGCTGACCAAGATCTCGGGCCAGAAACCGGTGCTGATCCGGGCCAAGAAGAGCGTCTCGAACTTCAAGGTCCGCGAGGGCTACGAGACGGCGATGATGGTCACGATGCGTCGGCGGAACATGTGGTACTTCATGGACCGCCTGTTCCACCTGGCCACGCCGCGGATCAAGGACTTCCGGGGGCTGTCGGTCAAGTCGTTCGACCGGCAGGGCAACTACTCGATGGGGCTGACAGAGCAGGGCGTCTTCCCCGAGATCAACATGGCCGAGGTGAACTTCACGCACGGCATGCACATCAACTTCGTGTTCCGCAATTCGGACCCGAAGAAGAGCCGCTTCGTGCTCGAGCAGCTGGGCATGCCGTTCGCGAAGCCGGAACAGAAGAGGTAGACCGACGTCGTCGGTTGCAGGAGCAGATCAGCGATGGCCAGCAAGGCACAGATGGCAAAGACGAAGCAGACCCCGAAGTTCTCGACGCGGACGGTGCGTCGGTGCGAGCTGACGGGCCGGGCCCGGGGCGTGTACCGCAAGTTCCGGATCAGCCGGATCATGCTGCGGAAGCTGGCGCTCGAGGGCAAGGTGCCGGGCATGCGGAAGTCGAGCTGGTAGGGCAGAACAAGCGGCCTGAGATGGCGGCGGATCGAACCGGCCGGGCACAGCGCCCGCGGCCGACGGGAGCGAATGACAATGGCCATGAGTGATCCCATCGCGGACATGCTCACACGGATCCGCAACGCGGTGCGCAACCGCGCGGAGACCGTCGACTGCCTGAACAGCAAGGTCTGCCGGGGCATCGCCGACGTGCTCGTCAGCGAGGGCTACGTGAACGGCTACGACGTCGTTGAAGACGGCCGGCAGGGCCTGATCCACGTGCGGCTGAAGTACGGCCCGCGGGGCGAGCAGGTCATCAACCGGATCCAGCGGGAGAGCAAGCCCGGCCGGCGCCAGTACGCCAAGGTCGAGGAGCTGCCCCGCCCGCTGCAGGGCCTGGGCATCGCGATCGTCTCGACGTCGTCGGGTGTGCTGAGCGATCGGGTGTGCCGGGAGAAGCGGGTCAGCGGCGAGCTGCTGTGCACGGTTGAGTAGAGCGCGTTAGAGAGGCCGGTGCCGGTCCTTGTGAAGGGCGGCACGCGGCGGAGCCAAGCTATGTCTCGAGTTGGAATCAAGCCGGTCGACATCCCCAGCGGGGTCAAGGTGACTATCTCCGGTCAGACTTTGACCGCCGAGGGCCCGAAGGGCACGCTGTCGCGCGAGTTCCCGGCCACGGTCACGATCGGCTGGAGCGAGGACGAGAAGCAGATCGTCTGCTCGATCGAGGACACCTCGTCGAAGAAGTCCAAGGCGCTCTGGGGCACGACCCGGGCGCTGATCCAGAACATGGTTGTGGGTGTCAAGGACGGCTACGAGCGGTCGCTGCAGATCGAGGGCGTCGGCTGGGGCGCCGAGGTGCAGGGCCAGAAGATCAAGGTCCAGGTCGGCTACGCGACGCCGGCGCTGCTCGACATCCCGGCGGGCCTGTCGGTGACGGCCGAGAAGCAGACGATCAAGATCCAGGGCCCCGACAAGCAGCAGGTCGGCGAGTTCGCGGCCCGCACCCGGAAGATCCGTGAGCCTGAGCCGTACAACGGCAAGGGCATCCGCTACAGCGACGAAGTGATCAAGCGTAAGCAGGGCAAGCAGTTCGGCAACTGATGACGGCCTGAGATCGGCATCGGCACCCGCCGGAGATCGGACGCGACACGATGAACAAGAACAAGCTCAAGCAGAAGCGGCAGTGGCGGCGGCGGAAGGGCCTCCGCAAGGCGATCCAGGGCACGGCCGCGAAGCCGCGCCTTGCCGTCTTCCGCTCGCTGAACCATATCTACGCGCAGGTCATCGACGACATGGAGGGCGTGACGATCGCCGCCGCGTCGACCCGCGACAAGGGCGTGTCGGCCGGCAAGACCGGCAACGCCGAGGCGGCCAAGGCGGTCGGTGCCGCGCTCGCGCAGAAGGCCAAGGCCAAGGGCGTCGAGGCGGTGGTCTTCGACCGCGGCGGGTTCCGATTCCACGGCCGGGTCAAGGCCCTGGCCGACGGCGCACGCGAGGGCGGGCTCAAGCTCTAACGGCAGACGAGATCAACGGCCCGGCCGGTTTGGCTGGCGGGACCGAGCGGCGGACGCCGCGGGATGGAACGGCAACATGGCAGAAATGATGGAAAAATCGGGCCAGCTCGAGTCGCACACGGCGGGCATTTTCCGCACGGCGGCGACGGTCAAGGGCGGCCGGCGCTTCAGCTTCGGCGCGATGGTGATCGTCGGCGACCGGCGCGGCAAGATCGGCCGCGGCCACGCGAAGTCGACCGAGGTTCCCTCGGCGATCGAGAAGGCCGAGAAGCAGGCCCGGCGGTCGACCATGAGCGTCCCGCTGACCGGCGGCACGATCCCGCACCAGGTCGAGGGCCGTTTCCTCGCGTCTCGCGTGCGGCTGATCCCCGCCTCGCCCGGTACCGGCGTCATCGCCGGCTCGAGTGTCCGGTCGATCCTCGAGCTCGTCGGCGTCACCGACTGCCTGACCAAGTGCTACGGCTCAACAAACAAGATCAACGTGATCAAGGCTGTCTTTGACGCTCTTAGCCAGCTCCGCACGCGTGACGCGATCGCCGAGCTCCGTGGAGTCGAGCTGGGCGAGACCGACATCGAAGAGCGGATCACCCGCGCCCAGCGGTTCATGACCGGCGGCGGGGGCGCGGCCGCGAAGGGCCGGGTCCTGACAGCCGATGACGTCCGGGTTGAAACGCCCGAGGCGAAAGAGGCTCCCGCCGAGACCGAGACCCAGCAAGACGCCGGTGCCGGCACAGGCGGCGAATCGCCGTCGGGCTCTGAGCCGACCGACGTTGATCCGAACTCGCAGAATTCGCCGGCGCTCGATGTCGACGGCGATACGAAGCCCGACGCCGAAACCACGTGACGAAACGGGGCAAAGTCCCCGAAGGATTGTGCATCATGATGATCCACGAGATCACCGAAAAGGCCGGCAAGCACCGCAAGCGTCGCCGCATCGGTCGGGGCCACGGCTCGGGCTGGGGCAAGCAGGCGGGGCGCGGCCACAAGGGCGCGGGCTCGCGGCGGGGCCACAGCACCCGCTTCCAGTTCGAGGGCGGGCAGATGCCGTACTTCCGGCGCATGCCCAAGCTCGGGTTCTCGAACGTCCAGTTCGAGACCAAGTTCTGGACGGTCAACCTCCGCGAGATCGCGAAGCACGAGTCGTTCAAGAACGGCGGCGAGGTCACGGCGGAGACTCTGATCGCCGCCGGGCTCGTCCGCGACGGCAGCCGGGACATCAAGGTCCTTGGAGCTGTTGGTGACGGCGGGCTCAAGGTCAAGCTGGATGTCAAGGTCAACCGGGTCACGAACGGGGCGAAGACCCTGATCGAGGGCGCCGGCGGCAGCGTGCACGAGACCGGCACCCGGCGTGACCGCGTCCGCGGCATCGACCGCAACAGCGACGACCGGACACCCAAAAACCTGACCAAGAAGCTCCGCCGCGGCAAGGACTGACCCTCTCCGCGGTCGGATTGGATCCCCGCCGCGCTCGGATCGGCCTAGTCTTGTGTTGCCATTCGATCAGGAGCGATGATCCCGCATGTTCCAGGCCCTCGCCAACGTGTTCCGTGTGCCCGAGCTGCGGACCAAGATCCTGTTCACGCTCAGCATGCTCGCGGTCTACCGCATCGGGTACTGGATCCCGCTGCCGGGCGTTGACCAGAGCGCTCTGGCCGACTTCTTCGCGCTGCAGGCCGAGACCGGCAGCGCCGCCGGCCGGGCTGCCCAGTACGTCGCGATCTTCTCGGGCGGCTCGTTCAGCCAGTCGACGATCTTCGGCCTGGGCATCATGCCCTACATCTCCGCGGCGATCATCTTCCAGCTGCTGCAGTCGGTCTCGCCCACGCTCAAGAAGCTGCAGCAGGAAGGCCCGACAGGCCGGCAGAAGATCCAGGAGTGGACGCGGTACACCACCGTCGGCCTCTGCATCGTCCAGGCCATCGGCTGGCTGAGCTACATCACCAACGCCGGCGGCACGGGCGGGCTGGTCTACGCGCAATGGTCGAGCAACCCGCTTTGGTGGGTGATGGCCGTCTCGGCCCTGACCGCCGGCACTGTCTTCCTGATGTGGCTCGGCGAGCAGATCGACAAGCACGGCATCGGCAACGGCGTCTCGATGATCATCATGGCGGGCATCCTCGCCGGCATGCCCGGGGCCATCCTCTGGATCATCAACAACTACGAGCCGGGCGACCCCGAGAAGCTGGGCGCGATGGGCCTGCTGCTTCTGGCCGGCGGCTTCGTGCTGATCGTCGCTGGCTCGGTCGTGATGACCGTCGCCCAGCGGCGCATCCCGATCCAGCAGGCCAAGCACACCCGCGGCCGAAAGGTCTTCGGCGGGCAGCGCAGCTATCTCCCGCTGCGGGTCAACCACGGCGGCGTTATGCCGATCATCTTCGCCAGCTCGCTGATGATCTTCCCCTCGGTCATTTTCGGGGCGATCGACGGCTCGGTCGCCCCCGACAGCCCGCTCAAGGGGTTCGTCCAGACGCTGAGCACCTGGTTCAACTTCGGCGAGTTCCCCTATGTGCTCGCCTACATCGTGATGGTCTACTTCTTCAGCTACTTCTGGATCACTGTCCAGTTCAACCCTGAAGAGATGTCCAAGCAGCTCCGAGACCACGGCTCGTTCATCCCGGGGCTCAGACCGGGTCCGCGGACGGCCGAGTACCTCGAGACCGTCATGGAGCGGATCACCTACGTCGGTGCCGCGTTCCTGGCCGTCATCGCGGTGCTGCCGATGGTCGTGAACCGAGCGCTCAACGTGGACTTTACGGTGACACAGTTCCTCGGCGGGACCGGCTTGTTGATCTGTGTCTCGGTGATCCTGGACTTCGTGCAGCGCGTCGAGGCGAACCTGATGATGCGCAACTACGCCGGCTTCCTTGGCGGGAACGACGGCGAGCGCGGGCCGAGGATGCGTGGCCCCCGCGGCTAGCGGCACGGCGGCCGATCGACCGCCGGCGGCACAGGTCCGAGCCGCCGGCTGTATCACCGCGATCCTGGAAAGCCTCCTGCCGCTCTGCCGCGCGGGCATCACGCCTGTTGAGCTGGCTGCCCACGCCGATCCAATGTTCCAGTCGACCGGCCTGACGCCGACGCTCCGCGGCTACCGCGCCGGGTTTGCCGGGCCATTCCCAGCGGCCGTGTGTGTGAGCGTGAACCGAGTCGCGGCGAACGGTGTACCCGGCGAGGTCCCGCTGCAGAGAGGCGATCTGGTCACGCTCGATGTCGCGGGCGCGAGCGACGGCTGGCATGCCGACGGCGCGACCACGGCCGTCATCACGGCCGACACTCCGCGGCCGCACCCGCAGGCTCGGCGGGTGCTCGCGGTGGTGCTCGGCGCGATCGCCCCCGGGACCACCTTCGGGCGTGTGCTCGCTGCGTACCGGTCGGCCTGCGCCGAAGTCGGCGTGCACCCTGTCCGCGAGGTGGTCGCTCACGGCATCGGCCGAGCGCTGCACGAGGGGCCGACCGTGCTTGCCGGCAGGGATGAGGATCTGGAATTCCGATCCGGTCAGGTGCTCGCGGTCGAGCCGATCGTGTCAACGAAGCCCGGCCGGCTGGAGACTCTCGCCGACGGCTGGTCGCGAGCGGTGCCGGCCGGTGGATCGGCGGCGTACGAGGAGCGGACGGTCGTGGTGACCTGCCGCGGCGCGGAGTTGCTCGCGCCGGAGCCGCGATTTCCCGGGGCGTGACGGCTAGACTCGCCGCGAATGCCCAAACAAGAAGAAAAATTTACGTTCGAGGCCGAGGTCATCGAAGCGCTGCCCAACGCGATGTTCCGGGTGCGCCTGCCCAATGAGCAGAAGACCGAGGTGCTCGCATACGTTTCAGGCAAGATGCGGATGCACTATATTCGGATTCTGCCAGGCGACATGGTGACGGTTGAGATCAGCCCGTACGACCTGACGAAGGCCCGGATCACCTACCGCCATTAGCGGTATTCTGGCGGGTTTGCTCGCCCAAGAGCAGGGGTGCGGCCTAGTATCGGTCCGCGCCGCGTCGGCCTCCGCCGCGGCACATTGTAGCTTCAATCGGTCAGAGAACGTGTCCAGACGCCGCTGAGTCGTCGGATCGTGTGTCGACGGGGTGTGGAATGAAAGTTCGCTCGAGTGTCAAGCGGATGTGCAGCAGCTGCCAGATCGTTCGTCGCAAGGGCAAGGTGCGTGTGATCTGCAAGGCGGATCCGAAGCACAAGCAGGTGCAGGGCTAAAGCGGGATTGGTGCCCGAGAGGGCCCCCCGG
>JBCDEF010000127.1:0-7925 GCA_039179915.1 Planctomycetota bacterium | reverse complement strand
CCGTCGCTCCCGAGATTGGAGTTTATGACCACATTGAACGTGGCGGGTGACTCGTTGCGGTTGCGGAGCTGCACGTCGATCCGCACAACTGCACGATCGTCGCGGTACGCCTGCGTGTATGTTGCCGAAAGCCCGCCGCCGAGGTCTTGCGAAAAATCGAAGAGATCGCCGCTCGAGGTCACGAAAAACGACGGCGCCGCGAGCGCGACACCGTTGACCGTGACCGCCGCCGCGCCGTCAAAGGCATCGGTCCGGGTACCGATACTGCCGTCGTTGACACCGGCGCCAGCCGATCCAGGCTGATCGGAAGAGATACCCGTGAACGTAAACGGCCGACCGAGGTCGTTGCCGCTGAACGTCGTCTGCCCCTTTGCCGACCCAGCCGCTGCCGCCAGAAACGCCGCACCGGCACGCCACACACATCGCTGTCTCATGATTAGCTCTCCCTCAAGAAAAAACGCCCTCGTGGGCAACGAGAGCGTAGCAGAAAACATGCTGTATACAAGGCTGCGTGTGCTGATCGCCCGCCGGATCAGCCCGCCGGCTTCCACCCGCTCGCGAAGTCGGCCAGCGCCTTCTCAAGCTTTGCGACCAGCTCGTCGTCGAGCGCCTTCTTCTCGGCCAGCTCGTCGCGGATCGCCCGGCCCGAGGCGCCGAACCACTTGAGCAGGTCCGCCTCGAACGCCGGAACGTCCTTGATCGCGACCTTGTCGAGGTAGCCCTTCGTGCCCGCGTAGATCGAGATCACCTGATCCACGACCTCCTGCGGCACGTACTGCGGCTGCTTGAGCAGCTCGACCATCCGGGCACCACGATCAAGCTGGGCCTGCGTCGCCTTGTCGAGCTCGGTGCCGAGCTGGGCGAAGGCTTCCAGCTCGCGGTACGCGGCCAGGTCGAGACGCAGCGAGCCAGCGATCTTCTTCATCGCCTTGATCTGCGCGTTGCCGCCAACACGGGAGACCGAGATACCGACGTTGATCGCGGGCCGAACACCCGAGAAGAAGAGTTCCGGCTCGAGGTAGATCTGGCCGTCGGTGATCGAGATCACGTTGGTCGGGATGTACGCCGAGACGTCGCCCTCTTGCGTCTCGATCACGGGCAGCGCGGTCAGCGACCCTCCGCCGTTCTCGTCGCTGAGCTTGGTCGCCCGCTCGAGCAGGCGGCTGTGCAGGTAGAACACGTCGCCCGGGAAGGCCTCGCGGCCCGGCGGGCGGCGGAGCAGCAGCGAGAGCTGCCGGTAGGCCACGGCCTGCTTGCTCAGGTCGTCGTAGACCAGCAGCGCGTGCTTGGGCATCGGCTTGCCGCTGGAAAGCGTCTTGCCGGCCTCCTTGCCCGACCACATGAAGTACTCACCCATCGCGCAGCCGGAGTAGGGCGCGACGTACTGCATCGGGGCCGGGTCGGAGCTGGCGGCGTTGACCACGATGGTGTAGTCCATCGCGCCATTTTCCTTGAGCGTCTCGACGACGCCGGCGACGGTCGATTCCTTCTGGCCCACCGCGACATAGATGCAGACCACAGCCTCGTCCGTGCCCCAGTACTGCTTCTGGTTGATGATCGTGTCGACCGCGACGGCGGTCTTGCCCGTCTTGCGGTCGCCGATGATCAGCTCGCGCTGACCGCGGCCGATCGGTATCATCGCGTCGACCGCCTTGATGCCCGTCTGCAGCGGCTCGGTCACCGGCTGCCGCTCGGCGATGCCCGGCGCGATGATGTCGACCTTGCGGGTCTCGTCGGCGTTGATCGCGGGCCCAGCGTCGAGCGGCCGGCCCAGCGGGTCGACCACGCGGCCGAGCATCTGCTCGCCGACCGGCACCTCAAGCAGCCGGCCCGTGCTCTTGACCAGGTCGCCCTCGCGGACGGACAGATAGTCGCCGTAGATCACCACGCCGACCGTGTCAGTCTCCAGGTTCATCACCTGGCCCATGACGGCGCCCTCGGAGGTCTGGAACTCGACGAGCTCGCCCGCCATCGCGTTGGCCAGGCCGTAGATCTGCGCGATGCCGTCGCCGACCTCCACCACTCGACCGACTTCGGAGACCTCAAGGTCGGCCGAGTACTGCTCGATTTCCTGCTTGATGATGCTGGCGATCTCGTCGGTCTTGATCTTCACGATCGGTCTCCGTCAGGGATGCGAAGTTGCCCCGATACAACCCGGTCCACCGGCCGGAATCGCGGAGGTGAAAGGTAGGAGCGTCCGGGCGGCTTGGCGAGCCCACCGCGCGGCTTCCGCCGGAATCTCCCGCCCGCTTCCAGGGACCCGCCAGCGTGACCCAACCGATCGCCCCAGCCGGCGGCCGATCCAACCGATATCGCCCACCCCCGCAGAGCCGACACCCCCCGGGCCCGATGACCCCCGCAGAGAGGGTTCCCGACGGGCACGGGCCCGCGATACATACGATGAACGACCAATCCACCGACATTATCAGCGAGGTCCGACCGATCTGGGGCGGCTTTACCTCACCCCAGCCGACCAAGGTCGGGCCGCAGCCGCCGGGCCGGTCTGCTCCTCCCATCCGGCCAGGACGCGGCACCACAGCCGTCGGCACACCGCCGGCCACGCACCCCCTCGCCGATGCACACCAAACCCGAACCGGCTCGATCCACGCACAGGCCGACTCCGCCGATGCCAAAGCCAGCCGCGGCCACGGGCGGGCCATCGTGCTCAATGTCAACACAAAATTCGCGACGGTCGCCGCCACAGCGGGCGCCGTTGCCGCCTTTGTCGGCGTCGTGATGCTCGGCAGCCTCGTCCCGCCGAGCGAGGCCAACGCCGGCACCGCCCGGGCCGACCTCGCGCCGGCCGGCAGCATCCCGCTCGCCTTCCGCATGGAACAGGCCGAAAGCCTCCCGCCGCTCGCGCCCCAGCCCGCGGCCTCGCCGATCTCGGGGCTGAGCCTCGACGAGTACGGCCGCCAGGTCGCCATCGCCACGCTCACCAGCGGGCTCCACGAGATCACCAATACCTCGATCACGTTCTACCGCGACCCGGACCAGCCCGGCAACGCCGTCCAGCAGTTCGCGCGAAAATTCGGCCGGGCCATCGCCACCGGGCAGAACCCGACGCCGCTCTCCGGGCAGGACGCACCCCGCTAACCGGCCGAGCCCACTCCCAGCAGCCGACCAGAAAGCGACCCGACCATGAGCCACCACCAGCCGCCGACGACGCACATCGACGTGCTCTACGTCGACGACTTCGAGCCGGAGCGCGCGCTGCTGGCCCACCGCCTGCGGAACACAGCCATCCGTCTGACCGCCCTGCCAAGCGTCGACGACGCCATCGCGGCGCTCAACCTGCGCCGGTACGACGCCGTGCTCAGCGACCTCTACTTCGCCAGCGGCCGATCCGGCGAAGAGCTGCTCGACGCCGCCCGCCGCGACGGGCTCCACACCGGCCCCTTCATCGTCCTCAGCGGCGAGAGCGACATGACCCGGATCCGACGGCTGCTCGAGCACGGCGCCTCGGCCGTGCTCACCAAGCCCGTCGACACCGTCGCCCTGCCCGGCATCATCGAGGGCCTGCTCCGCGGCTCGACACACCCGGGCGTCGACGCGATCGACCCCGCCGCGCTCGCCCGCGTCTTGCCGACCTGCCTCGACGACCTCGAACGAGCCCGCGCCAGCCGAGACGGACGCCTCGCCGAACGCGTCTGCCGAGACCTGGCCAGCACCGCCAGCGGCTACGGCCTGACCATGGTCGCCCGCACCGCCGAGCAGGCCGTCGGCTCGCTCACCGCCGGCATCACCAGCAAACAGGCGGACGAAACCCTCGACCGGCTGGCGGCTCAACTGGGTGAAGCGCTGCGGGCGGTAGCTTAGCGGGCCGCGATCACGACTGCGGCTGATCAGGCCATACCTCAGTGGCGATTGCAAGAAACTGACGCACCTGCAACTGACCACGCTCGTTCCGTGCCTTTGAACCCGGCGCCGAAAGAGCAGCTTCAAGGGGTCCTCGGTCAGCACGGTAGATTGCCACGGTGTTGTAGCCCGGGTCGAGTCGGACGAACAAGACATAGTCCCATTCCGATTCGAGCTTGATACCGCCGAGCCGCTGGATCAACTTCGCACTCGGCTCCAGACATCGTGTCTTGATCTGCACCTTCTTGCCATCGCTATCGATTGCGTCAAACCCATCCTGCAGGTGCGGGGCAAGCCGAAGTTTGAGCAGTGAAGCCGCAGCAGCTTCGCCTACCTCACCTGTAATGCCGAGTGGACGCCCGGTCAATTCTCTATATCTACTTGCAAGCAGACGCGCGACCGACAGTACATCGGCGAGGTCAGCCTCGTGAAGCTCTACGCTCACCCCACCACAACCCCCGACTCTTCCAGCACCCGCTCCGCGTAGCTGTTCATCGCGTCGCGGAGCTGCTCGAAGCTCTCGAGCACATACAGGATCGGCTGGTAGTGGTCGATCTCGAACGGCGTGTCGCACACCAGGTCCATATCAAACGGCCGGCGGTCCACGTGCGGGCTCTCGAGCGAGAAGTCGCTCTCGCCGAGGCTCGATATCAGGCCCGAGCCGTAGAGCTTCGTGCTGCCGCGCTCTTCGATCAGGCCGAACTCGACCGTGAACCAGAACAGCCGGGCCAGCCGTTCGACGTGCTCCTCGGTCTCGGCGTGCAGCGCGGCTTGGCCGTAGGTCTGCAAGAAGTCGGCAAACACAGGGTCGGCGTGCAGCGGCACGTGGCCGAAAATGTCGTGGAAGATGTCCGGCTCGGGCAGGTAGTCCATCAGCGCCTTGGGGCGCACGGTGATCGTCGTCGGAAACTTGCGGTGCGCAAGGCACGCAAAGAATGCCTTCGCCGGCAGGTAGCCCGGGACAGGGTGCGACTCCCAGCCGGTCAGCGCCGCGAGCCGGCCGTTGATGCCGGTCACCTGCGGGACCTTGTCTCGGGTCAGGCCGATCGCCCGCATGCCGTCGAGGAAGACGTCCGACGCCTGGCGGTCGAGGCTCTCCATCCGCTTGTCGAACAGCGTCTGCCAGACAAGCTGATTCTCTTCGGTGTACTTGGTCTCGTCCTGGGTGACGAAGAACTTGTATGGGTCGATTTCTGACGAGCGCTGCTTCGGGGCGGCGTCGGCCGCGGCCTGGGCGATGCGGGCCTCGTCGCTATCGATGATGTCCGAGTAGTTGATATCAGCGCGCATGGTCGTGCTCCTTCGCGGGTCTGGCAGATTGTATACGAAGCGTGTCAGATCCGAAACGAGCCCATCGCGTCAGCGAGGGGTCAGGATGCAGAGTGAGCGGGTTGGGGAAAGCGTGTCGGGAACTGCCCTCTTGCTCACGCAACGGGCTCGTCACCGATCAGCCGACCAGCTTCGGCCGCCAGAAGAAGATCACCGGCGTGCCGATGACCGCCAAGCTCAGCGTGCCGATCCAGGCCGCGTCCGGGGCGGCCGAGTGGAACAGCATCCACGACGCGATCGAGACCGGCGTCCACATCAAGAGGCACGAGACGAGCTTGGCCCGCATCGGCATGGGCGTCGAGCCGTCGATGTATTTGATGTATGGCTTAAAGAGTCGGAACTCGCGGACTTTCCGCTCGAGCATCGGGCTCGAGCGGGCAAAGAACAGCAGCGAGAGCATCAGCGGGAACGTCGTCGGCACCACCGGCAGCACAACGCCGGCCGCGGCGATCGCAAAGCACAGCGAGCCCAGACCGACAAACGCCCACCGCTTGGGCGCACAGCCCGAGACGCGGCATTGCTCGCCCTCGCAGCCCGGCAACGCACACGCGGTCTCGCCGACACCGTTCTGCTGGAGTTCCACGACGACGGGAGCCGCGGGCGTCAGCACGCGGGCCTCCGAAGCAGGTTGATCCACCACCGTCTGCATTGAGAAACAGTATCAACGCCGGCCGCGTTTGGCGACCCGGCCGAGCGGCCAACCGCTGTTCAATCCTCTCCGATCGCCTTCATGGGCCGATCCGCATCGAAACAGGACCAGGCCTCCGCCTCCGTGATCGCCTGCTCGGCCGCGATCGCCTCGGACTCGGCCATCCCCTTTCGCCGACGCTCGGTCGCCGCCAGAATCGAGTCCTCCGGGTCTGGCCGCACGATCGGCGTGTCCGACCCGAACAGCAGCGATCGGCCCGGCTCGAGGCCCGCATCGATCAGCTCCCGCAGCGGCAGGATGCGGTCCAGCCGATCGGGCAGCGCCCGGCCGAGGGCTTCAACATCCACCAACAGATGGCACGGCTGCACGCTCGCGATCACACCGAGCTCGGCAAACCGCGGCACATCCGACGCCGCGATCACCTCGGCGTGCTCGATGCGGACCGTCCACCGCGGCGGGCGGACGGCCTCGACGGCATCCAAGACCACCCGCACCGCGCCGTCGCCGATCGCGTGGGCGGCGAGCCGGAGGCCGTGCTCGGCGCACAGCGCGATCGCCGATTCGATCTCGCCCGGCGTCATCATCGCCATACCCGACGGGTGTTCCGGCGGTCCGTCGGCGAACGGCTCGGTCATGAGCGCCGTGCGTGAGTTGAGCGTGCCGTCGACGAAGATCTTGCCGCCGGCGAGCTCGGCGTGCGCGTTCGACCACGCATCCACCCCTGTGACGTACCCGGCGAGATGCTCGACCAGCGGATAGAGCTCGCACCGCACACCCGCTTCGCGTGCGATGCCGGCCAGCGACGAGCCGAGCTCGGGCTGCGCCCGCAGGTCATGCACTTCCGCGAACGCACCGGCCAGGTCCGCGATCGCCTCCGCGAGCACGCTCGGCCGGACCGGGCCGGTGTCGAGCTGTGACCACGCCAGCAGTGCAGCCTTTTCGAGCAGCACGCCGGTGAGTGATCCCGACGCATCGCGGACGAACCGCCCGCCCTCGACCGCCGGCGGGTCGGCCGCGAAGCTGAGCGTCTCCATCGCCGCGGGCGAGAGCTGGATCGCATGGTAATCGAAGCACCAGACGGCGACCGGTTCGCCCCTCGCGGCCGCGTGCAGCTCGTCAGCATCAAACCAGGCCGGAGAATCTGTCCATGCCTCGGGCCGCGCGCCGGTCGCGATCAGCCAGCCGCGTTCGTCGGGCTCGGCGGCTCCGAGCCGTGCCAGTGCGTCGCCACGGGTCGAGCACGCCGACAGATCGACCGTCCGCAGCCCGAGGCCGTGCGCGTGGATGTGGGCGTGGGCTTCGCGGACGCGTTTGGGCCTCACGCCGCATCGCCCGCGTGACGCTCAAGCAGTTCGGCGATGCGCTCGCCGGCCGCGTCGGCATCGGTGATCCGCTCGCCGAAGGGGACGCGGACGATGTCGAAACGCGTGCGCAGATCGATGCCCATCGCATCGACGCCCACGAGCACGCACGACCCGGTCGAGCGCGGATCAAACGCGCTGGCGAGCGCACCCAACCGAGCGGGCTCGGCGTTGAACCGCTTGCACAGCGCTGGCTCGGCAGCCGCGAGCGGGTTGGACAGGTCGACGTCGTCGCCCGCAACGACCATCGGCCCGAGCCGCAGCGCGATCGGTTCGCCCGCGAGCCAGCGGGTCGAGGGCTCCTTGCCGTGGTAGATCCGCCAGCGGTCGGCGGCGGCCTCGGTTCGGCCGTCGATCTCGAACGGCGAAACCAAGATCTGCAGCGCGTCGTCCCGCTCTTCGGGGACCCAGATGACGACCTCATCGGCGTCGAGCACCGCAGCCGTCGCCGGGAAGACGAGACGGGAGGTTGCGTTGTCCAGGACCGTGCCCCGGGGTTCGGGCACGCCGTCGAACAGGACCACGGCTCGGCGGTCGGCGCGGACGGCGAATTCAAGCTGATCGGGCTCGTGGGCGGGGGTGCTCATGCGAGCATTCTTCACCGGGCGGGCCGCGGGGGCGCAAAAAAAACACGGAGCCGCGTGCGGCTCCGTGGACGGTGAACGCAGGATGTGCGGCCGGTCGCGGATCAGCGGCGGCGGGCGGCCTTCTTGCGGGTCGCCTTCTTG
>JBCDEF010000126.1:0-7961 GCA_039179915.1 Planctomycetota bacterium | reverse complement strand
CGACCGATGGCTTCGCGGTTCGGATTGACAGCAGCATGGCCGGCAGCTTTCGCCGTTGTCACAGCGATGACGCTCTCGGCCTGCACGCCCGCAGTCCCTCCCGGCAAAGAGGGCCTGGTCCGCGTGACCGTGACCGATAACGAAGGGGAAGACCACGTCTTCTTTCTTGAGCCGGCGCTCGACGACGAGACGCGCGTCCTCGGGCTCAGCCACCGGACCGAGATCGACCCGGACGGGGGGATGATCTTCGTCTTCCCGCGTTCGGCCGAGCGGTCGTTTGTCATGCGGCACTGCCTGATCCCGATCGACATCGTGTATGTCGATCGGACCGGCCGCGTGGTCGCGGAGCACGCGATGCTGCCCGAGGAGCCGCAAGGCGAAGACGAGAGCGACTTCGACTACGAGAACCGCCTCAAGCGGTACAGCAGCCGTTTCTCGGTGCCGCTGGTGCTTGAGTTTGACGGTGGCACGAACGAGCGCCTCGGCATCGACGAGGGTGATGTGATCCAGATCGATGACCTCGATGGTCTCCGCGCCCGTGCTGACTGACACGGACTCGCCCGCCTTGGCGTGGAGCGAGGCCCGCGCCCGACCGATAGACACCCGGGTGCGCACGCCGCGCCCCGGAGGGCGGCCGAGTGTCGAACACACTGCTTCTGGTGACCGAAAGCGGCTCGGCGTCTGACCCGATGCGGCGGATGCTGGACGACGTGCTGGCGGCCTGGCCAGCCGGCGAGCCGGGACCGTCGGCTGACGAAACATCGTTTTCGGACCTGATCGGCGAGGGCTCGTCCCACCGCGACGCCACCGCCCTGATCGATCTGACCGCCCTCGACCAAGCCGAGTGCTACAAGCGGATCGACCGCCTGCGGTCGTTGGGTCTGGCGGGGCTGGTGCTGGTCGCGGATTCGGTCGACCGGAGCACCTCGAGCGGGGGGCTTCTCGTCCGTTCGTCCGGCTGCGAGGCGCGGGAGCTTGCGGCGGGGCTCCAAGCGCTGGTCTCGCGTCAAGAGGCGTTTACAGAGATCGAACGCGAGCTGCGGATCGTCCGCAAAACCAGCGGCGGCGTGCGGGACGAGATCCAGAAGATGAGCCAGGAGATGAGCCTGGCCGCCAAGATCCAGCAGGAGCTGATCCCGAACGAGCTACCCGAGCCGCCCGGCTTCGAAGCCGGCGTGCTCTTCCGCCCGGCGAGCTACGTCAGCGGCGACATCTACAACATGGCGGCGATCGACGAGCACCGCATCGCGTTCTTCATCGCCGATGCCGTGGGGCATGGTGTCCCGGCGGCGCTGTTGACCATGATCATCAGCCGCTCGCTCCCGATGCGGGCGAGCCCGAGCGAGCAACGCCTCATCACCCCCGCCGACGCCCTCGGGCGGCTCAACGACGAGCTCTGCGATGTCAGCGACGGCAACCCGCGCTTCGCGACCGCGGTCTACGGCGTGATCGACACCAGCACCGGCGCCGTGCGGATCGCCAACGGCGGGCACCCCCAGCCGATGCACATCCGCGGTGACGGCGTGCACCGGATCGATGCCGGCGGTCCGCTGCTGGGTGTCTTCCAGGGCGCCACATTCACCGAGGAGCAGTTCATCCTCGAGCCCGGCGAGACGCTGCTGCTCTACTCCGACGGCTTCGAGGTCGCCTTCCCCGATGCCGACGCGGTCCTCTCTTCCACCTCGGCGCCGGCCAAGGGCTACCTGGACCACCTGCTCCGGATCGGCAAGTGGCGTCAGCGCGGCGTCCGGTCGGTCCGGGCCGCGCTGCTGGACCTCGAGCGGTCGCTCGACTCGGCGGAGGGCTCGCTGCATCAACCCGACGATGTCACCGCCGTCGCCCTCTCACGCGCCGCCTGATCGGTCCAGCCGCCGCAGGACTGTGTCCGACTCGACCAGGCCGTCGGCCAGCCGGATCACCCGCTCGCACCGCGACGACACGTCGTCGTCGTGGGTGACCATCATGATCGTCAGCCCCTCGGCGTGAAGGCGCTCGAAGGTTTGCAGGATCGCCTCGCCCGTTTTCGAGTCCAGGTTGCCCGTCGGCTCGTCGGCCATGAGCACGACCGGCTCGCCCACCAGCGCCCGCGCGATCGCGACGCGCTGCTGCTGACCGCCCGACAGCTCGCGCGGCCGGTGGCCCAGCCGATCGCCCAGCCCGACCAGCTCGAGCGCTTTCGTGGCCCGCTCCAAACGCTCCGTGCGAGGCACGGACTGGTAGTACAGCGGCACCGCGACGTTGTCCTCGACCGTCAGCTGCGGGATCAGGTTGAACGCCTGGAACACGAACCCGATCGTCCGGCCGCGGAACGCGCTCAGCGACTCGTCGTCCATCGTCGTCACGTCTTGCCCGTCGAGCAGGTACCGCCCATCGGTCGGCGTATCCAGACAGCCGAGCAGGTTCATCAGCGTGCTCTTGCCCGAGCCAGACGAGCCCATGATCGCGACGTACTCGCCCTCGAGGATCTCGAGGTCGATCCCGCGGAGCGCTTCGACCATCACCGAGCCGTCCGGCTTGTAATAGACCTTGCGGACCTTTTCGAGCGTGGCAACCGCTCTCGGGGGAGCTGGCATGGCGTCGGGCGATGTGGCGGGATCGAGCGTGGTCATGGTCGACCGATGCTAGTTGCCGAGTGGCCGGGGGTTGCGGCGGGCGGCGGACAAGCTTTGCGTCTAGACCGCCGGGTCGGGGTCCGCTTCGGGGCCGAGCTGGATCGAGGCGAGCGCCGTCATCGGGTCCGGCGAGACCTCGAACAGCTTGTCGAGCCCGGTGACCGTCATCACCGACCAAACCCGCGAATCAACCGAACACAGCCGGAGCGAACGGTCAGCGTCAATCAGCAGCTTGCGGAGGCGGATCAGCTGGGCCAGATTCGAGCTCTTGATGTAGCCGACGAGGCCCAGATTGAGCACGACATGCGGCACCGAGTCGGCGGGGGAGGCCCCGATACGCTCGATGATCGCCGCCAGCTCATCGGTGAGCTGCGGGTCTTCCGCGAGCTCGACCACCACGATGTCGTCGGACCAGTCCATCAGCATCTCCGCAGAGCATACCGCGCCCCTCGCTCGTATGTTCGCACCCGGGCGCGGTCGGACGCAATCAGTCCGATTCGTCGGATGCCACGCGGTCCACCACGCGAGCGACGGAGACGACCCGGTCCCCCTGTTTGAGGCCGACCACGCGGACGCCCTGTGTGCCGCGGCTGTACGAGCTGATCGAACCCGCGGCCATCCGGACCAATTGACCATTGCGGGTGATGACGACGACGTCGTCGTCATCGCTGACCACGCAGGCCGCCACAGACCGCCCGTTCCGGGGGATGGTCCGGATGTCGACCCGGCCCTTCCCGCCGCGGCTCTGGCTCCGCGGCGGTCCCTCCTCGGGCTGCACGCGGTAGTCGTTGACATCGGTCCGCTTGCCGAAGCCGTTCTCGGTGATCGTCAGCAGCGTGAGCCCCGAACCGACGGGTGTCCGCTCGTGCTCGCCGCCCTCCTCGCCCGGCTCCATCGGGATGGCGACGGCGGCCACGAGCCTGTCTTCCGCCCCGAGCGAGATGCCCTTGACCCCCGACGCCGCCCGGCCCTGCTGGTTCGCGTCGTCCTCCGGGAAGCGGATCGACATGCCGCCGGCGGTCACCAGCAGCAGGTCCTCGTGCCCGCTGGTCAGCTGGACATTGAGCAGCTCGTCGCCCTCACGCAGGTTCACCGCGATCAGCCCGGAGCGGTTGACGTTCTTGTACGCCTTGAGCGGCGTCCGCTTGACGAGGCCGTTCCGCGTCACAAACGTCAGGTACAGGCTCGACGCCTCGAAGTCCTCGACGGTCAGGTAGGCACGCGCCCGCTCGCCCTCGCGAAGCTGCACGAGGTTGACCATCGCCCGACCCTTGCTCGTCCGTGTGAGTTCCGGCAGCTCATAGACCTTGAGCTTGAAGACCCGGCCCTGATCGGTGAACACCAATAAGTTCGCGTGTGTGCTCGCGACGAACAGGTGCTCGATGAAGTCGTCGTCCTTGGAGTCCGACGCGCGGATGCCCTTGCCGCCGCGGCCCTGCGCCTGATAGGTATCCAGCGGCACACGCTTGGCGTATGCCTGGTGGCTGATCGTCACCGCGACCTCGTGCTCCTTGATCAGCGATTCGAGGTCGATATCGCCCGCGGCGTCCTGGATATCGGTCAGCCTCGGCGAGCTGTACCGGGCCCGCATCTCCAGGCAGTCTTCCTTGATGATGTCCAGGACTCGTTGGTGCTCGGCCAGGATCAGCTCGTAGCCCTCGATCTCGCCGACGAGCTCGGTGTAGTCCTTGACAAGCTTCTCGATCTCGAGACCGGTCAGTTGGATCAGGCGCATGTTGCCGATCGTCTCGGCCTGCACGCGGCTGAGCAGCACGCCGCCGAGGTCGTCCGAAGCCCGGACCGCGTCCATCATCCGCTTTGGGATCTGCGGCGCAAACGGGTGATCGGCGGGGATCTGGAACCGCTTGTCGATCAGCTTCTGGATCGCTTCCTCGCGCGTGCGGCTCGAGCGGATGATCCGGATCACTTCGTCGATGTCGCAGACGGCGAAGATCATGCCCTCGAGCACGTGGGCCTTCTTCTTGGCCTCGCGGAGCAGGTGCGCGGTCCGCCGGCGGATGACATCGATCCGGTGCTCGACGTAGAGCCGGAGCATCTCCAGCAGGCTGAGCGTCCGCGGCCGGCGGCCGACCAGCGCGATGTGGATCATGCTGAACGTCTGCTGCAGCGGCGTGAACTGGTAGAGCTGGTTCTCGACCACGGCCGGGTCGCCGGCCTTCTTCAGCTCGATGACGATCCGGGTCTGGGCGTTGCGGCCCGACTCGTTGCGGACATCGCTGATGTCCTTGATCCGCTCGTCCTTGACCGCATCAACGATCTTTTCGACCAGCGTCGTCTGCATCAGCGAGTACGGGATGCGGTCGATGACCAGCTGCTGCCGGCCGCCGGACTCTTCGGTGTGGCAGACGCCGCGGACGGTCACGCGGCCGCGGCCCGACTCGTAGGCCTCGAGGATCCCGCGCCGGCCGAGGATGATCCCGCCGGTCGGGAAGTCGGGGCCCCTGACCCCGAGGCGGGTGACGTTGCCGTCTTCGTCGACCTCATCGGTCATGATCTCGGGCAGCGTGATGTCCGGGTTGTCGATCACACGGGCGATGGCGTCGAAGATCTCGTCGGGATTATGAGGCGGCAGGCTGGTGGCCATGCCGACGGCGATGCCCATGCCGCCGTTGATCAGCAGGTTCGGGAACTTGCCAGGCAGGACTGACGGCTCCATGAGCCGGTCGTCGTAGTTCGGCTGGAAGTCGACGGTGTCGAGCTTGATGTCGGTCAAGAGGTCCATGGCGGCCACGTCCATGCGGGCCTCGGTGTACCGCTCGGCCGCGGGCGGGTCGCCCTCGATCGAGCCGAAGTTGCCCTGCGGGTCGACGAGCCGCACGCGCATCTTCCACTTCTGTGCGAGGCCGACGAGCGTCGGGTAGATCACCTGGTTGCCGTGCGGGTGGTAGTTGCCCGAGGTATCGCCCGTGATCTTGGCGCACTTGATATGCTTACGGCCCGGCCGCAGGTTCAGGTCGTTCATCGCGACCAGGATCCGTCGCTGGCTGGGCTTGAGCCCATCGCGGACATCGGGCAGGGCCCGGTCCATGATCGTGCTCATGGCGTAGGTCAGATAGCTGTCGCGCAGCTCCGACTCGATCTCAAGGTCCTGAACCCGGGCGGCGACAGGCGGGCCGTCGCTGCTCTCGGGCGTCTGGTTCTGGTCGGGTGTCGCCCCATCGTCGGGGCGATGTTCGTCGTTGTCAGCCATAGGGGGTCGGCTCCGGGTCGGCCGTCGTCATGAAGCCCGATCGGCCCCGAACACGGTCAGGGATTCTAGGCAAAACCCCGGCGAAAGTCGCCGTTTTTTGGCTTCGTCGCCATGCTGATTTTAGTCGGCGGGACCGGGAGGATCGGCCTGGAGTTCCGCCAGCGAGTCGAGGGTCTCCAGCAGCGTGATCAGGGTCAATGCCGAGGCTTCGATCGGCATGCTGTGGTCCCAGGTCGCGGCCCGGATCCCGCCTGCGGCCGACGCCGGATCGCGGTACAGATGCCCCTCGGTCTGCGTCGCCGCCAGTTGCATCAGGAACCGGACCAGCCCGGCGTGGTCGACGAGCCGGTCGCCCACCTCGGTCGGCTCGGTCAGCCTTGGGTCGCGGAGCATCGAGGCCAGAAATGCCGCGGGCCTGGCGCTCTGCCAGGTCGGCAGCGGCACGGGGCCTGAGGTGAACACGATGCCGCCGACCAGGTCCGCGTTCTCGGGTCCCGCGTCGGCCGGGGTGAGCTGGAAGCCGGCGATCAGGCGGCGCATCTCTCGCAAGCCGACGGCGTTGGGGATCGCGCCGTCACCGGCGAGAATCTGCTCTGTCCAGCCGAGCCACGGCATGTGCACGATGAGCTGACCGGCGTGCTCTACGCTGCGCAGCTCCGCGATCAGTTCCCTCGCTCGTTCGCTCTCACCGGCGACAGCCATGCCCCATGCGGCGATCGCCCGCTGACGATCGTCGGGCACCCCGATGAGAAGATGCTCGCGCAGCGAAGCGCCGAGATCAGGCCGCCCGAGCAGCTCAGAGGCGGCGAAGCCGAGCGCGGCGGCGGCCGGGGGAAGCGAAGCCCGATCCGCGAGGCCCTGCACGATGTGGATCGCAACCGGCCGGGCATCGTCGGAGGGCCACCGCGCTCTGTGCGGCGAGCCCACCGCCCGTGCGATCGCGAAAGCGACCATCGCCTGCTGTGTCGCGTCCGCTTCACGCAGCACCGAGTCATTCGATGGCAGGTAGACGCCGGTCTCGGCATGACGGAGCAGCCAGCCGAGCGTCGAGCGTGCCTGGTCGCGGATCGCACGGGCATCCGTGTCTGCGAGCAGGACGAGCCGCCCGCCGCGGAGCAGCGGGACCGCGGCGCCGCCTGGCGTCTGCTGAGCCACCGCGACGGTCGCGAGCCGGAAGAAGCCGACGCCTGCGGGGGCGAGCTCGGCCGGCTGGCGCAGCCCGAGCATCGCATCGCCCGTGAGCGCGCCGACCAGACGCGACGCGGCGGAGCCGGCCTGCTGACGGGTGCGGAGCATCTCAAGCGGGAAGACGACGTCGCCGGCGTCGCCGATGCGGACCGCGATGGCATCGATACCCGGCGAGAGCGTGGCGGTCAGCTCGCTGTAAGTGCCGACCTCAACCGGCACGGGCGTACCGGCGAGCTCGAGCGAGATGGCGATCTCGCCGGCCCGCAGCGCGAGAGCTTCGTCGGCATCCGGCCTCGGGAGCGGCATCAGGGCGGCGCGGGCCTCGTCGAGCGCGAGGCGGGTCGCGTCGGGCAGCGTGGCGGTGCCGAGGCCGATCGCTTCGCCGCGCCCGATCACCCGGCCCCGCCAGTGCAGCGTGACGCAGGCACCGGCGAACTCGTCGGCCGCGGCGTCATCGGGCACCGCGAAGCCGCGGACCCACGGCTGGAGCCGCTCGAACGCCCTGACGGCCTCAACCTGCGTCGGGGCCGTGATCCGGTTCGGGGCCTGGGCAATCGCGCCCGCGGCCGCGCACGTCAGCACGAGTCCGAGAACCCATCGACTGCTCGCGACCAGGCGTTGAACCGTGTTGATTCTGAGCAACATCAGCCGCCCGCGTGTAGGCTGGCCGCAACGCGCTCGGAGGATCCGGCGCACCGCTGGGAGGGAGCCCGGCTGGCACGGCGGTTGCCAACGAATCTGTGAGCAACGGACGCTCCGATGCAGCCAACCAAAGACGAGGCTCCCGATCATGCGACAGCTCCCCTTGACACCGCACCAGCAGAAGCTTCTGGCCCTAACCGTGCTGTGCTTCCTGGCGCTCTGCTAGACCTGGATCCTGGTTCCAGTCTCTGCTTCAGGCCTGCGCTCTCGGCCTGCGGCCGGTAGAAAAGCAGCCCCGATCTTTTCGG
>JBCDEF010000125.1:0-8000 GCA_039179915.1 Planctomycetota bacterium | reverse complement strand
CGCTGAATGCCGAGCGTGCCGGGCGGCTGCTGGCGTGGTACGTCCGAGAACTGACGGGGCGGGAGCCCGCGGCCCGCTCGGCCGTTTACGGCCCGCTCGCACCGTCCGAGTACGCGGGCGGCCCGGGTCGAGAAGAGAGAGGTTCTCGAGGGCGTCGGACGCGGGGTTGACCGCGTCGGTGAAGTCGGGCCGCGATCCGACCGATCCTCACTACGGCGCGAATTCCTCGCGACGCCTGAGGACCACGGAACGGTCATGGATCAAGAACTGCTCGAAGAAGTCTTGAACTGCCCCTCGCTGCCGTCGCTGCCGGCGGTCGCGGTCGAAGTGATCGAGCTGACGCGCGATCCGGACGTCAAGCTCGACCAGCTCGCCAAGACCATCGAGAACGACCAGGGCCTGACCTCCAAGGTCCTGCGGACCGTCAATTCGAGCTACTATGGGCTCCGTCAGAAGTGCGGCACGATCCGTCAGGCGCTCGTGGTGCTCGGGCTTTCCGCCGTCCGCAGCCTGACGCTCGGCTTCTCGCTTGTTTCAGCGGTCAAAACCGATACCGAGGGCTTCGACCACGACGACTATTGGCGGCGTGGCCTGTTTACCGGCGTCGGGGCGCGATCGGTCGCCAAGGCCGCCGGCAGCCCGCTGCAGGACGAAGCGTTCCTCTCCGGGTTGCTCCAAGACATCGGCATGATCGCGATGCTCGAGGCGCTCGGCGCCCGGTATACCGCGGTGGTAGACATGGCCGCGGGCGATCACCGAAAAGTCTGCCGGTTCGAGCTGTCCGAGCTCGAGGTCCAGCACCCGGATATCGGCGCGATGATGGCGCAGCGGTGGAAGCTGCCCGAGGAACTTGTGCTGCCGGTAAAGTACCACGAGCGGCCGACCGCGGGGCCCGTGGGCGAGCTGGGCGACCTGGTCCGGGCCGTGGGCCTGGGCGGGATCCTGTCCGACGCGATGATGAGCGAAGACCGGCTGCCGCACCTGCGCCGCTTCCGCTCGAAGGCCTCGGACTGGTTCGGGATGAAGCCCGACACGATCGACGCGATCATCACCGAGGTGACCGACGGCACGCGTGAGATGGCCTCGCTGTTCGACATCGACGCAGGCCGGCTCCCCGACTCGGAGTCGCTGCTCAGCGAGGCGCACAACCAAGCGGTGAGCATCGCCATCGAGGCCCCCCCGTCGCCCTCGGACGACGACGACGCGATGGACGCCCTCCTGGCCGACTCCCCGCGATACGACGCCGTCACCGGGCTGCTGAACAAGGACGCCTTCCCCAAGGTCTTCGGCTCGCTCTTCGAGTCGGCGGTCGGCAGCGGCGAGCCCGTCGCGATGCTCCGCATCGTGCTCAACCGTCCTGCCGATCAGACCGAGCTGCGGACCGCGGAGATCAACAAGCTGGTCGTTAGCGCGGCCACGCTGATGCGCAAGCACTTCGAGCAGTCGGGCGGCACGGTCGCCCGGCTTGGCCCGATGTCGTTCGCTGCGGTGGTGACCGGTCTGAACCGGGCGGGCACGACGCGGATCGCCGAGATCTTCCGCCAGGACTTCGAGTCCACCTCATCGATGTGGAGCATGCCGACGAACGTGTCGATCGGTGCCGCGATCCGCGAGGCCGCGGTCTCGTCGGTCTTCGACCGGCCCGCGCTGCTCCAGCAGGGCGCGATCCAGGCGCTCAAGGCCGCGATGACCAACCCCGCCGGCTGCACCAAGGTCTTCACGCCGAAGCAGGCGGCCTGAGCGTCCCGATCGTCCGCGGCGACATCGGATACCGCTCGAGCACCCGGCGGACGGCGTCGGCATCGACCGCCTCGATCTGCGCCAGCTCTTCTTCAAGCGAGCGGTAGCTGCCAAGGGCCGCCCACCGCCGACCGATCCGCTGCATGCGGTCCGCCGGCCGCTCGGATCCGACCGTGAACGATGTCGCGTACCGGCTGCGGACCTTGTCCAGATCGTCCGCGGTCAGGCTCTCGGCGAGGGACTCGGCCTCCCCGATCATAATGCGTTCGACCTCGTCCAGCCGCGCCGGGTCGCCCGAGGCGAACATCAGCAGTTCGCCCGACCCGTCGTGCGGCTGGTAGTCGGCCTGGGCCTCCTCCGCGATGCCGGGCTCGACCAATGCCCAGTGCAGCCGGCTGTTGTCGATACCGCCGAGGATCTGCGCCGCGATCGCCGCCGCGTAGCGGTCGTCGCTCTGCGCCGGCGGCGCGCCGATTAACGCCAGCAGGTACCCGCGTCCGAATCGGCCGTCGTCGATCTCAAGGCGGCGGTCGCTGCGGGTCGGCGCTTGTCGATCACGAGGCGTCGCCGACCGCGGCCACGATCCGCAGAGCGACTCGACCTGGCGGCAGGCCGCATCGAAATCGACATTGCCCGCCAACGCGACGGTCGTGGTATCCGCGGCGTACCTTGCCTCGAAGTACCCGGCCATCTGATCACGCGTGAGCGACTTGATCGTTGCTTCGGTCCCCAGGACCCGATGCCCGAGCGGGCTGTTGCCGTAGTGCCGCTCGCAGGTCTGCTCGTAGAGCACCCAGAACGGATTGTCGTTGTACATGGCGATTTCTTCGAGGATCACACCCTTTTCGGTCTCGAAGTCCTCGGTTCGCAGCGCCGGCCGCATCATCCGGGCGGTCAGGTCGATCGAGTCGCGGGCGTGGGCGGCGATCGTCGATGCGTAGAAGCACGTCAACTCGTGCGAGGTGTAGGCGTTGTTCCGCGCACCCATCGCGTCGTATCGCTGGTTCAGCTCGGCGGCCCCGATGTCCTCGGTCCCCTTAAACATCATGTGCTCGAGGAAGTGCGAGACGCCCATCAGCTCGCTCGGTTCGTCGCGGGCGCCGACGCCCACAAAGAAACCGGCGGAGGCGGTCAGGGCCTCCGGGTCGGTCTCGGCGATGATCGTCAGCCCGTTCGAGAGCTCATGGGTCTGAAAAGTGCTAGGCACGGCTGGGCTCCGGAGCGGTGGTGGGGCGTTTCGCGATGAAGGAATCGATGATGGACCGGGCGGCGTCGGCCGGGTCGGTCGCGCTGCAGATAGCCGAGGAAACCGCGACGCCCCGGCAGCCGACGGCCGCGAGACGCCCGGCGTTGGCCGCGTCGATGCCGCTGATCGCCAGGTGCGGCAGGGCCGAGAGCCGGTCATCGGCCGCCACGGCTTCGATCAGCTCAGGCCCGGACAGCGAGGGCTTGGGCTTGGTGCTGCTGACGAACATCGGCCCGAGACCCAGGTAGTCCGCCCCGTCGTCCGCGGCCCGCCGGGCGTCATCGATGGTCGCGCACGAGACGCCGATCACGGGGCGGTCGCCCAGGATCTTGCGTGCGTCGCGAACATGCAGATCGGTCGTGCCGAGGTGCACGCCGTCCGCGTCGGCGAGTGCGGCGATGTCGGGTCGATCGTTGATGACCACGGCCGCGCCGCTTGCTCTGGACCGTTCGACGCACCGCCTTGCTCGGTCGAGCAGCTCGCGGTCGTCGAGCGATTTCTCGCGGAGCTGGATGCACGCGGCCCCGCCCTCGATCGCCCGCTCGCAGACCCAGAGCCAGTCGCGCCCGGCGCAGAGCGACTCGGTCAGCAGCACGCACAGCGTCCAAGCCGCAACGGGCCGCGACACCCGGAGGAGAATGCGCTGCTCGATGGGGTACGCCTCGTACCGCAGCCGTTCGATCTCTGCCGCGGCCCGCGGCGTGTCGAGCTTCAAAGCTTCTTCGATCGCCCGCAGAGCCTCGGTCAGCCTGGAGCCGGCGGCCGCGGCGATGGCGGCGACGGACTCCCGCCGATGCTCGTCCCGTGCAGACAGCGCCATACCGACATCGTCTCCAGCGGCGCGGGATTCGGCGCGGCGTGAGCGGGGCCAGCCGGCGGAAGAAAGGGTCGAATCGATCGACTGCCGCAGGCGTTTGGCGGACTCGGCGGCGGGCTGGTCGTCGAGCAGGAACCGCGCGACGTCTTCGAGCGTTCGTGCCGCTTCGGCCGCCCGGTTGGCGTTTGCGTCGATCAGGCGGCCCATCGGCTGCATGCGGCAGGGTAGAACGAGCAACTGGCCGCGGGCCCGGTTGTGTGCGACAATGCCCGGATGTCGGAGCCGTACGAGATCGAAGCCATCCACCCCGAGTCCGACCTGCCGGACTCGTTCGTCCGGTGCGCCGCCGATGAAGACGCGATCGAATCGCTCGCGGCCGATCTCTTTCTCCAGGCGCAGAACTGCGTCCGAGCATTCGGTGATTTCCATCTGACGCTCGACGGCGGGTGGGCCTCGCAGCGGCTCTGCCAGGTCCTGCTGCTCGATCCGCAGTTCCGGCTGCTGCCCTGGAAACGGACCCACCTCTGGGTCGCTGCCGACCGGGCGCCGGACGCGCCGGTCTCCGCGTCGATGCGTGAACTGCTCGTCGCGCACGCCGATCTGCCGCCCGAGCAGTGCCACCCGGTGGTCTTCGAGCACGCGGCGGGATCTGCTGACCCGGCCGCGACGCGGTACGCCTCGCGGCTCCGCGAGCACCTCGGCTGGCGCGAGAAGGGGCACGACCGGCTCGACTTTGTCCTGCTCCAGATCGGCGGCGGTGGGGCCTGGAACGCTGTCACAACATCGAACGCCAGCCAGCCGACGGGCCTGATCGGGACCCGCGAAGTGATCGAGCACGGCAACTCGACGGACGCCGACGAACTCCCCGCCGGCGTCTCGATGGAGCCGCGGCTCGTGTCGTCCTCGCGGTATCTCGCGGTGGTGGCGCTCGGCCAAGCCGCGTCGGAGCCCGTCGGGCTCCAGGCCGCGGGCGGCGACCCGTTCGGCCTGGCGATGCCCGACGGCACGATGCGGTGGTTCGTCGACGACGGCTCGGCCGGGGGCCTCGGGTGAGCGGCGGCATCGAGGCGAACCGGCGTGTGACCTTCGGCGTCCGCTACGAGGACAGCGATGTCGTCGTGATCGAGAAGCCCGCGGGCCTGGTCTCGACGCCGGGCAAGGGCCACGAACGCGACACCCTGCTCAACGGGCTCTTCGCCTCGTTCGGCACCCGGCTTCAGCGGCTCGGCGCAACGCGCGACTTCGGCATGCTCCAACGGCTCGACCGCGACGCCAGCGGGCTTGTGGTCGTCGCGCTGACGATCGACGCGTGGGACGGTCTTCGGGAGGCTTTCGCCCAACGCCGCGTCGGCAAGTATTACTGGGCCGTGACGCGGCGGGCCCCGGCCCAGCCCGCGGGGCTGATCCGCAAGCCGCTCGAGGAGCGCAACGCCCCGAGGAAAGACCGCTGGCAGGACGACCCGCGCCGCCGCCGGTTCGACCGCGTCAAGCTGGCCGTCGTGTCCGCCCGCGGCAAGCCCGCCGCCACCGCGTTCCGCACGCTGGGCGTCGCCGAGGGCGGCGCGCTGCTCGAGTGCCGCGCGCTGACCGGCAGGCTGCACCAGGTCCGCGTGCACCTCGATTCGATCGGCTGCTCGATCCTCGGCGACCGGTTCTACGGCCCCGAAGCCGCAAGACGCTCGGTCGGACGCCTGCTGCTGCACGCCCACCGCTTGACGTTCGATCACCCGGCCACCGGTGAACCGGTCGAGGTCCGGGCCCGCTGCCCGCGCGATATGCGGCGGACGCTCCAACGCCTGGGCATCCCGACGCCGGGGACCTTCTCTCCCGCGGCCGGATCACCCGCGGCCGGCTCACCCGCTGACGGCGGCCATCAGCTCGGCGGCGATGCCGTCGGCCAAGAGGACCCCGCGGTCGGTCAGGATCCACCGGCCGGCTGAGGTCTCGAGCCACCCGCGGTCGCTGGCGGCGTTGACCTGCGCGAGCAGCTCGCCCGACCGATCCGGAGCGGCCGCCTCACAAGCCTGGAGCATCCGCTCGGCATCGAGGCCCTCGGCCAGCCGGAGACCGGTCATCAGCCGCTCGACCAGCAGCCGGCTCGGATCGGGCGGCTCGTGATCGATCACCGGCGCGAAACCGGCGTCGTCGATCGCCAGATAGTCGTCCAGCCGCGGGACGTTCTTGTACCGGTGCCCGCCGGCGTGGCCGCTGGCCGATGGGCCCGCCGCGAGCCACTCATCCTGCCGCCAGTAGGCCAGGTTGTGCCGGCACCCGCCGCCCGGCTTCGCGAAGTTGCTGATCTCGTAGGCGTCGAACCCGGCCTCGGCGGCGCGGCGGCGGACGTGCAGAAACATGTCGGCTTCCAGCGAGTCGGTTGCGGGGATGAACTCGCCGCGCTCCAGCCGCTTGGTCATCGCCGTGTTCGGCTCGTAGGTCAGCGAATACGCAGACAGGTGATCGATCTCGAGCGCAAAGACGCGGTCGAGGTCGTCGTCGAGCTCTTCGATCGTCTGCCGGGGGATCGCGAAGATCAGGTCGACCGAGCGATGCCCGATGCCGGCGGCGGCCGCGAGCTCGACCGCCTTCGCGACGTTCGCCGGGTCGTGATGCCGCTCGAGCGTGCGCAAATGGGACGGGTTGAAGCTCTGGGCACCGATGCTGATCCGGTTGACGCCGGCCGCGGCCAGAGCGGTCATCAGCTCGGGTGTCGCGGTCTCGGGGTTGCACTCGGTCGTCCACTCGGCCCCGTCGGCAAGATCGAATGCGGATCGGATGCCGTCAAGCACGAGACCCAGGGGCTCGGGCTCGAGCAGCGTGGGGGTGCCGCCGCCGATGAAAATCGTGTCAAGCGTGCCGGCCCGGGGGGCGATGGCGTCGAACTCCCGCGCGAGCCGCTCGGCGAAGGCACGCTGCCGGCCGCGGTTGTCGACAAAGCTGTAGAAATCGCAGTAGTGGCATTTGTGGGCGCAGAACGGAACATGAACGTAGAGCGAGCGGATCGGCTGGTGGCCGACGCCGATCGTGCCGCCGAGGATGTGGCGGCTGGTCCGTGTTGGGCGTTGCCGCATCACCGGCAAGGCGGTATCGTCGGGCATAGGGAGTCTCGGCTGCCGCGGCCTGACGCGGCACGGGATGATATTCGAACAGGACCCGCCGCACCGCGGATCGGGAGCGCTGCGCCGCCGGGCGCCGGGATGGACACCGTATGAACGCATCGCTGCTCGTGGTCAAGGCAGACGGCACGTCGCAGGAAATCCACCTCCGGCACGAGCATCTGGTCGTCGGCCGCGAGAAGGATGCTCTGCTGCGGATCCCGGCGAGGAGCGTCTCGAGGCAGCACTGCGAGTTTCTCGTTGAGGATGGCCGGCTTACGGTTAAGGACCTCAGGTCGAGCAACGGGACGTTTGTCAACCGCGAGCGCGTCGAGCACTCGGCGTTGCACGCCGGCGACCTGGTCTCGATCGGGCCCGCGGTGTTCGCGGTCATCCTGGACGGCGAGCCCTCGAGCCTTGATCCGTCGGATGTCTACGCCCGAGGCTCTGTCGAGCTTGCCGACGATGCCGCACCGGCGGCTCCCAAATCCGCGCAGGCCGCGGCCGCGCTGGCCGGGGGTGTCGCCGGGGCTGAATCAGACGGTGCGGACCCCGACGATTCGGACATAGCGCTCTCGTCGCTCAGCGACGGCAACGACGATTCCAGCCTGCTCGATTTCGATTTCGATCTGGGCGAAGACGACGACGAAGACGACGAGCAGCCCGGGCTCTAGCAGCCTGGCTCGGTCTCGTTCAAGCTGGCTCAGCCTGGCTCGGGCTGATTCAGCCTGCCTTCGCGGATAAGCCGCTCCCGCCGCTGCTGCTCGGCATGCTCGGCACCCGGATCATGGTCTGGCAGGCCTTGCAGCGGACGTTCTTGCCCCGGGCCGAGGCCGGCACGGCGAGGACCTTCCTGCATTTGAGGCTGGGGCACATGATTTGGATCGATTCGCCCATGCAAAGGGCGTATCGGCCTTTCGTGGCGGGTTCATGATCGGCAGCCGTCAGCGCTGCCACTTCCCCGCCGGCGCTCGCACGCCTCCTGCCGATCACCCGCCAACAATGGCGGGTGAGTAGCGCAGCCATGAATGTTCATACCGCCGTGGTCGGCCTGCAGTGGGGCGACGAGGGCGCCAGCCTGTCGACGATCTTGCCCTTGCCCTCG
>JBCDEF010000124.1:0-8052 GCA_039179915.1 Planctomycetota bacterium | reverse complement strand
GGCGGCGGCCGGGAACACGCGCTCGCTCGGGGCATGTCGGCGTCGCCGCGGCTGGGCACCCTGCACGCGACCGACACGCAGAACCCGGGCATCGCGGCGCTGGCGCGACCGGTGGATGTCTCCGGCGGGCGGGGGTACTTGTACCGGCTTGCGAGGTACTGCGATCAGCACGACATCGGGCTGGTTGTGATCGGGCCCGAGGGGCCGCTGGCGGAGGGGTACGCGGACGGGCTCGCGTCTCCGGACCGCCTCGTGTTCGGCCCGATCCAGGCCGCGGCACGCCTCGAATCGGACAAGGCCTGGGCGAAGCAGCTCATGCGCGGGGCGTCGATCCCGACGGCCGAGGGCCGCGTGTTCGACTCGGCGGATGCCGCGATCGCGTTCTTGCAGTCGCGGGAGGAGTCGCACGTGATCAAGGCGGTTGGCCTGGCGGCGGGCAAGGGCGTGCTGGTGCCCGAGTCGCTCGAGGACGCCGAGGCGTTCGTCCGGGCCTGCATGATCGAGGGCCGCTTCGGCGACGCCGGAAAGCGGCTGCTGATCGAGGAACGGCTCGAGGGCCCGGAGGTCTCGGTGCTGGCGATGGTCGACGGGCGGTCGATCTATGTTCTCGAAACGGCGCAGGATCACAAGCGTCTGCTCGACGGCGACCTCGGGCCGAACACGGGCGGGATGGGCGCGTTCAGCCCGAGCGCTCAGATCGATGAAGCAACGCTGGAGATCGTTGAGCGGGATGTGCTGGTGCCGACGGTCGATGCGCTCAAGCGCGACGGCGTCCGGTTCACCGGCGTGCTCTACGCGGGGCTGATGCTCACCCCCGCGGGGCCCAAGGTGCTCGAGTTCAACGTGCGGTTCGGCGATCCGGAATGCCAGGCGGTACTCGCCCGGCTCGAGTCGGATCTGCTGCTCGCGATACTGGCGACCTGCCGCGGCCGGCTCGCGGAGCACGAGCTGCGGTTCTCCCCGCGGCCGAGCTGCTGCCTGGTGCTTGCGGCGGAGGGCTACCCGGCCAAGCCGCGAGCCGGGGCGGTCATCTCGGGTGTCGACGAGGCCGAGTCGATGGACGGCGTCCACGTGCTGCACGCCGGGACGCGACGCGACGAGAAAGGACGGCTGGTGGTCGGCGGCGGTCGGGTTCTCAACATCGTTGCGACCGGTGACTCGCCGGAGCAGGCACGGGAGCGCGCGTACGCCGCCGCGTCGGCCATCTCGTTCGACGGCATGCAGCTGCGGACCGACATCGGCCGGGTGTCAGCCCCCGCCGGCCCCGGGACCGGATCGGCCGCCGCTTCGGACGCGGGCTTCGAGACTTGACGCGATGACGTCCGCTTCCTGTCGCCCGAGCCGGTAGAGCCGCGTCACGGCCCCGATGCGAACGACCACGCCATCGCCATGGAGTTCGATTCTCAGTTCGTCGATCGGCAGGTTGCCGAACCGCTCGAGCAGAACACGCAGTCCGTTCGCCGATTCGGACGGATATGTGTCGACGGGATCGATCGCCACCGAGTCGGCGTCCCGCCGCGTCAGAAGGCCGACGACCGCCTCGGCGAGTTCCGCATCGCCCGACCAGCCGCGGCCGGCGCGTTCGAGCCGCTGCTCGCCGTCGACCGAACGCAAGACCATCGCGGCGATCTCCGAGCCCGCCAGCGGAAGGGAACGCCGGCTGATGAGCGTTGCCGGTTCGATCGCCGCCAGCTCATTGACCAAAGCCGGGTCAACCCTGCCCGACCGAGCCGAGCCGGCATCGGCGGCATCACGGACCCGCACGGAGCCGTCCGGGCCGAGCCGTGCGTGCCAGACCCGTTCGCCGCCGGCGAGCTCGACGGTGAGATCAAGATCGTCCGGGGACGGCGCGGCGGCCGGCTCGCCCGGAAGATACGCGAGCCGGGCCAGCGCGGCGATGAGCTGCGAGACCGCTTCCGCATCGGCCGGTGCACGGGCCGGCGCTTCGAGCATCCAAGAGCGGTTGACACGCCGGAGCTCGGTGCCGGAGGCTTCTGGCTGCTCCCCGGGACGCAGAGTCAGGCGGCGAGCGGCGGCATCGATCCCCGGGAACGCGCCCGGCGAGCGCAGCATCAGCAGCGAAGCCGGCTCGAGCGACCGCGCGACCGACTCGTCGATCCCCCAGGTGTCGCCCCGCTGATCGAGCAGCGTCCGTTGGCCGCCGACGACGCCATCGGTCGCGACAAGCCGCAGCGTTTGCTCGGGCGTCTCGATCATGATCTCACTGGAGTCTGAGCTTGCGACTGGGGTGCGGGCGGCCTGCCTGACCAAGGTCGCGGAGCGCAGCCGCCGCTCGAACCGAGCCACGAGGCGCGGGTCGGCGGGCCAGGATTCGCCGCCGGCTGCCACCGTCCAGGCGTCGCCCCGGCGTTCGAGCCGCACGGCCGACGACGGGGGTCCGGCCGAGAGCGCCTCGAAGCGCCCCGAGAGCAGGGACCGGGTGCTCACCGCTTCCCGCGAGAGCCGGCGGTCCACCGCGACCGCCGCGAGGAGAACCGCCAGGATAGCCGCCAGGATCAGCACCGTCGTTGCGCGCATCGGGCGACTATACCACAGATGTGATGAGCACAAACGGATCCAACCCCAGCCCGATCGTCGGCATCACGGCGGACATCATGCCGGTCAACAGCATCGAACGCGCCGTGGCGGCGACCGGCTACTGCCGGGCCGTGCGGGAGAGCGGGGGGGTGCCGGTCATCCTGCCGCCCGAGCCGGGAGCCGCGATCGACCAGCTCGGTGTGTGCGATGCGCTTGTGCTCATCGGCGGGGACGACCCGAGGACGGAGCCGTTCGGCCAGCCGACCGATCCGCGGGTGGCGCCCGTCCACGCTGCGCGGCAGGAGTCCGAGTCGGCGATGATCTCGCACCTGGCCGACGAAACGCCCGACATGCCCGTGCTCGGGGTGTGCCTGGGTATGCAGCTGATGGCGCTGCACGCCGGCGGAAAGCTGGACCAGTGGATGGCCGATAGCACGCCGACCCACGGCGACCACTGGGATCGGGACCACCGCGTCGAGTGCACCGGCTCGCTGAAAGGCGGCTCGGGCACGGTCCACAGCCGGCACCGCCAAGCGGTGAGCGACCCCGGAAGCCTGCGCGTCTGCGCGGCCGCGCACGACGGCGTGACTGAGGCCGTCAGCGACCCGGCCCGACGCTTCTACCTCGGCGTGCAGTGGCACCCGGAACGCACCGCGTTCGAGCCGCTGGGCCTGGACCTGTTCAGGCGGCTGGTTCGTTCCGCTCGGGGCTAGCCGGCGGCGGCGGCGCGTCGAGCTGCGAGGCGCAGTCGACGCCGAGCGACGAGAAGATCTCCCGCGTCGCCGCGGACTTGTTGAGCGTGTAGAAGTGGATCCCGTCGACGCCGTGGTCGAGCAGGTCGCGGCACTGCTCGGTCGCCCAGTGCACGCCGACGCGTTCGACGGCCTCATTCGACCCGTTGGTCCGGTCGACCGCCTTGAGCAGCGACGCGGGGAACCGCGCGCCCAGCGCCAGCTCGGACATGCGCATCATGCCCTTGACCGACGTGACCGGCATGATGCCGGCGATGATCGGGACATCGATGCCCGCGAGCCGGCACCGCTCGGTGAAGTCGTAGAAATCGCGGTTGTCGAAGAACAGCTGCGTGCAGATGTAGTCCGCGCCCGCGTCGACCTTCGCTTTCAGATAGTCGATCTCTTTCGCGCGGTTCGGGCACTCGGCGTGGCCCTCGGGGAAGCCGGCGACGCCGATGCCGAAGCCGCGCGGGTCGGGGTGCCCGCCAAAGGACCGGATCGCCGAGACCAGCTCGGCGGCGTAGGCGTAGGCGTCCGACGCGTGGTCGTGATCCGGTATGCCGTGCGGCGGGTCACCCCGCAGCGCAAGGATGTTGGAGATGCCCGCGGCCGCGTAGCGCTCGAGCACGCGCCCGATCTCGTCGGCTGAGTGGCACACGCAGGTCAGGTGCGGCACAGGGTCGAGGCTCGTCTGCGTCTTGAGCCGGACCACGAGGTCGTGCGTCAGCTCGCGGGTCGACCCGCCCGCGCCGTAGGTCACGCTCACGTAGCAGGGCGACAGGCTCTCGAGCTCGGCGATCGTGCCGAACAGCGCCTCGGAGCTCTGGGCCGTCTTGGGCGGGAAGAACTCGAAGCTGAAGCTGGTCGGGCGCCGCTGAAGGATGTCACGGATGTGCACGGGCGTGCTCCTGGTAGCCGGGGATGGGGCCAGAGATGGGGCCAGAGATCGGGCCAGAGAGTTTCGGGTTGTGCCGGCTCCCGGGCTTCCGGTAGGCTAGCGGGGAGAGGCGGGGGGCCGGCAAACGCACAGTGGGCGGCCCGTGTTGGGCCGGACCGGCTCCTCCGCTGCGGTTTTGGGAAGAACCGTTCTGAGAGGAACGGTCTTGGGAAGCAGGAGGAACAACGTGACTCATTCGATTCGTGCGGCCGCGCTCATCGCGGCCACTGGGCTTGCGTGCGCGGTCAACGCGCAGACTGTCTCCGGCACCACCGTTGTCAAAGAGACCGACGCGCTCGCCGGAACAACCGTCAGCGGTCTCGGCTCGCCGTTCACCGACGGCAATGGCACCGTCGGCTTTGTGGTGACCCTCGACGACGACCGCCGGGGCATCTGGTACGACACCGGGCTGATCTTTACGTCGGACGAAGCCGTGGGCGTCACGCTCAGCGGCGGCGAGTCGACCATGGGCATCGGCAACAACGGCGAGTTCGTCTACAGCCCGTCGATCGATGACGGTGTAGAAAGCGGCGACGGGCTCGTCTCCGACCAGGGTGTCATCGCCACCGACAACCAGCCGGCCGAGGACTTCGCGCCGGGCTTTGCCAACACCTTCCACAGCCGGCCCCAGATGGCCGACGACGGCACCGCCTACTGGGTCTCGGCCACGAATGATGGCATGGGCGGCACCAGCAGCCAGAACCGCATCATCTACCGCCGAACGACCGACGGCAACGTCACCGGCATCCTCCGCGCGGGCGATGTCGTCGACGGCGTCACGGTCGGCGGCGGCGGCGGCATCGATTTCGACTTCTCGTTCTCCGACGACCAGTCGAACACCATGTTCATCTTTAACGACGCCAACCAGGCCGGCAGCGCAGACGCAACCCTGACGGTCAACGGCGCCGTCATCGCCCAGGAAGGCTCGCCCAGCGGCAGCGGCGACAATTGGGACAACTTCGATGTCGTCGACATCAACAACGCCGGCAACTTCATCTTCTCGGGCGACACCGACGGTGCCACAACGGTCGACGAGTTCATCGCCTATAACGGCGCGATCCAGCTCCGCGAGGGCGACGCTCTCGCCGGCGGCGTGCTCGACGGCAGCGTCGACGCCGCCAGCATCAACGACCTGAACCAGGCCGTCTACATCTGGGACCTGGAAGCCGGCGGGACCGATACCGAGACGCTCTTCTTCGCCGGCGACGCCGCGGATCTGGCCGGCTCGTCCATCCCGCTGCTGGCCGTGGGCGACGGCTGGGACGACACCGGCGACGGCGTGGCGGACTGGATCATCGATGACTTCAACGCATCGGTCACCACCGGCCCGGGCCTCGAGCTCGCCGAAGACGGCTTCCTGTTCGTCGAGGTCGATCTGGCGTCGCTCGACGGCGCGACCACGCTCGAAGCGATCATCAGCGTCGCCGTGCCCGCGCCCGGCAGCGCCGGCCTGCTCGCGCTCGGCGGTCTGGCCGCGGCCCGCCGCCGGCGCTGAGTCGCGGGTTGGTCCGCACGGTTCGTTCATCAACAAAGGGCCCGGGGCGTCAACCCCGGGCCCTTTTCATTCGGTCAGATCAGGATCAGTACCGGTAGTGCTCGGGCTTGTAGGGACCGTTGACCGGCACGCCGATGTAGTCGGCCTGGTCCTGGCTCAGCTCGGTCAGGCGGACGCCGAGCTGGTCGAGGTGCAGCCGCGCGACCTTCTCGTCGAGGTGCTTGGGCAGCATGTAGACCTTGTTCTCGTACGCGTCGTTGTTGCTGTGCAGCTCGATCTGCGCGATCACCTGGTTGGTGAAGCTGGCCGACATCACGAAGCTCGGGTGCCCCGTCGCGCAGCCGAGGTTCATCAGGCGGCCCTCGGCCAGCACCAGGATGCTCTTGTTCTGGCTCTTGAACTCGAACTCGTCGTACTGCGGCTTGATGTTGGTCCGCTCGACGTCGGCGTCGCGAGCGAGCTTCTCCATCTCGATCTCGTTGTCGAAGTGGCCGATGTTGGCGACGATCGCCTTGTTCTTCATCTTCTTCATCGAGTCGAGCGTGATGATGTCCTTGTTGCCCGTGGTCGTGATGAAGATGTCGGCGGTCTCGATCGCGTCCTCGAGACGCACGACCTGCAGGCCCTCCATGGCGGCCTGCAGCGCACAGATCGGATCGATCTCGGTCACGAGCACGCGGCAGCCCTGTCCGCGGAGCGACTGCACGCAGCCCTTGCCGACATCGCCGTAGCCGCAGACCACCGCGACCTTGCCCGAGAGCATGACGTCGGTGGCGCGGTTGAGGCCGTCGATCAGCGAGTGGCGGCAGCCGTAGACGTTATCGAACTTGCTCTTGGTGACCGAGTCGTTGACGTTGATCGCCGGGAAGGGCAGGATGCCGCTCTCGGCGTACTGGTACAGGCGGTGCACGCCCGTGGTCGTCTCTTCCGAGACGCCGCGGATGGCCTCCTGCAGCTTGGCCCAGCAGCCGGGGTGCTCCTTGGCCTGCTCGCGGAGCTGGCTGAGGAACGCGCCGAACTCTTCGGGATCGTTGGCGGCGTCGAACTCGGGGATGGTGCCGCTCTGCTCGAACTCGTAGCCCTTGAGGACCATCATGGTGGCATCGCCGCCGTCGTCGAGGATCAGGTTGGCCGGCTCGCCGTGCCAGTTGAGGATCTGGCGGGTGCACCACCAGTATTCGTCGAGCGTCTCGCCCTTCCAGGCGAAGACCGGGATGCCCTGCGGGTTGTCGGTCGTGCCCTTGGGGCCAACGACGACGGCCGCGGCGGCGGCGTCATCGGTCGAGAAGATGTTGCACGAGGCCCAGCGGACCTCGGCGCCCAGCTCGACCAGCGTCTCGATCAGCACGGCGGTCTGCACGGTCATGTGGAGCGAGCCGGCGATGCGGGCGCCCTTGAGCGGCTGCTTGCCGGCGTACTCCTTGCGAAGCGCCATCAGGCCCGGCATCTCGTGCTCGGCCAGACGCAGCAGGTGCCGGCCCGACTCGGCCAGCGATAGGTCGGCGACCTTGTAGTCCAGACCGTTGGCCGTCTCCACGGTCATGTTCGGGGTGGTCATCGTTGTCACGGTTCTGTTCCTTCCGGTGTGATGAGAGAGAAAATCGGTGAATCAGATGGTCAGACGCCCGGCGGCCACGAACAGCCCCGGGCCCTTGGTCTTCGAACTCGTCGGCAGCTCACGGCACGAGATCGCGCCGAAGCCCGCCTGGGTGAGCATGCTTTCAATCTGCGCGGGCGTGAAGCCGAGATGGATGTGGCCCATCGTTCGCTTGTACTCGTCGCGGTCGTGCGCGAGCATGTCGATCAGGATCAGCGTGCCGCCGCCGCGGTCGGTCCGCAGCAGCCGCGCCGCCTCGCCGAGCACATCCACGGGGCGCTCGACGTGGTGCAGCACAAGCGAGACGATCGCCGCGTCGATCGAACGATCGGCGATCGGCAGCGCTTCCAGGTCCGCGGCGAGCAGCTCGACGTTGGGCAAATCGCCCACCGCGCCTCGGGCGGCCTCGAGCATCGCCTCGGACTGATCGACGGCGATCACGCGCTCGACGCACGGCGCCAGATGCCGCGATGCATCGCCCGAGCCGCAGCCCAGATCGGCGACCGTCCAGTCGGGCCGGAGCAGGCTCAGCAGCGCCGGCGCCGTGAAGCCCGAGCCGAACAGCGTTGAGCGGTGGTGCTGCCACTCGCCGGCGACGCGGCCGAAGAACGACCGGCTGTCCATCCGCCGCTCGGCGAGCACCTGCACAAGACGACGGGCGTCTGCCTCGGCCTCCGCAGAGTCGCTCTCCGCGAGAGCCTGGCTCCGGATCGGTGCCCAGAGGGCCTGCAACGCGGGCGGGAGATCATCG
>JBCDEF010000123.1:0-8061 GCA_039179915.1 Planctomycetota bacterium | reverse complement strand
GCGGACGGTGGCGGCGAAGTCGAGCACGCCGTAGCGGCCGGGTCGCCAGACCGGCAGGACAAACTCGGCGACGCCGTCGACCGCGGGCGCCGTGGCCGAGACCGTGACGATCTGGGTCGCCGCCCGGCCGCTACGGCGTGCTCGACTTCGCCGCCACCGTCCGCGAGTGGTCCGCGACCGACAGCGGCGGCAACCCGGTCGACGCGAGCAAGATCCGCAAAAACGCATGGCGGATCACGGGCCTGGATGACGGCGAGCCGGCGACGCTGACCTATGACATCTTCGCCGCATCGCTGGGCGACCGCACGCGGCACGCCGACGACTCGCACGCCTACCTGAGCGGCTCGAGCGTCTTCGTTATGTCGCCCCCCCACCGCGACGCCGAGCACACCGTGCGGCTAACGATGCCAGGCCACTGGCGCGTTGCGACGGGCATGGAGCGGGACGGCGACCGGTACGTTGCCCCGAGCTACGACGCGCTGATGGACTCGCCCATCGAGGCCGGCGAGCATCAGCTGCACGTCTTCGACGCCGAGGGCGTGCGGACCGAGGTCGTCGTCTGGGGCGACGTCGAGCCGGACTGGGACGAGGTCAAGCGCGACTTCACCGCGATCGCCGAGGTCACCCACGACGTGTTCGACCACGACATCCACATCGACCGCTACGTCTATATCGTGCACGCGTACCCCGGCGGCCGGGGCGGCACGGAGCACCTCAACTCGACCGTCGTGCAGACCCGGCCCGAGACCTTCAGCGACCATGACCGCTGGATCGGCTTCATGGGCCTGGTCACCCACGAGTACTTCCACACGTGGAATGTCAAGCGGTTCCGCCCGGTGGGCATCACGCCGTACGACTACGACAAAGAAAACTACACCACGCTGCTCTGGCTCGTCGAGGGCACGACGAGCTACTACGACGAGCTGCTGCTGGTCCGCGCCGGGATCGTCGATGCCGACTGGTACATCGATCGGACCGCGTCGACGATCGGCAGCGTGATGAACCGGGCCGGCCGGCACCGCTCGAGCCTGTCGCAGTCGAGCTACGACGCGTGGCTGAAGTTCTGGGGCCAGCCGAGCCCGGACCACAGCAACACGACCGTGAACTTCTACAGCCACGGCTCGATGGCCTCGATGTGCCTCGACCTGATGATCCGCGACGCGACGGACAACGCCCGCTCGCTCGACGATGTCATGCGCGTGCTCAACGAGCGGTACGACTGGCGCGAAAACGGCTACACGCCGGGCGACGTCCGGGCGATCGCGGCCGAGGTCGCGGGAACGGACATGGCCGAGTTCTTCGACCGATACATCGACGGCACCGAGCCGCCGCCGTTCGCCGAGGCGCTGGCGATCGCCGGGCTCGAGCTGACGCAGGACGACGCCGACGGGCCGCCCACGCTCGGCGCGAGCATCAACGGCGCCGGCGAGGTCACGCGGCTGCGCGACGGCTCGCCCGCGTTCGCGGCCGGCATCAACGTCGGCGACGAGGTCGTTTCGATCGCGGGCAGGAGTGTCGCGGGCCGGGATACCGGCGACGTCCTCGCCGAGTTCGAGCCGGGCGACGCGGTGACCGTCGGCCTGTTCCGATACAGGGCGTACCGCGAGATCGAACTCGAGCTCGGCGAGCCGGCCCCGGGCCGGTACCGGCTCGAACGCGTCGCCGAACCGACCGAGCGGCAGCGGCGAATCTACGAGGGCTGGCTGGGCGAAAGCTGGCCCTTCGAAACGACGGACTGAGCCGCACGCGTTACGGCTGGGTCGGGCTGTACGCCAGCGGGCCCTGCGGGCCCAGGTCCCAGCCGAACTGGAGCCACACCAGCAGCATGATGCACCACACGACCGTGAACACGATCGTGTACGGCACCATCATCGAGATCAGCGTGCCCATGCCGCCCTTGGGCGCGTGCTTCTGCATGAACACGAGGATGATCACCAGGTAGGCGTTGAGCGGCGTGATGATGTTGGTCGTCGAGTCGCCGATGCGGTAGGCCGCCTGCGTCAGCTCCGGGCTGATGCCGACGAACATCAGCATCGGCACAAAGATCGGCGCGAACATCGTGTACTTCGCGCTCATCGACCCGATGAACAGGTTGAAGAGCATCGTGACGAGGATGAACGCGACGACGAGCGCTTCCTTGCTCAGTTCCGCCTGCGCGAGAGAGATGCCGCCGGCGTAGGCCAGCATCCGGTCGAGCCGGCTGTACTGCAAGTACTCGATGAACTGCGCCGCGAAGAATGCGAGCACGATGATCGGCGCCATGTTGGCGATCGATTCGATCATCACCCGCGCCGCGTCCTTGCTCGTGCGGATGGTCCCGATCGAGATGCCGTAGACGAGCCCCGGGATCACGAACCCGAGGAAGATCAGCGGCGTAACCACGCTCACCCACCGCTGGAACTGCGGCTGGCGGACATCGAGCACCCGGCCGTCGTCGGTCACGAACCGGGTGTTCGCGCTGTCGACGTAGTAGCCCTCGCCCTCGATCGTCTGCCCGGTCTCGGTCATCGCCGGCGGCGAGGCATCGACAATATCGGCTAGCAGCTGCCGCCCTTCTTCGGTGTGGTGCGGCACGGTGTAGTCATAGAGCGGCGAGCCGGGGATCTTGACCAGCGCGACCGTCACGACGATCAGGGCCAGCATCGCGCCCGCGCCGAACAGCAGCGACCGCTTCTCCTCGCCGGTCAGGCCCTGGCCCTCGAGCGCTTCGGTATCGATCTCGGTCGGCCCGCCGTCGTCGGGCGCTTTCTTCGAGAGCCGCCGCTCAACGAACCACGTGCTGACCGCCCAGCCGGTCATCGTGATCACGAAGGTCGACGCGATCATGAACCACCAGTTGCAGGTCGCGGCGACGGCGTAGTCCGGCTCGATCACCCTGGCGCCGGTCTGCGACAGTTCGGCGAGCATCGGGTCAAGCCCGGTCACAAACAGGTTCGCGTTGAAGCCCGCCGAAACGCCCGCGAAGACGGCCGCGATCCCCGCCAGCGGCGAGCGGCCGACCGACTTGTACAACGCCGCCGCCAGCGGCGGCAGGACGACATAGCCCGCGTCGAGCCCCATCGAGCTCATGATGCCCAGGAAGATCATCATCGGCGTCAGCAGCGCCTTGGGCACCACGAGCATGAACGCCTTGAGCATCCCGCCGATCAGCCCGGTCTTCTCCGCGACGCCGATGCCAAGCATGCCCGTGAGCACCACGCCCAGCGGCGCGAAGCCCATGAAGTTGTCAACCATGCTCGTCAGGGACCAATAGAGCCCGTCTGGGGTCAACAGGCTCACGGGCTTGATCAGGTCGCCCTCGGGAACGAACTCGACCTGCTGCGTGCCGTCGGCCAGGGTCACCTGCACCGGCGTCTTGGGCTGCACTTCCCAGCCGGCCGACACCGCGATCTGACTGATCACCATGACGATGATCGCGCCAAGCAGGAAGAGCAGCACCGGGTCGGGCAGCTTGTTGCCGAGCCACTCGACAAAATCGAGCAGCCCGCCGCGGGCGGAGGGTTCTAGCTTGGTCGGTTGATCCATGGGCCGATTCTCGCGGGTTGGAGGCGGTTGTGCAACTCTCTCTCAGAATTGGCTCGCGACCGCCGGTCAGGACCCGAGCAGCCCGCCCGGAGGCAGGTCTGACATCAGGCTCGGGAGCAGCTCGTGGCCGCGCGCACAATGCGGCCCGCCCGCCTCGGCGTTGGTCTCGGTGAAGCGATCGGCCGAATCCGCCGCGATGCCCGAGCCGGCGACCAGAAACGGCACCGGCGTCGCGTCGTGCTTCCGCGTTCCGCACAGCGTGTAATGATCGGGCAGCACGAGCACCCGCCACGCCGGCTCGCGTGCGAGCCGATCAACGATCGGCCCGACGCAGTGCCGATCGATCGCTTCGATCGCCGCGGTCTTTGTAGTCGCGTCGGCCTGGTGCGCGGCCTCATCAGGCGATTCGACATGGCAGCAGACCAGGTCGTATCGGTCGATCGCCTCGGCCGCGGCTCGGCCCTGGCCCACGTAGTCGTTGTCGTGCCACCCGGTCAGGCCCGGCACATCGAGCCGGTCCCAGCCGACGAGCTGCGCGATGCCCGCGAGCAGATCGACCGCCGTCAGCATGCAGCCGCGGAGGCCGAAGCGGCTCTCGAAGCTCGGCATGCTCGGGAACGTGCCCTGGCCCCAGATCCAGGCGTTGGTCGCCGGCCGAACGCCCCGCTCGCGGCGGGCGTTGTTGACCGGATGCGCCGCGAGCGCCGGCCGCGCACTGTCCATCAGATCGTTCAGCCACGCCGCCGCCTCGCCGCCCGATGGCGCATGCGCCGCGGCGGTCTCGCCCGGGATCTCGTGCGGCGGAGTCGTCGAGAGCCCATCGAACGATCGGCCCGACCGATCGACCAGCGCCGCGCGGTACCCCGCGGCCGAATGCAGGCTCGAGCCCCGAAGCAGACCGGCCTCGGTCCAAGCGTTCGTGAGCGCGTCGAACAGCGCCCGCGATTCGTCGCCGTCGATCCCGCCCGCGGAGTGGTCGAGCATGCGGCCGGCCTCGTCAACCGTCACCAGATTCACACGGCAGACGACGTCGGCCGGCCCGCCGGTGATGCCCAAGGCGGCGGCTTCGAGCGGCGCCCGGCCCGTGTGGTACGCCGCGGGGTCGTAGCCGATCAGCGACATCGAGCAGACATCCGACCCCGCGCCGAATCCATCCGGCGTGGTGCGAGCCGTGCCGAGCCGGCCCATCGCCGCGAGCCGGTCGAGGTTGGGCGTGACGGCCGCTTCGAACGGTGTCCGGCCGCCGAGCTCGGGCAGCGGGCGGTCGGCCGCGCCGTCGGGGATAATCAGGGCGTACTTCATGCACCGACAATACCGCGCGGGAGCCGCAGCCGTGTCTTTCGATCCCAACGCCCCCGCCTCGCACGAGACGCTCTTCGGCCTGCCGCCGCGGCCCGACGCCCTGATCCGCGTGATCCCTGTGCCGTACGAGGGCACGGTGTCCTACGGCGGCGGCACGGCGCTGGCGCCCGCCGCGATCCGAAAAGCGTCCGCGCAGGTCGACCTGCACGATCTGCGGTTCGGGGACGTGTGGCGCGCAGGCATCGCCGAAGAACCGGTGATCGTGCCCGGGCTGCGGGACAATCACGACATTGTCGGTGAGAGGATCCGTGCAGAGCTGTTTCAGCGAACGGCCGAGGTGCTCGATGCGGGCGGCGTGCCGGCGGTGCTCGGCGGCGAGCACAGCGTCTCGCTCGGCGCGATCGAGGCCTGCGCGGCGGCCGGGGAGCTCGGCGTCATCCAGATCGATGCGCACATGGACCTGCGCGATTCGTACGAGGGCCACCGGTTCTCGCACGCCTCGGTGATGTATAACGCGCTTGAGCGGTGCCCCGGGCTGACGAAGCTTGTGCAGATCGGTATCCGCGATGTCTGCGAAGAAGAGATGCTCTACGCCGAGTCGCAGGGCCCGCGGATCCGCACGCTCACCGACCGGGCGATCTTTGAGCACTGCGATCTCGGCGGGTCGGTCAGGCGGCTGTTCGAGAACGCCATCGCCGACCTGCCTCAGCGCGTGTACATCACGCTCGACATCGACGGGCTGGACCCGTCGCTCTGCCCGAGCACGGGGACGCCGGTGCCAGGGGGGCTGAGCTTCCGGGAGGCCGATGCGCTGCTCGGCGTAATCGCCGAATCGGACCGGACCGTCGTCGGCTTTGATCTGGTCGAGGTCGCATGCGATGACGGTGATGAGTGGGACGCGAACGTTGCAGCGCGCGTGCTTTACAAGCTCGCGGGCTGCGCCGCGTCGTCGCGACGCGCTACGTAAACAACCGAGCAAAGAACCCGATGCCATCCGCGGCGACTGTGCGCGCCGGGCCGAAGATCAGCCGGCCCGCAAAGACGAACGCGATGATGAACAGGCCCATGCCGATCCACTGCCCGTTTTCGCTCTGGAAGATCCGCTCGTAGGCCGGCACGAAGTTGCCCAGGATCCGCGAGCCGTCGAGCGGCGGGGCGGGCAGCAGGTTGAAGATCGCCAGCGCGATGTTTAAGAAAACGACGATGTAGCAGAAGGTGACCAAGTTCGGCCCCAGTGGATCACCGAGCGACTGACGCGTCGCGACGACCACGCCGCCGAGCACCATGAAGACGGCCGCGATCAGCAGGTTCATCGCCGGCCCGGCCGCGGCGACGATCGCCTGGGCGTACTGCCCCCGCTGGCGGTAGGGGTCGACCGGCATCGCCCCGAACGCGATGCCGAAGATCGCGAACAGCATCAGGCTCATCTGGCCCATGTGCACCAGCGGGTTCCAGGTCATGTGCCCGGTCTCGATCGGCGTGCGGTCGCCGAGGCGGATCGCAGCCCAGCCGTGCGCGAGCTCGTGCATCACGATCGAGCCGACAACCGCGACGATCCACGACACGAGACCGACGATGCCCTGGTTGTCGAGAACACTCTGGACCCACCAGTTCACGCGGGCACCCGGTCCTGTTGGTTAGCTGGCCTTGGCCGCGGGCTGCGCGGTGCTGGCTTCGGTGGCGATGGCGACCAGCTCATCGAACGCGCGAGGGTCTTCGATCGCGAGCTGGCTGAGCATCTTGCGGTTCAGCAGCACGCCCGAGAGCTTGAGTCCGTTGACGAACAGGCTGTACCGCGTACCGCGCATGGTGCAGGCCGCGGTGATGCGGGTGATCCAGAGGCCGCGCATGTCGCGCTTGAGCGTCCGGCGGTCGCGGTAGGCGTAGACGCCCGAGCGGATGACCTGCTGCTTGGCGAGCTTGCGGTGCTTGCCGCGGGCGCCGTAGTAGCCGCGGGCATCGCGGAGAATGCGCTTGCGGGCCTTGTTGCGGACGGGGCCGTTGGTGGCGCGGGGCATGGTCTGGTCCTTTCGTCACGCCCGGCGGAGCGGCGGGGCCGGCTTTTCGGGTCCCGGCGGGCGGTGGTTCGTGCGGTCGGGTTCGTCTTGGCGGGTTAGTCTTGGTTGGCGGCTTTGGCGGCGGCTTCACGCATCGCGCGGCGCTGCTCGGGCGACGGGCTGCGGCGGATCGACGCCAGCGGCTGAGTCCGCCCGCGGAGCCGACGATACAGCAGCTTCTCGAACCGCTTGGCGTCGGGATTGGCCGCGTACGGGTCTTTCCGAAGCTGGCGCAGCCGCTTGCCGCTCTTGTGCGAGCTGAGGTGCTTGTGGTAGGCCGAGCGGTGGCGGACCTTGCCGGTCTTGGAGATACGGACCCGCTTGAGGAGGCCCTTGTGAATCTTGTTCTTTGGCATATGACCGGTCCCAGCACGCGATACACGCCCGCCGCGGTGTGCGTCGGGTCGGACTCAAAGAATAGGCTCGGCCCAGAGGGCAGACAACACGGCCAGCGGTGCCGGCCGGCGGCGATCAGGGCCCCACAAACGCGTCGGCCCGGCCTCCCGGGGCGACCATTTCCTCGAACGTGATCCGCTGCCCATCCCGGACCGACCGGACCAACCGCTCGATCGGCCTGGGGAGGTAGATGTGGTCCCCGGTCGCGGTGACCGGCGAGGTCAGCCAGCCGACCCCGCCGTCGCCCATCAAGACGTGCTGGCCGCGGCCGCGGTGGTTCATCGAGTTCTCGTTGAGGAAGACCGGCTGCCCCCGATGGGCCCGCATCGTCACCGGCGAGCGGTCGGCGAGCACGAGGGTCATCGCCGGGCTGAACGTCCCCGGGGCGTCCGCCGAGAGCGTGTAGCTGTACGAGACCTCGTCGAACGATCGCCAGTCGAGGGCCCCGGGCGGCAGCAGCTCCGCCGGGGCATTCGGGTTGCCCGGGCTGTTGAGCGAGGCCTGCCTCGCGTAGCCGAACCGGTGCAGCGCGTACAGGTTCGCGGAGTTCGAGCTGTCAGGGTCGGTGCCGACCCGCCACCAGACCCACTGCTCGGCCGGGTCCGGCCTGGAGACCATCGGAAGCCGGTCTTCGTGGTCCATCGCGTAGGCCCCGAACGCGAGGCCCGAGGCGGCCATATTTGCCTGATTCGAGGACTGGACCGCGCGGGCCCGCTGCATGTTGACAGCCGGCCAGAGCACCGCCGCCCCCACGATCAGGATCGCGGCGATCGAGCCCAGG
>JBCDEF010000122.1:0-8063 GCA_039179915.1 Planctomycetota bacterium | reverse complement strand
CACGCGGCTCGTTTGGCTGATCGCTCAACCGCCGCGTGAAGCATCGCGCAGCGATTTGGCCCGCTCGAGCAGATCTTGCTCGGCTTCGATCGCCGCGGCCGTGCCCGGTTCGGGCTCGGGCTCCAGTTCGAAGTCCCACTTGATCGCGGTCTTGACCTGCCACGGCGCCAGGATCGCCAGCAGGTCGATCACCGGGTACTCCCAGATCGGGACGTGCGTTTCCTTGGCGGTCGCCAGCGGCTCGTAGCCCTCGCGGCTGAGGCGGACGTCGTAGACGCCGAAGAACCGGAACTCGGTGGTGACGGGCGTGCGGCCGATCTCGGTTTCATTCAGGTGTACCAGTGCGCCGGGCGGTTCGCTGGTAATCGTGATCGTGCGTTCGATGCCGGTGCTGCAGCCGCCCGTGACCAGACCTGTAGCCAGGAGCGCGGGGACTTTCCGCCTCACGGGTTGGCCGCCTTCTTTTTCGGCGTCGGCTCCGGCATCTCGATCTCGTCGGCGGTGGAGCGTTTATTGCTGCGGGTGGGGGCGGGGGCAAACTTCTCGTCGAACTCGTCGCCGCGGAAGAGCGAGCCGAGGTAGACCTGGCGGACGCGTTCGTCGTTGATCAGGGCTCTTGGCGTGCCGGTGGCGAAGAGCTTGCCGTCGTCGATGATGCAGGCGCGGTCGCAGACGCGGAGCGTCTGCTGCACGTTGTGGTCGGTGATGAGCACGGCGATGCCGGTCTCGGCGAGCTTCTTGATCTCGGCCTGCAGGTCTTCGACAGCGATGGGGTCAACGCCGCTGAACGGCTCGTCGAGCAGGACGATCCTCGGCTCGGTGACCATGGCTCGGGCGATTTCGAGCTTCCGCCGCTCGCCGCCGGAGCAGGTGCGGGCCTGGTCCTTGCGTTTGTGGGTCAGGCCGAAGCGGTCGAGCAGCTCGGCAGCCCGTTTCTTTCGGTTGCCGCGGCTGATCGGGAGGGTGTCGAGGATGGCCATGAGGTTCTGCTCGCAGGTCATCCGCTGGAAGATGCTTGGCTCTTGGCTGAGGTAGCCCATGCCCAGGCGGGCCCGCTGGTACATAGGCAGGTCGGAGACATCGTTGCCATCGAAGGTGACGGTGCCGCCGTCGGCCTCGATCATGCCGATGGTCATACGGAAGCTGGTGGTCTTGCCGGCGCCGTTGCGTCCGAGCAGGCCGATGATCTCGGCGCGGTCGACGGTGAACGAGACACCGCGTACGACCGTGCGGCCGCTGTACGACTTCTGGAGCTTGGTCACCTCGAGCAGGGGCATGCGGAGAGTGTATCCGCGGGCCCGCGAACCGCTCAGGGCCGCGGGCCGGAGATGACGCGGATGCAGGCCGGGTAGCGGAAATACTCGCCGCGGTTCGCCGCCAGGCCGGCGAGGATCCCGCCGACAATGCCCAGCACCGTGGGTGCGAGATACAGCACCGCTCCGATGCCGCAGGTCAGCACCGCGACCGGGATGAGCAGGATGCCGATGATGATCAGCGAGATCTGGAAGTTGAGCGCCTCGCGGCCGTGATCATCGATAAACGGGTGATCGGTTTTTTTGATCTGCCACATCACCAGCGCGACCAGCGGCGGCACGAAGAAGGCGATGCCCGTGCTGAAGGGCACACTGACCCACGCGATCAGGCTGCCCCAGTGGATCCAGGCGGCGTAGCTGCGCTGGTCGTCGGGCAGGTTGACGGCTTTGGCAACGCCGCGGCCCGGATCGACCTCGTAGCCGCCGTCGGCTCCAGACTCAGACACCGTGCTCGCCTCCGCCATCATCGGACCCCCTTCTGGAGGGTTGTTCGGCATTGGAGGCGTCGGCTTTCACTTGGCCGGACCGGAATGCAGGCCCGAGATGCACGCCGCACTCGGGGCAGAGGTCGGACGCCAGATCGACCAGCGAGAAGCCGCAGGCGGGGCAGCGGTTGGGGGACCAGGCGGGGACGATCCAGCGAGCAAGCAGCCGGGGGAAGAAGACGGCCGCGATCGAGAAGAGGAGCAGGGCGGCGGGCATGACGGTCTGCACAATCAGCCAGTCGGCCTGCTGTGTGCCGCGAGCCATGTTGAGGAACCGGTCGAAGTGCGAGTACACATGCCCGCCGAGGCGGGCGACCGAGTAGAGCATCACCAGCAGACCGACCCCCCGCAGGCAGGCGGCGGCGATGTGTCGGTATCGCGCGATGTCGGCGGCGGAGGGGACCATGGTGAGAGTCTACATCCTCCCCCGCTGCCAGCGGGGGCGGTGGGCACGCCGAAGGCGTGGTCGGAGGGGGTCTTGGGGCATCGCGATGAAGACCGGGCACATCCCTCGCTTGCGCTTCGGGCTCGTCAAGGCTTGGGTCCTCATCTTGACGAGCCCGAAGCGCGAGCGAGGGAGAACAAGAGCCACAGCTCGGAGAGCTGTGCCACCAGATCGCCCTACTGCCCGAACAGGTTCTTTTCGCCGAACATGCCGGCCTCTTCGAAGTGCTTCAGGGCCTCGTCGACGCTCTTGAAGATCTTCGTCGAGGTCTCGGTGATGAACGGGCTCGGGGGTTTGGCGGGCTTCCAGACGACGTAGACCTCCTTGGCGTGCTCGAAGGCGTGTTGGAGCTCGCGCTCGACGCCGGAGGAGAGCCCGGGCGTGCCGCCGGGCAGCTCGGGGACGAGGCTGACGATCATGTCGGCCTGGTCGATGAGCTTGAAGTCGCGCATGTAGATCTGGCCGTCGATGTCGCCGGCGATGTCGAGCACGTCGCGGGTCTTCATGCGGATGGGCTCGGAGCTGGCGCCCCGCTTTTCTCTCGAGACAGCCTCGCCGCCGAGGGCGACGACCTCGTGCTCGAAAAAGTCCTGGCCGTTCCTGGCCGCCTCGACGCCGCGGTCGAGCAGGAGCTTCTCGTCGACATCGCCCGGGTCGAAGGTGATGAAGTGCTCGGCGAGCGCTGCCCGGAACTGGTCGATCTCGGCCTGGACATCGGGCATGCCGACGACGTGGCTCATCGGGAAGCTCGGGTAGACGGTCAGCAGCTGCGGGCGGGCGACCAGGCGGAACATGGTGCGCTCGGTGGTCTCGTGTCTTCCGCGGCTGACGATGTAGAACTTGCTGCCGGGCACGGCCTGGCTCATGAGTTCGGTCGCCAGGATCTCTTCCTCGCGCCAGACCATCAGGTCTTTGAGGTTGGCGTCGACATCGTGCTCGCCGTGCAGCCGCTCGTGGACGACCTCGATGTTGTCGACGAGGCAGATGAACAGGTCGGGCTTGAAAGCGTTGATCTGGTCGAAGTCGAACGCGCTGAACAGGCCGTGGCGCCAGCGGAAGGTCGCGTGCGTATTGACGATGACATTCTGGGCGTTCTGGGCGCCCATGATCGCGTCTTTGAACGCGGCTCGGCGGAGCGAGTTCAGCCGGCTGAGCGGCAGATCGAGGATGCGGCCCGGCTTGACGTCGCGGGCCTCCTGGTACATCAGGTCGCCGATGTGGAACATCTCGATCGGCTCGCCCTGCTCGCCGGCGAAGCGGGCGACGGCCTCGAGGTAGTTTTTTTTGTCCATGCCGACCTGGCCGGTGACGATTGCGCGCATGCGATCCTCCGGAGAGCTGGAATCCGGGCCATGGTATGGGCAGCGGGCCGGGGGCCGATCGGGCGGGCCCCGGCTATCCTGTGATCCTCTCAATGTCCGAACCCTTCAGGCCGAGGTCCCCGCCATGGCAGTGCTCGTCAGCTCCGAAACCCGCGTCATCTGCCAGGGCATCACCGGCTCGTTCGGGGCGGTCCACACCCGGGGCTGCCACCACTACGGGACCAACGTCGTCGGGGGCGTGACGCCCGGCAAGGGCGGCACAAAGGACGCCAACGGGCTGCCGATCTTCGACACGGTGCATGCCGCGGTCCGCGAGGCGGGCGCCGACGCGACGATGATCTTCGTCCCCCCGCCGTTTGCCAGCGACGCGATCCTCGAGGCGGCCGACGCGGGCGTGAAGCTGATCTGCGCGATCACCGAGGGCATCCCGGTGCAGGACATGGTCAAGTGCCGCGCGGTGCTCGACGAGATGAACGCCGGCCGCGACGCGGCGAGCAAGATCACGCTGATCGGCCCCAACTGCCCGGGCGTGATCACGCCGGGCCCCAAGACCGGCTCGGGCGAGTCGGGCGAGGACCCCTACACGAATGCGGGCTGCAAGATCGGCATCATGCCGGGGTACATCCACACGCATATCAGCGAGGCGAAGACCGGCAAGGCCGTTGGCATCGTCAGCCGCTCGGGCACGCTGACGTATGAAGCCGTCTGGCAGACCTCGAACCTCGGGCTCGGCCAGTCGACGTGCATCGGCATCGGCGGCGACCCTGTCCGCGGCATGAACCACATCGACGCGATCGAGCTGTTTGAGAACGACCCGGACACGCACGGGATCCTGATGATCGGCGAGATCGGCGGCACCGATGAAGAGGCCGCGGCCGCGTACGTCAAGGACAAGGTTTCCAAGCCGGTCGCGGGCTTTATCGCGGGCCGGACCGCCCCCCCCGGCAAGCGGATGGGCCACGCCGGCGCGATCATCGAGGCCGGCGGCAAGGGCACGGCCGAGAGCAAGATCGACGCGATGAAAGCGGCCGGCATCGCCGTCTCCGAGAGCCCGGCTGACATGGGCGCGGCGATGGCCCAGGCCATGGGCCTCTGAGCGGGCGCAGCATGCCCGCTTCACCCACGCAGCGCAGCCTCAAGAGCAAGCTCGTGCTCCACGCGCGGAGGCGGCTGGTCCTCAAGGGCCAGAGCTACCGCGGCTACTTCCGCTACCGATGCCTGTTCGTCCACGTGCCCAAGACCGCGGGCAAAGCCGTCACCCAGTGCCTCTTCGGGCACAACATCGGCCAGCACCTGACCATTGAAGAGCTCTACGACATCTTCGAGAACGTCTATGGCGTGCGCGGCGCGCGGTCGTGGTTCCGGTTCGCGTTTGTCAGAAACCCGTGGGACCGGTGCTACTCGGCGTACCGCTACTTCAGCACCGGCGGCGGCAACGCGGGCGACGCGGCCTTCGCCGAACGGGCCGTCAAGCCGCACGGCGATTTCCGGGGCTTCGTCAAGAACCACATCGCGTCCGAACGCGGCACGATGCAGATCCATCTCCGGCCGCAGGCGGAGTACGTCTGCGACGCGTCGGGCGCGCTCGCACTCGACGACATCGCGCGCTTCGAAACGATCAACGACGACTTCGAACGCATCCGAGCCAAGCTCGGCAACGGCACACCGGTCGGCGAACCGCTGAAGCCGGTCAACACCTCGAAGATCACGGGCGACTACCGCACCGCGTACGACGACGAATCGGCGGAGATCATCGGCCGCGCGTATGCCCAGGACGTGCGGCTGTTCGGTTACGGCTTCGACCCGACACCCGCCTGAGCGGTGCTTTGGCTACCCGCAGCCCAGGCTGAAGTTTGCCACCCAGGCAAAGAAGTCGCCCGAGTCGCACGCGCCGTCGCCGTTCTGATCGCAGCCGGTGGACTGGGTGCTGAACGCGTTGACCCAGGCGAAGAAGTCGCCCGAGTCGGCGGTGCCGTCTTCGTTCACATCGGCCAGGCACGCGAGAGAGAGCACGAACTGTTCACGTACCCCTTCGCGGAGCTCCGTCCGATACACGAGCCCGGGCGGCGGCGTCGGCGTTTCAACCGCGTCGAACGAGCCGAAGAGCTGGTCGGCGGAGGACTCGATCAGTGACCATTCGTCGCCGAACGCGGGCGTGTAGCCCTCGGCGAGCGTGACCGCGACCGTGCCGTCGAGCAGGATGATCCGTGTCGGCGAGCTGCCGGTGAGGAAGATCTGGTCGTGTTCGGCGGGTCGGAACTGGGTGTTCGGCGACGAGCCCTGCGTGCCGGCGAGGTCGAACTCGAACCGCGTGGTCGGCGCCAGTTCGCGGAAGGTCACCACACCGCCGGTGAAACGGATCGAGCCGATCGGGTCGGCGGCGGTTCCCGGGGCGATGGTGCCGGCGGCGCGGATGTCGCCGTCGAGCGCGCCGTTGCCTGTCACACGCGAGGCGGGGCCGAGCTCTGCGAACGAGCCGACGGAGCCGGACTGCAAGATCCGCGCGAAGGTCTGCCAGTTCTCATCTGGGTTGGAGGGCTCTGCGTTGAGCAGGGCGTTGGCATTAAAAACCGTATCTCGTTCGACCCGCAGGAACGATGTCTCGCTGCCTCGGTCCGAGTTCACCACGACTGTGCCGGCGCCCGTGGTGCCGCTGGTACGCAGCTGCCGCCCGGCCGGCACCGCGATGATGGCGTCTGGGTTCGGCATATCCAGCATGGTCACGCGGGCGTTGGCATCGAGGGTGACGGTGTACGGGCCGGTCATGCCGAGCGTGGCGTCGTCGCCCAATCCTGGGACCGACGCGGGCGACCAGTTGGCCGCGTCCTGCCACGAGCCGTCGGCCGGGGCGGCCCACTCGAACTCGCTGACCGTCTCGGTCGTGCCGAAGACCTCGAAGACGATAATGAACTCGCCGAAATCGCGGTTGTCGCCGAACTGAACGCCGGCGATCGTGTTGCGGATGGTGGTCTCAAGCGTAAAGGACTCGCCCGGGTCGAGCGTGGGCAGGCTGAGGGGGGCCTCGATCGTCACCGGCTGCCACGCGAGCGGGTCGACATCGCTGTCTTCCCACCAGTTGGCGCCGACCGAGGCGCCGGGGTGCAGCGCCTGGGCCGCGGCGACGACATCGAACACGTTGGTCGTGGTCTCGGGCAGGCCGAAGATGTCCGTGAAGCCGAGGTCTTCGGGGTTGTAGATCGTGAACTGCACGCCGGTGAGCGTGACGCGGGTGTCGCCGGAGGTGTTGGTAAAGACATCGTTTCTCGTGCGGCCGTTGCCGAGCACGGGGTTGAGAACCCACTCGCCGCCGATGGCTACGCGGTCGAGGAATTCGTCGACCGAAACCTGAGCCTGAGTGAACCCCGCGAGGCCGCAGGCGCCGAAAAGCCCTAGAACCGATACCGAGTGGCCGCGAGCGTGCATCATCGTCTTCCCTCCAGATCGACAGCCGCCCGATCGCACACGCGTCGGGTCGGTCCGGGAAGACCATCCGATGGAGCGGGCACGATCGCGCAATGCGAACGACGGAAAACTGTGTCTCGCGAGGAGGCCGAGCAGGACGATCGGGCCTAATTCGGCGGGCCGTCGTTCCTGAATATTTCGCCGCCTTTCATTACAAAAAAAACGCGGCCGAGGGCTTCGACGTCCTCCAGCGGGTCGCCGTCGAGGGCGATGATGTCGGCGAGCATGCCGGCTTCGATCCTGCCCCGATCGTCGACGCCGCAGAGGTCGGCGGCGTTGATCGTGGCGCTCTTGATCGCTTCGTTGATCGGCATGCCGGCTTCGGTCATGTAGACGAATTCGAGCCAGTTGGTGCCGTGCGCGCCGACGCCGACGTCTGTGCCGAAGGCGATGTTCACGCCCGCCGCATAGGCCCTTCCAAAAGCCCCCTGGATCACCGGGCCGACGGCCGCGGCCTTCTCGCGGATCGCCGGGTTGAACCACTCTTCTTCGCCCGACTTTTCCGCGACGAACTTGCCGGCATGGATCGTCGGCACGAGGTAGGCGCCGGTCTCTTTGAACAGCTCGATGGCTTCGTCGTCGAGATACGTCCCGTGCTCGATCGAGTCGACGCCGCCGCGGAGCGCGGCCTTGATGCCGTCGGCGCCGTGGGCGTGCGCGGCGACCTTGCGGCCCATCATCCGCGCGCTCTCGACGACGGCTTCGATCTCGTCAGCGAACATCTGCTGGTCTGTGCCCGCGGCCGTGTTGCTGAGCACACCGCCGGTCGCGGTGATCTTGATCAGGTCGCTGCCGCGCTTGACGCGCTCGCGGACGGCCTTGCGCATCTCCGCCACGCCGTCGGCCACGCCCTCCATCGGCCCGACCTCGGGGCGGAGGTAGGGCTGCAAGCCGTTGGTCGGGTCGGCGTGCCCGCCGGTGACGGCGATGCTCTTGCCGGCGGCAAGAATCCGCGGGCATGCACCCAGACGCGGGCGCCGGCACTGGCCTCGCGCGCGGCGGCTTCGGCAAAGGCCCAGTTCACCTCCCGAAAGGT
>JBCDEF010000121.1:0-8178 GCA_039179915.1 Planctomycetota bacterium | reverse complement strand
GCCGGTTCAGCGGGCTGACCAGCCGCGAGGCATCATCGATCCGCCGCGCGATCGGCACGCCGCTGTCGAACATCGTCAGGATCGCCGCGACCTCATGCGCCGGTTCCAATGCCTCGAGCATCGCCTCGAGCACCAGCTCGCCGCCCCGGCGACCGACCAGCCAGTCGTGCGCGAGGACGACCCGCGGCCGCTCGGCCGTCCGCCTTCCCTCGTCGTGTGCCGATGCCCCGCCCATCGCGGGCATGATTGGCAGCGGGGCCGCGCGGGCCGAGCGCTACTCCGACGAAGCCACCCGGCCGGGCTGTGCCGCTTCAGGATCCCAGCCCCCGCCGAGCGCCGTATACAGATCGATCAGCCGCAGCAGCGTGTCTCGCTCGGCCACGACCCGCTCCCGCTCAAGACCAAGCCGCGAGCGGCGGGCCTCGGTCACGTCCAGAAAATCGACCTGGCCCGCCGTGAACTTGTCCGTCGACAGCGTCTCGGCGTCGCGTGCCGCGGCCTCGGCCTGCAGCAACCGATCGGCACGCTCCTCGGCCCGGGCGCGACGCACGCTCGCGGTCTCCACCTCGGCCAACGCGTCGAGCACCGCCGAACGAAGCCTTAGCTCCGCCTGACGCTGCTCGCTCTCTGCCTGCTGCACGCGGCTGCGGATCCGGCCGCCCTCGAACAGCGGCAGCGTGATCCGCGGCCCGGCCTGCAACACATACGCGTCCATATCGATCACGTCGTCCACATCCGGCCCCTGCAACGCGATCGAGCCCGACAGCGTCACCCGCGGGAACCGCTCGGCCTTGGCCGACCCGATCCGTGCCGTCGCCGCCGCCAGCTCACGCTCCGCACGACGCAGGTCCGGCCGCCGCATCAGCAGGTCCGCCGGCACACCCAGCGCCGGCACCCCCCCGCCCTGCGGCAGCGACGCCCTCGAGACCTCAACCGACCCCGGCACCGCCCCGAGCAGCACCCCGACCCGCAGCTCCGCTTCCCGCCGGTCCGCCAAGAGCCCCGGCACAAGCGCCAGGTCCGCCTCCAGGTCCCGCTCCGCACGGACGACATCGAGCGCATCGCCGAACCCCGCCTCGGCGCGTGCCTCGGCGATCGACAGCGTGTCCCGGTCCGTCTCGATCGTCGATTCGACCAGCTCCAGGTCCCGGTCGATCGCCCGGATCAGCACCACCTCTCGCGCGATCTCAGCAGCGAGCGACACACGGCTCGCCCGGAAGTCCTCCGTCGCGAACCCGATCTCCGCGTCTGCCGCTTCCACCAGACGGCTCACCCGGCCCCACAGATCCAACTCCCAGCCTGCCACTGCGCCAAGCGAATAGAGATCCGTCGACGTGCCCGGCGGTGTGCCGTCGAAGTTCAGACCCTCATCGCCCGTCACCGTCCGCCGATAGAACGCATCCGCGTCCAGCGCCGGCAGCCGGTCCGCGTTCCGGATCCCGCGCCGCGCCCGCGCCGCGATCACCCGCTCGCCCGCCTCGCGAAGCGTTAGGCTCGACTCGAACGCCCGATCGATCAGTCCTGTCAGCTCCGGGTCATCCAGCCGCGTCCACCACCGGACGATGTCCGCTTCCGATTCGCTCTGCTCGCCCGAGGACCATGCCTCCGGCACCAACGCCGAATCCTCCGGCCGCTCGTAATCCGGCCCGACCTGGCAACCCGCGAGCACGCCTGCGGCAAGAACCGGCCACGCCCATCCCCGCATGAACGCTGAGTCGCGGCTCACGACCCGTCTCCCGATCGCTCGATGTACACATCGAACTGCTGCCCGAGCCCGGGCGACTCGAATCCCCCGCCGAGCGAATAGACCACCTGCAGCACACGCGTATCCACCAGCTCGCTCGTGCGGCCCGACAGGTTCCGCTTCGGCACCACCAGCGGCTCGACCGCCACAAACTCCAGCGGCACCCGCTGAGCCGCGTCGCCCCGCGGCGAGGCCCACGCCCGTGCCGACGCAGAAAACCGCGGGATGTCCACCTCGTCAACCTCGACCCGCAGATGGTCCGCCCCGTCCCGACCCAGCACGACCAACCCCTCGGTCGGCACCGAGGCCGGCGCGAACTCGCCCGGCCGCACGTTCACCTGCAGCACGCGCCCCTCGACCGGGCTGCGCACCGTCAGCAGCGCGAGATCCGCCCGGGCCTGCTCGAGCAGGCGCTCGGCTTGCATCACACGGGCCCCGGCCGCTGCCAGCTCCGGGCCTTCGCCGCCATCGGCGCCCTCGAACCGCGCCAGCTCGGCGCTCGCCGCCGCCAGCCCCGCCTCTGCCTGCGTTACCGACGCCGATGCCGTGGCCAGCCGAGCTTCCGACTGCGTCCTCGCGAACCGCCGCCGGTCGACCTCTTCCTGCGAGATCGCCCGCGGGTCCGAGACCGCCGTCGCGATCCGCACCAAGTTTTCACGGTCGGCCAGATCCGACTCGGCCACAAGCAGCCCCGCCCGAGCAGCCTCGACGTTCGCCTCCGCCGAACGCACCGCCGCCCGCAGCGGCGGCACCTCCGCCCGCATCGACGCCAGGTCCCGCTCCGCGACCGCAACCTCCGCCTCGCGCAGCGCCACCGCGGCCTCGGCACGCGACGCGTCCACCGCAAACAGCGCCTGCCCGGCCGACACCGCCTCGCCAATGTTCACCAGCACCTCGGTCACCACGCCCGACGTATGCGCCGCGATCGAGATCGCCTCCCCGCGCGGCTCGCTCGTCCCGATCGCACCGATGAACCGAGATACATCGATCGTCTCCGACACGCTCGGCGCCGTCGTCGGCTGCCGCGGCGGCGACTCATCCGGACGCACCGGCCGGTTCTCGATCACCTGCCCCGTGCCCATCAGCAGCGCCGCGCCGCCCACGATCGGTAGACCCCATGTCAGCACCTTCGAACGACTGCTCATCACTCCGCTCCGTTCTCGCGTGTCTCTGTCTCGGTGATCCGGCCGTCCGCCATGCGGCTGATCCGGTCGGCAAACTCGAAGATCCGGTTGTCGTGCGTGACGACGATCACCGACCGATCCCCCTCGAGCGCTACGTCACGCAGCAGCTCCATGACCGTGTGCCCCGACGCCGCATCGAGCGACGCCGTCGGCTCGTCGCAGATCAGCAGCCTCGGCTCATGCACCAGCGCCCGCGCGATTGCCACCCGCTGCTGCTGGCCGCCCGAGAGCTGCTGCGGCATCTTCTTCGTCTGCCCCTCGAGCCCGAGCCGCTCGAGCAGCCCCCGTGCCCGCTTCTCCGCCCGCGACGTCGAAACCCCCTGCGCCACCAGCGGCAGCGCCGCGTTCTCCTCCGCGTTCAGTGCCGGCAGCAGGTTGAACTGCTGGAAGATGAACCCCAGGTTCCGCAGGCGGAATTCCGCCAGCCGCCCGCCCCGCATCGACCGCAGGTCCTCGCCCAGCACATCCAGCTCGCCAGCCTCGCATCTCAGGATCGCGCCGATCACCGAGATCAATGTCGTCTTCCCGCAGCCCGACGGGCCGACCAGGAAATTCATCCTGCCTGCTTCGGCGACAAAGTCCGTCCCGCGCAGCACACGCACCCGCTGCTCGCCCGCGGCGAACGACTTCTCGATCCCAACGCACCGCACCGCGGCCTCGGTCGCAACCGCCATCGCATCACCCCCGGAACACCGTCGCCGGGTCGACCACCAGCACACGCCGCATGCTCAAGACCGTCGAGCTAAAAACGATCACCACCGACAGCATCGCCACCCCAACCGCCACCTCCGGCAGCAGGTAGAAACCACGCAGCGCATCCACGTTTTTCGACGGCCAGTTGAAGAACTGCGACGCCGCGAACAGCCCCAGCCCGTATCCGATCGTTCCGACGAAGAGCGCCTGCGCGAAGGTCATCATCAGCAGCCGCCCGTTCCGCACCCCGATCGCCTTGAGCGCCGCGTACTGCTTGAGGTTCTCCGTGATGAACTGGTTGAACGTCAGCCCGACGATCGCTATGCCGATCAGCACCCCAAGGATCACCACCGTGCCAAAACTCACCGGGATGCCCGTGTTCGCCAGGATGTACTGGACCGCCTCGATGCGGAACCTGTCCGAGGTCACGGCCTTCAGCCCGGTCTCTTCGGCGATCCGCGCAACCGTCTCGTTCTGAAGGGCCGGGTCCGCCGACTTGGCCAGCACGAAGCTCAGCTCGTTCCGCCCGCTGTTCGTGTACCGCGTCGCCAGGCTGTAGCGCGTAAAGATCGTCAGGTTCGCGCTGAACGCCGGCGACGCGTCCACGATCGCCACGATCTTCGCCCGCCGGTCGTTCAGCTCCAGCGTCCTGCCGACGCTCAGCTCCTCGCCCGGGAACAACAGCCGGAACCCCGCGGGGTTCACCGCGATGCTGTCCGGCATCGCCAGGTCTTCGATCCCTCCGATCATGAACGTGTCGGGCACGCCGACCAGTGACGCGTCGTCGATCCCCAGCAGGATCGCGTTCTCCAGCGTCCCCTCCCGCGTGCGGACCTGCACGTTCGCCCGGAAGAACGGCACCGCCCACGCCACGCCCTCCACGCCCCGCACCCGCTGCAGCACCGTGTCCCGCAGCGGGAACGGCGCATCGATCGTCTTGACGCTCGGGTCCATCACCCAGATGTCCGCCTCGCGCACGTCGTCGATCACGCTCGACGCCCGCCCCAGCAGCCCGAAAAAGATCGATACCTGCTGGCAGACCAGCAGCGTGCTGAGCGCCACACCAAACACCAGCCCGAGGCATTTTGTCTTGTCGCCCAGCAGCATCCGAAGCGCCGTGCGAAGCATCACCCGTCCTCCGCGGCCGAGAACCCATCCAGCCCGCGGATCGCGAACTCCGCCATCACGCCAGCCATCCGGTTGATCCCCGCCCGCGTCGTCGGCGGCGGGTGCCCAAGCTCCGTCAGGATCTCCCGGCTGTGCTTCGCGTTGACGCACAACGCGATCACCGCGAACACCAGATCTTCGTGCGTCTTGCGACCGACACGCCGCCCGACCACCGCCTCAACGATCCGGGATACCTCGTCCTTGATCGGCCCGCAGCACCGACGCACAAAGACCTCCAGCGCCCCGGGCGTCGGCATCACCGTCTCGTGCGCCAGCAGCCGACCAGCGATCGGGTGCGACTCGCTCTCGGTCAGCACAAGCCGCATAAACCACGCGACAAACTCACGCAGCGTCTCCCGCGGATCCCCGGCATCACCCAGCCGGGGCATCGGCTCCTTGCTGACCATGTCCGCCGCCGCCGCTTCCCACACCGCAAGGTAGAGTCTCTCCTTCGAGCCGAAGTGGTACTTGACCGCCGACACGTTCGCCTCCGCCGCGTCGCAGATCGCCCGCACGCTCGCCGAGCGGAACCCAACGCGGGCGAACTCCTCGCCCGCGGCCCGGAGCAGCCGGTCCGCCGTCTCGGCATCCATCGATGGGGCTCGGACCATGAAGCAACCAATCGGAAGGGGGACGCGCGGCAACAGATTCAAACACCCGATTCAAAACGGGCGTTTGACACTAGCGTGCTCTTCGGCTCTCTTCAAACAGCCGTTTCACACGCCGCGAAAAGAAATGGATTCCCTATCACGGACTGCCGCGTGGCGAAAACGGGCGGACGCGTGCTGCGGCTCAGTCCAGCGGCAGGTACACCCACAGCGCCGGCCGGCCGCTGTTGCAATGCACCGCCCGCCCCAGCGGCGAAAGCCCGCACAGCCCCAGAAACGCCGCCGTCCGAGCGATGTCCCAGGCCGCCAGCCGCCCGCCCCCGCCCCGGCTCCGCCGAGAGGCCACGCTCGGGATCGGGTGAAACACCGCCTCGATCCAGCCAGGCCGGTCCGGCTCGCCGTCCTGCATCGTGTCCAGCCGCATCGCCACCGACCGCAGGTCCGAGGCGTCCACCCCGCCGGCCCGCAGCCGCTCGTCGATCGCAAGCGACGCCCGGCGCGAAAGTGTCGGCAGCACCAGCAGCCCCACAAACGACCACAGCGTAAACACCGCCGCAAACCGGAGCACCGCCTCCGCCGAGCCGGCCGAGGCGCCCGATGCCACCCCCGTCGGCTCCACCCCCGTCGAGACCAAGCCCGAAACCACAAGCCCGATCCAGACAAACGCGAGCGCTCCAAGCCGGCCCCGGAGCCACAGGCCGGACACCGCCGCCTCCCGCCGCCGCCGGATCACCAGCAAGAGTTCCTCCGGCTCCAGCTGTCGCACCCAGCGGTCCGGCAGGATCTGCGACCGAGCCGACAGCACGCCGCCCGTCCCGCCCGTAAAGCCTCCATCGTCCGCCGAGAGCACCGTCATGCCGCGGCCAAACGGCGCCGCATCGGCCCCGTCGGGCAGCCCACCAGCCGTGGCCCTCGACAGCCCGCCGACCGCCCGCGCCAGCGGCGTGCGGAACGCCAGCAGCGCCATGCTCGCCGCGACACCCACGCCCGCCATCCCCCAGCCGCCGACCAGAGCCGACGCCCCGAGCATCGGCAGGCCCAGCCCCAGCATCGCACCGGCGTACACCGACACGCCACGGAGCCACCGCCACGCGAAAGCCCCGAAACGGTCCGCCGTCCGCCCGTGCTTCCGCGGCAACACATACCCGCCGACCAGATCAAACGGAAGCTGGATCAACACTACCGCCACAACGATCGCCGCGACCCCGGCCGCATTGCCCAGCAGCCCGCCGCCAGCCTGCGACACCACCCAGCCCAACGCGCCGAAATCCGCTTGGCCGGCTGGATCGATTGACCCAGCCGATGCCCGTGTCCGAAACCCAGCAGCCAGCACAAGCCCGGCCAGCACCACCCACGTTCCGACGCCGCTCACACCCAGCAGCAGCCGAGATCGCCCATACGTCATCCCGCCGGCACGTCCCGAACCAATCGGAGCGGGATCGCCGATCGTCACCTTGCTTGCCACCATCACCGCCGGCCTCCCGGTGCCCCTCGGCACAGGATGCGTCTTCGTCAGTTCCGCACCGCCCGACTCGGATTCGATCGGAAAGCCCGCTCGCCTGACATCGCCGCGGCCGGAAACCGACCGAATCCGAGCATGCCTCCCGCACGAGCAACCCACACCATTGCAGACAGAGATAACAAAGGTGCGTCCGGTCCAGGCTTGTCAAGATTGACTGTGCTCGCGCAGCCTCTCAAAGGGAATGCTGCAAACCTCTTCAAACGACGCGGCTACTGAAAGGCTGCAGCATATTTACCGACGGTCAGAAAGAGAGCCAGATGTGTATGAGCTTTCATCTTGTGATTTGATCCACCGCCTTACGATTCTGGTCGCTGTTCGATAATGGCTTGCAGAATTGGCGCCGAGATAGCTCGCGAGCGTGCTCGTGCCGGTCCACGCGACGCGGTGTCGTTCGAGCAGGTCCAGTTCGGGAAGCTCGCGAGCGAGTTCGAGAATCTCGGTGTACGACGATTCAAAATCCACGAGTGTGTTGGCGACGGACTTCCGGGCGTGTCGCCGCTGGATGTCGCGGTTGAGTTGAGGAACATCTTTCCAGGTGTAGCCGGCAGCGGGCATCGCCGGAGTTTCACCGGCAAGCCCGGCACGATACCAAGCGAGAAACATCTGCTCCCATACGGTGAGGTGGATAAGCAGGTCCTTGACAGACCAGCCGCCGTTCGCCTGATCGCCCCAAACGCCCTTCGTAGTCAGGCGACGACGGGGCAGCGAGAAAACAACTTCAACGAGTCTAGCGTGCTCATTCTCTATAGATGAGACAAGATGGGTTTTCGATGTGTACTTCATCGAAACATGTCCTCAAGAGCCTCAAGATGAAAAGGATCGCCAGCAGCCATAATAAGCGATCGTCAGTCTTGGCCGGTCTCTCTCGGCAAAGGCCGATCCGAAAAGTGCATCCAGATCCAGCAGACACGACCAAGACCCTAAATGTGGTAGCGAGGCATTGGCGTCTCGGGATGGAACCCGAAATATGGAGCACCTTCTTCTCGTGGCAGTGATCACTTTCGGTCAATGCGCCAATGTTGCCGTAGATTCAGCATACTCGAATTCATGCGGAGTTCTTAGTGAAACGTCATGGACTGGATATGGGGTGGATTCTGGTCGGCCGCAAGTCGGACCGCCAGGCAATCGGGTTGTGTTCAAAATCCCAATCGGGTCGTCCATAAACGATACAAGCCCCGGCAACACCGGGGCTTGTGTAAGTACCCCCCTCAGGACTCGACCCTTCAACCCGCTGATTAAGAGTCAGGCGCGATCACTTTC
>JBCDEF010000120.1:0-8236 GCA_039179915.1 Planctomycetota bacterium | reverse complement strand
GGCCTTCTCCACCGCCAAGGCCCGGCGGCTGCGGGGTTTCGAGCCGAAGATCGACATGCGTGAGGGCATCGCCCGGACCGCGGCCTGGTACTTCGAGCAGGGCCACCTCCCCGGGCCGATGCCCGAGGCGCTCGCGAAGCAGCTCGGCCGCCGGGTCGCCTGATCGAGTGCGGAATCTGGAGCCCCCGCCGGAGACGCCGGCCTATCGGGCTTCGGGTTCCCCCCAAGATCAGGGCCGCCCGCCGCCGGACCGCATCGGACGCGGCCCCCGTCCGGCCCGTGTGCTCGATCGCCGGCCCGGGGCCGCCGATCTGGAGCAGGTGACGACGAACGCGAAGACGACCCCGACCACGATGGCGTGGATCACCTCGCCGTGGACGCGCGCGGTGATCATCACCACGATGCTCGCCGGCCAGGCCGCGGTGATCGGTCTCGCCTGGGTGATGGTCGTGAGGCACGAGGTCTTTGGGCCGTCCGCCGCGGAGCAAGCCCAGCCCGACGAGCTGACCCCGCTCGCGCAGGCGGCAGCCCGGGCCGTCGAGTCCGCGGCGCCGCCCGACCTCGAACGCGGCTCGGCCGGCTGGTCGCTCGCGCAGCAGGTCCTCGAAACCGTGCGCCTGCCGGACTCGGCACGCATCGAGATTGTCGCCAACGACGGCACGCTGCTCTGCTCCCCCGGCATGCCGCCCCTGCCCGGCTTCGATCCCGACGGTGCGCCCGCCTCTTACCAGCCGACCTCCCGCACGAGCACCGTCTCGGTGGATCTGGCCGGGCTCGATGCGGCGCTGGTCGTCACCCAACGCCTCCAAGGAGACGAAGGCCTCCGGCCCGCGCAGGCCAAGAAGCTCACCGCGGGCACCGTCGCCGGCGGCGCGGGCGTCATGCTCGTCACCGGCATCGGCTGCGCAGGGCTGATCTCGGTCCACGGCCGGCGCCTGCAACGCCAGAACGCGGAGCTGACCCGCCGGCTGACCGAGCAGAACCGCGAGGTCGTTCGGACCCGCAACGCGATGATCTACGGTCTCGCCAAGCTCGCCGACTACCGAGATTCTGATACGGGCGATCACCTCGACCGGATCTGCCAGTACGCCGCGCTGCTCGCCGGGGAGCTCGCCAAGCACCGCGACGAGATCGACCCGCTGTTCATCGAGACCATCCGCCTGGCCGCGTCGATGCACGACATCGGCAAGGTCGGCATCCCCGACCGTGTGCTGCTCAAGCCGGGCCGGCTCGACCCGGACGAGATGGCCGTTGTCCGGACGCACCCGCGCATCGGAGCCGATACGCTGCTGGGCATCCGCGAGCGGTTCGGCTATGAGGACAGCATGCTCTGCATGTCGATCGACATCGCGCTGGGTCACCACGAGCGCTGGGACGGCGGGGGCTACCCCGACGGCGTGGCTGGCGAGTCGATCCCGCTGTCGGCGAGAATCGTCGCCGTGGCCGATGTCTACGACGCGCTGACCTCGGTCCGCGTCTACAAGCCGGCGATGCCCCACGAGCAGGCGACCCGGCTGATCCGTGAGGGATCCGGAACGCAGTTCGACCCCGCGGTCGTGGCGGCGTTTGTCCGCGTCGAGCACGCGTTCGACCGGGTCCGCCGCGCTTCCGGCGCCGCAGAGCCGTTGCGCACCGCTGCCGCCTAGAACCGCCCGCGCCGCGGCTCGCTATTTGATCTTCATCACCAGCAGTGTGCGGTCGTCGTCCGCCGGCCGGCCGGCCGTGAACTCGCGTACCGCTTCGAGCACGGCCTCAAGCATGCCCCGGGCCGAAACGCCGCAGTTGGCCAGCACCGCGTCTAGCCTCGCGGTGTCGAAGATCTCGTGCTCGTCGTTGAACGCCTCGGTGATCCCGTCGGTGTACAGCACGAGCTGGTCGCCCGGGGCCAGGTCGATCCGGGCCTCGTCGAACGTGAGCGACTCGGCGATGCCCAGCGGCAGCGACTGTGCGCGGTTGAGCACGAACATCGTCCCGTCGCTGCACCGCTTGACCCGCGGCGGGTTGTGCCCGGCGCGGCTGTAGTCCAGCGAGCGGTCGCTCGGGTCGTAGATCCCGTAGAACGCGGTCACAAATGTGCCCTGCGCGGTGTACCGCGCGGCAAGCCGGTCGTTGACGTACTCGAGCAGCTTGCCCGGGGGCAGGCACCGGCTGGGGGCGGTGTGAGCCAGCGCGTGGGTGATGGCCATGAGCACGGCCGCGGGCGTCCCGTGGCCGCACACGTCCGCGATCAGCAGGCCCCACCGCCCGCCGTCGAGCGGGAACAGGTCGTAGTAATCGCCGCCGGCTCGAGCGGAGGTCTCGTAGTGGGCCGCGAGATCGACGCCGTCGATCTCCGGCAGCGTGGCGGGCAGCAGCGAACGCTGAATGCTCGCGACCGTCTTCAGCTCGGTATCGACCTGCTGGTACGCCTTGTCGAGCTCCCGGCGGAGCACCAGATTGTGCGTCGCTCGGCCGAACAGGTTCGTACGCCAGACCATGTCCGGCAGGTCCCTCGGGTCGAAGGCGTCCGGCTCGGCCCGCCCCAGCACCACCATGTTCTTGGCGATCCCATCATCGAACGAGGGGATGACGACAGCGCTCCGCATGCCCTCAAGAAAGGGTGCCGACGGGTCGTCGGGTTCGATCCGGAGTTCGGGGATGACCACCGCGTCGCCGGCGTAAAGCAGATCCCGCAGCAGCCCGGCGTCGTGCACCGGCAGCCGCTCCGGGTTCGACCACGGGTTGATATTCGTGTCCCAGACCGAGGCCCGCGTGATCCGCATCAGCGGGGGCTCGAGGCCCCGGCGGCTCGTCGCGACGAACCCGTCCACGGGAAGGAGCTTGCTCATCCGCTCGCGGTAGTCCTGCACCATCGCCTGCGGGTCGGACTGCGCCGACATCTCCCGCATCATCACGGTGACATCGTGAAGGCGGTCGCGCCAATCGGATGACGCCCAGCTCTCGGCAGGGCGTTCGGCGCCCGGGGTCGGATCCATGACAGCGGCCTCCGCCGAGCACAAACGCGCCCGGGTTGCGAACGATTCCCGGTCCGCCGATAGTATGGCCATGATCACTCCCGCCCAGCCCATTGCTCGTTCTCGCCGCGTCAACACCTCTTGGGCCTTTTCGAGCGTCCAACCGCTGCTCGCGGTGCTCGCCTTCGCGGCCGCCGCATGCACGCTCGGCGGCTGCGGGCTCTTCGGCGGCTCGGATGCCAAGCCCGCCGATGCCCGCGTGCCCGAACGAGCCGCCCCCCTGATCGAGCCCTCCCTCGAGGTCCCGCCGATGACCATCGCCATCGACGGCGACATCAGCGACTGGCCCCTCGACCACGCGGTGCTCGCCGACGACCAGTATCTCTACGTCCGGTTCAAGCTGGACCGGACCGCCGCGCTCCAGGCCTATGACGAGAGCCTAATGCTCCAGATCGATGCCGATGCCAACGCCAGCACCGGCCGCCGCGACGGCCCGCTGGGGATCGATCTGGCGGTCACATTCTCGCCCACCGGTGCCGACGGTTCCCGCCGCGGAGGCACCCGGGTCGAGGCCTACAGCGACAGCCAGCGGAGCGCCGAGGTCAGTCCGTCGCTGCTGGATATCAGCTTCGCGCCGACGCACGCCTCGGTGTGGTTCGAGGCGCGCATCGCCCGTAACCCCGCGGCCGCGGGCGTCCTGCCTACCGAGGGCCTGCTCGGCTCGGGCGCGGTCGCGGGACGCGTTGTGCTGTTCGATGCCGCCGGCCGGCCCGTCGCCGCGGCCGACCGGTTCCAGCTCAACCTCGTGCCCGCCGCAGAAGAAATCCGCCGCGATAGCTTGGTCGCGCCGGCCAAGCCGCTCGATGCCGTCCGCGTCGTCTCGTACAACGTCCTCAACGCCGCCCCGGACACGACCCCAGAGCCGTTCACCCGCATGCTCCGCGTGCTCGAGCCGGATGTTGTGCTCATCCAGGAGTGGTACGACCAGACGCCCGGCTCGCTCGCCGACTGGTTCAACCGCAACCTGCCCATCGCCGGGCGGTGGTCGGCCGTGACCAGCCAGGGCCGCGGCGTTGCGGTCGTCAGCCGCTTCGACACACGACCGCTCGGGCCCGACGCTCTGACGATCCGCCCCGAGAACGAAGACCGGACGGTGCGAATCGCGTCGGCGATGATCGAGTCGCCGATCGGCCCGATCGCGGCCTCGAGCCTGCACCTTAAATGCTGCGGCGAGCTCGGCGGACGCGAGGACACCATCCGGGCCGCCGAGGCCGAGGGCATCGTCCGCCAGCTCCGCGAGTCGCTCGCCGGTATCGGGCCGCACGCCAGGATCATCGGCGGCGACCTCAACCTTGTCGGCGGCACCGAACCGCTCGAGATCCTCCAACGCCGCACCGACATCGACGGCAGCGACCTCGCCGTCGCCGAGCCGTTCGTCCTGGGCGATCCCGCGGTCTACACCTGGACCCAATCGACCAGCCGCTTCCTGCCGGGCCGGCTGGATTACGTGCTCTACAGCGACGCCGCCGTCGAGGTGGCGCGGTCGTTTGTCTTCGACCCCGAGCGGCTCGATGCCTCGGCGCTGCGGGCGATGAACCTCGAACTGCTCGACGCCCGGTCGAGCGATCACCGGCCCGTGGTGATCGATTTCCGCCCTGTTCGCTGATTCAGCGCAGGCTGGACCGTTGGGTGGTCAGCGCCCGAGTTCAGACACGCTCGGTCGGGTTCTGGCTGACACGGATCGTGCCGTCCTCGTCCGTCTCGACCAACGAGAGCGCCATCAGGGCTTTGAGCGCCGCCCGCTGCTCGGCCTGCTTTTTGCTCAGGCCCTCGGCCGGGTCGAATCGGTCCTCGCCGATCTGCACGGCGATCACGAACGTCTTGGCATGGTCCGGTCCCGATTCGGCCATCACGCGGTAGTGCGGCGTCTGCTGCAACGCCCGCTGCACGTGCTGCTGCAGGACCGACTTGAAGTTCTGCTGGTGCCCGCTGGACGCGGCCGAGAGGATGTGCGGCTCGATCAGCGGCTCAAGCCAGCTCCGCACGGCCCCCAGCCCGCCGTCGAGATAGACCGCCGCGACCACCGATTCGAGCGTCGCCGCCGCCAGCGAGTGCGGCAGCACGCCCTTCTGATCGCGGATGCCCTTGCCGAGCCGGATCAGGTCCTCAAGGCCGATCGCTCGAGCGATCTTGGCGCACACCCGGCGGCTGACCGCCACCGACTTGATCTTGGTCATCTCGCCTTCGAGCAGATCAGGAAAGAGCCGGTAGATCGCGTCGCAGGCGAGCATGCCCAAGATCGCATCGCCCAGAAACTCCAGCCGCTCGTTGGATTCAAGCCGGCCGTGCGAGACCGAGGCGTGGGTCAGGGATCTGACGATCAGAGCCGGGTCCGCGAAACGGTGGCCGACGATCGCTTCGGTGCGATCAACGAGCTGCTGGTGGTCCATGCGATGCCGATCCGGGTCCGCCGCCGCGTCGTGCGTCCGCGTCGGTCGCCAGGTGGGCGCGGCACAGCGGCCGCGCGGAGCAGGGTCCCGGCCCGGTCGCCTGGCCGCTTGATGGCAAGCAGCGGGGCGAGAGCGCCGAATCGATCTCGGCAGGCCGCACGAGCCTCCCGATACCCCTTTGTATCGGATCCCGCTCGCCGACGCCAGAGATCGGGATGAAATTTCAGGTTTTGATTGGGGTGCTGGTCACCCGCTGCCGCTCGCAATCGGGTTTTCGGGCCCGGCCCGGCACCGATGCGGCTGGACTTGGCCGCGGTGTCGGGCCTACAAATGCCTCCGCGATCGGGCGATGCCCCGCGGACCCGGAGCACACGTCATGGCCATGCACTACCCCCGGCGAGTCAGCCGCATCAAAAAGAAGCGTGCCCAGGGCTTTCGTGCCCGGATGAAGACCAAGAGCGGCCGCAAGATCATCAACGGCCGCCGCAAGATCGGGCGGCACCTGAAGTTCGCCTGATCCTGCCCGGCGACGGTTTGCTTGCAACTCCGTCAAATCTCTCTTTTCTGATCCGCAGATGGTGGTATGCTCCGGGTTCTCACCTGGGGATAGTCCATGGCAACCTGCGCAGCCTGCAAGCGGGCGATCGATCCTTCTGAAAAGGCGGCCCGCGACAAGAAAGGCCGGGTCTTCCATCGGTCGTGTGCGAAGCGGCTGATGGAGAAGCAGCGCGCCAAGCGCGACGCCGAGAAGGCGCGTGCGGAGGCCGCAGCAGTGGGAACCATCCCGCTGGACGACGACGCGGGCGCGATGGCGGACCTGCTGGGAGACGTCGTCCAGCCCGAGGCCGCCGGCCGCCCCTGCCCGAGCTGCGGATCTCCGGTGGCAAGCGATGCGGTTCTGTGCACGGGCTGTGGCTACAACTTCGAGACCGGGGCGTCGATCAAGACCGTTGCGAAGGCCGCCCCGACCGGCGCGCGGGCGGTGGCGGGCGAGGCCGCGGGCAGCACCGCGGCCTGGGGCCTGGCGGCCGTCGGCTCGTGCATCGGCGGCGCGATCGGTGCCGCGGTCTGGGCAGCCATCGCGTACTTCGTGCACTTCGAGGTCGGCTACGTGGCGATCGGCGTCGGCTTCCTGGCCGGGCTCGGGGCGGCGATCGGCGCCCGCGACCGCGCGGGCGTTGCCACGGGTCTGATCGCCGCGGTTGTCGCCATCGTGGCCGTCGTCGCAGGCAAGTTCACAGCGACCTCGCTCGAGATCGCCGACATGCTCGGCGACCTCGACCAAACCATCGCGGCCGAGGCAACCCAGCCGGGCGACGACTGGATGACCGTTGACGAAGCCGTTCTTGAACTCGTCGACGACGAGGCCCTCCGGCGCGAGCAGGCGGGCGAGCGGCTCGATTGGCCCCACGGTATTTCGGGCTGGGACGAGGCCTTCGAGCTCGAGCACTATCCCCGCGACATCGTCCGCACGCACCGGTCCGCGTTCGAGGGGCTCACCCCCGAGCAGACGACGGCCAAGATCGACGCGATCCATCGCGAGAACATGCTGCCGAGGGTGGCCGATGACATCGCGGTCGAGCGTGAGAGTCTGGGCGAGTCGCTCGCCTGGCCCCCAGGCATGACGTACGACGAGGCGTACGAGCTCGAGCACTATCCCAGCGATGTGGTCGCCCAGGCCGGTGCCCGCTGGGACGGTATGACCCGCGAGCAGCAGCACGAGTACATGGTCGGCGGCCTGGCCGAGTTCCGCGCGATGCTCGGCTCGTCCGAAGGGACCGCGCGGGTTATGGCCGCGAGCTACAGCGGCAAAGACTTCTTGTTCGACGCGTTGTGGGTGATCTTGGCGGCCGGCGCCGCCTTCGGCGCGGGCCGTGGCGGCGCGGAGTAGCTCGAGTGCGTGTTACGACGCGACGACGTAGACCTGCTGCAGCGGGAGGCGGTGCCGCATCTCGGCGCTCAGCCGGTCGTAGCTGCTCAGGAACAGATCCATACACCGGTCGGCATCGATCAGGATCAGGTTCGCGTCGTTCTGCTCGGTGTGCTTCGCGTCGCTCGAAAACCCACCGAGGCCGATCAGCACGCCCTTCTCACCCGGGTTCAGCACGCCGCGGAGCTGCTTGACGGCCGGCGCCCCGATCGTCGATGTCCCGCTCTTGGCCTGGATCTTCAGCAGCGGGGGCGTTACGCCGAGCGGGCCGTCGTCTTCCGGCGGCACGTCCGCGACTCGGTCCGCATCGGGCTCTGCCAGCACCGCCCGCACCTCGTCGAGGTGATCATCCGCAGTCGAAACCGACGAGAAGCTCCCAAAGCTCCGCAGAGCCGCCTGGCTGAAACGCACGCGGGGCACCCGAGCGAGCCACTCGACCTCGCGGACGTTGCAGTAGTCGTGCTCGCGGAGGTCGCTGTCGGCCGACCAGGCGTACGGCCCAGTGATCCGGCCGATCAGCAAATCCCGCGAGGCCTTGATCGGATACACCACGGGCTCACCAACCTGCGTCTCATGTGCGAACCGGTAGACCTGCCCGTACGAGGCGCGGACCGACGCGGCCGACTTCCCGGGAAACGCCGACTCGTACGCCGACTTGAGCTTCTCGGGCGAGTCGTACGGCGAGAGGTCGCCGATCTTCGTCCAGCCGATGCAGAAAAAGCCCTCGGTCTGGGCTCACTCGGCGAGACGGTTGTTGTTCGAGATGTGCACGACCCACAGACGCTCGGCGGTTTCAAGCACAGCGGCGACCCTCCGCCGGAGCGTACGCCCGCCGACCCGCGTGTCTTGATGAAAGCGTTACCGCCCGGGAATCCCCAGCCCCACCGGCTGCGGCTTGGGCG
>JBCDEF010000119.1:0-8253 GCA_039179915.1 Planctomycetota bacterium | reverse complement strand
GATGTGCCGCACCTGCTCGAGCAGGCGCTGCGGGCGCACGTGGTCTATGTCAAGGACAAGGACTACGTGATCATGAACACGCCCGACCCGCAGACGGGCCGGAACGAGCCGAGCGTGGTCATCGTGGACCAGTTCACGGGGCGGGCGATGATCGGGCGGCAGTGGTCCGACGGCCTGCACCAGGCGGTCGAGTGCAAGGAGCAGGTGCCGATCAAGCAGGAGACGCAGACGGTCGCGTCGGTCACGATCCAGAACTTCTTTAAGACCTACAAGCAGCTGGCGGGCATGACGGGCACGGCGGACACCGAGGCGCAAGAATTCCACGATATCTACGGCCTCGATGTCGTCTCGATCCCGACCAACAAGCCGATCGCACGCGGCGACTTCGACGACCTGATGTTCCTGCGGGCCAAAGACAAATGGGACGCGATCGTCGACGAGATCAAGGCCTTCCACGACGTCGGCCGGCCGATCCTGGTCGGTACCACCAGCGTCGAGAAGAGCGAGATGCTCAGCCAGCTGCTGACCAAGAAGCACGGGATCAAGCACGAGGTGCTCAACGCCAAGCAGCACGAGCGGGAGGCGCACATCGTCGAGGCCGCGGGCGAGATGGGCGCGGTGGTCATCGCGACCAACATGGCCGGCCGCGGCACCGACATCAAGCTCCGGCCGATCACCAAGGAATCGCAGGTCGACCACTGGCTGCGGCGGTCGATCGCGGGCAAGGGGCTCTCGCCCGATATGGACGAGGCGGCGCTCCGCGAGAACGTCTATCGCAAGATCGCGACGGCCGAGCTGGGCGTCAAGAAGCGTGACGCCGAGACGATGGACTTCGGCGAGCTGGAGATGCAACTGCTCTCGCACTGGGCCGAGCAGACGACGTGGCTCAGCCCGAAGCAGATCGACTCGGCCGACGCCGAGGAGCTGCGGGAAGCACTCGACGAGACCGGCCGGTGCCTGCTGCACCGGATCCGCTGGTTCACGACGCTGGAAGAGATGGGCGGGCTGCACGTGATCGGCACCGAGCGGCACGAGAGCCGGCGGATCGACAACCAGCTCCGCGGCCGGTCGGGCCGGCAGGGCGACAAGGGCTCGAGCCGGTTCTTCGTCTCGCTCGAAGACGACCTGATGAAGATGTTCGCCGGCAAGACGACGATGAACGTGCTCAGCCGGCTGGGCATGAAAGAGGGCGACGCGATCGAGCACCCGATCCTCTCGAAGAGCGTCGAGCGGGCGCAGCGGAAGGTCGAGGAGCGGAACTTCCAGGTCCGCAAGAACATCCTCGAGTACGACGAGGTCATGGAGCACCAGCGGCAGGGGTTCTACGGGCTCCGCCAGCGCGTGCTCGAGATGCGCGACGTCAAAGAGCTCGTTTTCGAGTACATCGATGCCTGCATCGACGACGCCTGCGGCGAGTACCTCAGCCCGGCGTACCCGGCGCAGTGCGCGATCGAGTACGTCCAGGAAGTCCTCGAGACTGATATCCCTCTCGAGCGGCTCAAGGGCCGCGATAGCGACGAGATGGACAAGCGTATCCGCGAGGACGCCAAGGCCGAGGCGCGGTCGATGATCGATGTCACCCTCGGCGAGTACATGTCCGCCGAGGGGGCCGAGGTCGTTGTTGATTTCGACTCGGCCGGCCTGGTGAGCTGGGCGAAGACCCGCTTCGGCGTCGAGATCGACGCCGGCGACTTGGCCGAGGGCGACACCGCCACGCGCCACGCCGTGCAGGACCGGCTCGTCGAGGCCGCCGAGGCCAAGATCGACGAGGCCGATCTGTCCCGCCTCGATGTCTTCCTGTCGCCCGACTACGGCATCGAGCAGCTGATCGCCTGGGCGACGCGGATGTTCGATGTTGAGGTCACGGTCGACGAGGTCAAGTCATCGCTGGACGAGAGCACCCCGCCGCCCGAGGCGTTCATGCGCGACCGCGTCCGCGAGCGGTACCACCGCAAGGAGGTCGACTACCCGGTCGACTTCGCGCTGCAGATGACGATGATGGGCATGCAGCAGAACCCGCAGGAGGCGTTCGACAGCCTGCTCGCCTGGTCGAAGCGGCGGTACGGTGCGGAATTCGACCGCGACGAGGCACGCACCGGCGGCCCGGCGAAGATGAAGGCGATGCTGACCGAGGCCGTCGAAGCCTGGTGGAAGACCGGCGAGCTGGAGACCATCAAGGGCAAGGTCTCCGAGGCTGACGACATCGAGTCGCTTGAACCGGTTCTCCAGGAGCGGTTCGGCGCGGGCGCGCCCGAGTGGCTGCTGTGGCTCGAGGCCGACCAGTTCCACGCCGCGGCCCGGGGCGTTGTCGAGACGCGGCTGCGGGGCGAGATGCTCCAGCTCGAATCGACCATCTTACTCGAGACGCTCGACCGGTCGTGGAAGGACCACCTCTACGCGATGGACCAGCTCCGCGAGGGCATCAACTACCAGGCGTTCGCGCAGCGGGATCCGCGGATCGCCTTCAAGAAGGAAGGCTCCGAGCAGTACAAAACGATGATGGACGACATCCGCTCGCGCGTCGCCGACGACATCTTCAAGATGCGGCTCAACCCCGCGCCGCCGCCAGGTCAGCGGGCCCCGGCCCCCGGGGGCGGCGGCGGCGGGTTCTTCGGGTCGACCATCGTCGGGGCGGGCATCCCGGGCGCGGCGCCGGCAGCCGCCCCCGCAAGCCCGAAGCAGGCCTGATCGACCCGAGTCGCACCCGGGCGGATCTTCCGGACCCCGGCGGCCGTATTGTCTGACGAAGGAGACCGGCCATGCACAGAGACTGGGCCCAGCGGCAGCGGCGCGGCGCGTTCACCCTCATCGAGCTGCTCGTGGTCATCGGCGTGATCGCCGTGCTGGCCGGGATTGGCCTCGCGGTCGGGTCCAACGTGCTCAACACCGGCCGCGACACGCTCACGGTCAACACCATCACCCGGTTGAACACGGTGCTGACCAACCTCAACGCCGAGACCGACCTGCGGCCCCGCGAGTACGCGGTCTACAACGCCGTCGACCCGATGGCCCCGGGCGGCTTCTCGCCGCTGCCGATCATCGATGCCCGGATCGATGGCTCCGCGGCCGACGCGAGCAACACCGCCGAGCCCTCGCTGGGCCGCTTCCTCAAGTTCGCCTCCGAGCGCGTCCCGGGTGTCGAGACGAGCTGGACCCAGCTCGATGCCTCGATCGTCCGGACCAGCAACATCGGCACCGACACCATCGAGGTCCTGGGAGCCGAGGTCCTCGATGCCCACGGCAACCCGATCCGGTTCGTGCACCCGCAGTTCGACGGCGGCTACGGCGACTACATCGACGGGACGCGCGACACCCTGAGCGCCACGGTCGGGACGACCGAGGTCGACTTCCGCCGGTCGTATCGTGTCGAATCCGGCCCGTCCGCGATCGGCGACGCCGACGAGGGCATCTGCCAGGGCGGTACACCATACCTCTATTCAGCGGGCGCCGACGGCGATCCGGGCACGCGTGCGGACAATATCTACGGCGATGTCACGCCCACCTTCCCGCCCGAAACCCGCGACGCCGACCAGCCCGGGTGAGCCGCCCAGCCTTGAGCCCTGCGGCCGACCCGTCGGCCTATAGTCACTGCCTTTCCGGGGTGTAGCGCAGCTTGGTATCGCGTCTCGTTCGGGACGAGAAGGTCGGAGGTTCAAATCCTCTCACCCCGATTTTGATTGCTCGATGGCCTCGGTGCGTGCCGGGGCCATCGGTGTTTCTGCGACAGTCCGACTGTCGCTCTGTACCCCGGCATTGCATCCGTGCTCATCCACAGTCGTAGCGGTGGAACGCCATATGAGTTTTGTGCTCCACGCTCATAATATGGAGAGCAGCGCGTTCAGCGGAGCACGAACCTTTTCTGAGTTCATCCGGCTGTTTTGCTCGATCGTGAGAAAATCGAATTATCTAACGGGTTGTACCCAGCCGCTTCTCCACGCTGTCTTTTGCTGCAGCCCAGTACTCGGGAAGTGGGCCATCAGTCCATATCCACACGACGAGAAGAGTTGAGTCTCTTCGGCGGACAATCGCACGATCGAGGCGAGCGTTGTACGCCCATATCTTGCGTAAGGCTATCTCGCGCTCGTCGGCATCGGTCGTGGATTCAGCCTCGAGTCCGTAGATCCCGATTGAGGATCTGTCGCTGGCGTAACGGGCGTAGAGAGCGGCACGTATCCCGCTTCCATCCAAGCGGCCCTGGGACGCACCGCGTGCTGTTGCCTCGATGAATGCGTCGTCGTTCGACAGATTAGGGTTTTTCGGCAGCACCATCCCCGTGGGGAGATCTGGGACAGACCTCGGCTGCTCGGTCCAGAGCGAAGGGTGCAACTCGTGTCCTTCAAGCAGGAAAGAGCCGAGTGGACCCGAAGCAAGGGATGTGTCGGGCCGGTGACCTTCGAACGACCCCGCGCAGCCAGAGAGCAAGGGCAGAACGCCGGCCGTGACGGCGACGGTTACGTAGAAGCACAGCATCGATCGACGTGGTTTTTGAAAGAGAGCCATCCGCCGATCTCCAAGAAGAGGAAGAACAAGATGATGCGGCCCGTGAGGCCGAATCCGGCGGTGTGTCGCGCGGGGTGAACCCTCCCAGCCTACGACCCGATTTCCCGCAGTTGAACGGCGCAGTCAATTTTCGCTGCGGAGCACTGCAGAAATGACCAGGCCGCTGAAACGATCGGTTTTCTATCTGCGGTCGGTATCCGAGGCTTGAGCGCGGCGGTGTCTCGGTGTTGTTTTCGGGCTGGTTGGTCGGCAACGCGGTCGGGCGTTGGTGCCATCTCATCCGGTCCCGGTTCCGCTGGATCGCGCGGATGAGGATACTTCTCACTCACGACGCGTACGCCCCAAGACTGTGCGCGGCGGCACTGTCGATACGCCGCAATGCGGCCAGACGGCGCCGATCGCGAAGCGGGTGAATCGGACATCCGGATTGCATCGGCCCGCATGCCGTATCCGCTGCCTGGCTCGTTTTCATGCCATTTCTGATAGAGCACAACGAGGGTACCTTTGATCATTCTCGTAACGCCATCATGCTGCAAACCGGGCTCTTGCTCGCTGCTGCCCGACCAGATATCGGGACGCCCGGTGAGCTGGCGAGCATGGTTGGGTTTGAGCATTCGATCAGTTGTGGGTTGCGTCTACTGTCTGGCAGATCCCGGACCACGCGTTGGTTTTCGGATCTCTGTATCGTTCGAGTCTCGTTGCATTTTCATCACGCGGTATGACCTGTGCACCATCAGCCCGAGTTTGATCCAACAGCCGGCCTCGAGAACCCCATCGGGTTCTTTCGCTCGTACGGGGGCACGATTGATGTGCTTGCCGGGTCGCCGGGGCGCGTCAATCTCATCGGTGACCACATCGACTACTGCGGGGGCACGGTGCTCCCGATGGCGATCGAGCGATTCTGCTTCGCGGCCGTGATCTCTGGCGAGTGCGATCCGGGCACGTGTGTTGTTTCCAGCCTTGATCATCCCGATAACGCGGTCATCGATGTCGGACGGCCGATCACTGCGGAAACAGCAGGTGCAGCGGGCGGCTGGACGAGATACGTCCTCGGTGTCGCGGCGCAGATCCAGCGGCGTCACCCGCTCGGCGCGCTCGGGGGCTGCCGCGTTGCGGTCAAATCGACGGTGCCGATCGGGGCCGGGCTGTCGAGTTCCGCGGCCCTGGAGGTCTCGGTTGCGCTCGCCATGCTCGGCCGCATCGGTTTCACGCTCGGCGGCCTGGGGCTCGCGGAAATGTGCAGGCGCGCCGAGCACGAGTTCGCCGGGGTGCCCTGCGGCTTGATGGACCAGGCGGCCGTCGTCCTCGCCGAAGCGGGCAACGCCCTTGAGCTGGACTGCGCGACACGCCGTCACCGACAGGTCCGGCTGCCGGACCAGATCCGCATCTCGATCATCGATTCGAAGGTACGTCACACCCTGGCCGACGGTGAATACCGGCGACGGCAGGAGGCCTGCGAACACGCGGCCCGCCTGCTTGGGGTCCAGGACCTCGCACACGCCCCGGCCGGCGCTGGCGACAAGATGCCCGACGAGTACCGGCGGTATGTCCGCCATGTGCAGACCGAACAAGCACGCGTCATCGAGTTCGTCCGTTCGTTTGAGGATGGGAACATCGAACGCGCGGGTGCGTTGATGTGGGCCTCCCACGCGTCGCTGCGGGATGACTACCGGGTATCCTGCGAGCCGGTCGACGCGATCGTCGAGAGCCTCGCGGGCCGGCCCGGCATCGTGGGCGCCCGGATGACCGGCGGCGGCTTCGGCGGGTGCGTCGTTGTGATGCACACGCCGGACGCCGAGGACGAGGTCACGAACATCGCCCAGCGGTGCGCGCCCGGCGAATCGCCGCTGCCGGTCATCACAACCCGGGCGGCGGAGGGGGCGAAGCAACTGCCGACTGTTCCGCGGTAGCTCAGAAGAAAACCGACACACGCTCCCGACCGCCGCCTGGATCTTTAACATCGAGAGCCACGCCATCGGGGAGGCGATCAACTCCCAGCCAGCGACAGATGTCTCGAACGGACTCCTTGGTCAGCCGAGAGACGCTGATACCCTCGCCTCATCGATCTGGGAGCACGGCTCCACCGTTCTCGGGAAAGAGCCCGACGACATCGTGCGGCTCGACGCCACATTCGGGCTGTTTGGATCGCTTCCGATGCTCGCGGTGCGGTACACCGACGGGTACTTTCTCGTGGACGGCACGAACGGGTTGGTCTCTGGGCCGTATCTTGAAGGAACGCCGTACAACGCCGTGGAACACCTGTTGAATCACAGCAGCTACATCGCCGGAACGCAATCGCTCGTTCTGCGGGCGGCGACAGGGTGCGAGGACAGTGGGCTGGCAGCGAGGTGGAGAAATAAACCACCAACTGACCTCCCCCTGACACCAAGGCCCGGCAACTTCAATCCAGGACCTTGGAGTTCGCCTCCTGATCCTGCACTGCCCTCGCCAAGACACTTCCCAACGTGGCCGCTTACAGTCCCGGCGAAGCGACCGCCGGACTATCCATCTGTTGTTGGACCACCTCCTGGTCCTCCAGCACCAAACCAGAATCGTGATCGTGATGGCTGGCCGACGGACTGGTCATGCACAACACCGACTTCGGACGGATCGCAGGTCTGCGGCACCCTTGAGACATGGATCGACGGGAATGGCGATATAGTGATCAGAGCGATTGTCTGTGATCTGCCTGCCGGACGAAATCCCGGCGGAACTGCCCCAGGCAATGACAACAGCCATAATCCGAAGGATTATGATTCAACAAATCCGGATGGAACACCAATAGATCAGTCGCCGCAGCTTGATGGCTGTCGAGATGAATGGTATTACTAAAAGCCTGAAGTGGTTGAGTCATCATTGCGACCCAAAACCAATATTGGGATTGGACTCGATCGTTGCGGCGGCGTTGTATACTTCTCGCCGCCGCAACAATCTTTCTGTCTGTAAATCTCTTTGCCGTCTTTCGTTGGATGACACTTAGCCCAGCCGTCAGGCACGGTCAGTCGTCGAGTAGCACATCCATACTGCTCTACAGGGATGGCGCCAGCCAATTGGCGACTCTTTTTTTTGAGTCGGAGCGTAAGACTGGAGGTCTGCTCGCATGGGAAGAGATATCGATGATTCTGAATCCTCACCCATACAACGGTGTTCCTCAGTACCTGCCTTTCGAGATCAAGACTGGTGATGTGATCGCCGTTCTGCAAGAGCCGTGGCCAGAGCATCGTGCGATCATGAAAGCGAAACGTACCTGGCAAGATGTCACGACGCCGGTCCGGTCGATTGAAGGCACGCACGCAGTCGACACAACAACGCTTCGGGGCGCTGAATCTCTTCGAACTGAAGCGTGGATCGTGTTGATCGTGGCGAGTGGCTTCGGCTTTCTGACTGCGTCCGCGTTGGCAATGCTGGCCACGCGACAACTCATGCGGTTTCGGCGAAATCTATGTCCGAAATGCCGCTACCCGCTGATCGAGACTGGCCGCGGTCGGCGATGTACCGAGTGCGGTGTCTTTGTACCACTTGAATCGGCCGGGATCACAGCCTGAAACACTTCAAGCGATACAGCCCCGAGGACCTCGGTGAGGAATAGGCGGTGCGATGCGTTGTCTTGAGCTGGCCGCTCCGTTCGACGTGTGTTGAACCATCGATGCACGCTACCAGGGGCGGGCACGCTTCAAGAAGAATGACGGTCTCCACCTTCGAGCCAGTTCGGGCGGACCCTCCGCAATTCTTCTTGCCGCTCTGAAGGCCCGT
>JBCDEF010000118.1:0-8361 GCA_039179915.1 Planctomycetota bacterium | reverse complement strand
GTCCGAACTCATGAAGGTACGATCGAGAGAATACCAGAGTGCATACGGCAGAGGCGTGAAAGTCGGTGTTTTTGTCACTTTGTCGTCTTTGGCCATCGCCTGCTCCCCCGCGCGCACCGTGATCTTGACCAACGACACGCCCGGCCCGGTCCGTGCGACCGTGGCGCGGGAGCTGATCGGCGCGGGCGACCGCACGCTGGCGTCGGCGGTGGTGCCGGCGGGGGAGATCGCGACGCTGGGGCCGGTGTCGGCGCCGTTCACGGAGCGGGTGACGCTGCGGGTGGATGCGGCCGTGGGCCTGGGCGCGGGGATCACTGAGTCCGAGCGGCTGGGCTGGGGGACGACGCGGCGGCGGGTGGTGCTCGACGAGATGAGCGTTAGCGGGCTGTCGCTGATCGAGGGCGAGGACTGAATCCCATCTCTCTCACCCCGGCCTTCTCCACTGGGGGGAGAGGGAGCAAGAGGGCGCTACCCTTTAGATGGAGGTGGCGTGATGCTCAGCCTGCTGCTATCGGCGGCCCTCGCGGCCGGGGGTCAGCCTGGGACGGACTTCGAGACGCCGGTCGTCGAGGACCCGCACCCGATGATCACGGAGGTTCTCTACGGCGTGCCGCCGGGCGACGACGGCGACGCGTGGCCCGATGGCAACCGCAGCCCGACTGGCGATGAGTTCGTGGAGCTCTCCAACCCCCACCGCCGGACGATCAACCTGCGGGGGTACACGATCAGCGACCGGAACCGGGGCGGCACGGGCGAGGTGAGCTTCACGTTCCCGAGCTTCCGGCTGAAGCCGGGCGAGGTCGTGGTGGTGTTCAACGGGAACGGGCAGTCGTTCACGGGCGGCCGGGTGGGCACGGCCGAGCGGGCGCCGCAGTACAAGCACGACACGCTGGGCTGCTTCGTCTTCACGATGAACAACGACAACCGGTACGCGGCGTTCAGCAACTCGGGCGACTGGGTGCTGCTGTCCGACCCGGAGGACCGGCCGGTGCATGTGGTTCACTGGGGCGAGTTCGACGAGGACCTGCCGCCGGCGGGTGTGGTCGAGCGGGTCGACGGTCGGCTGCCGGGCAGCGCGTGCCGGTACTGGATGGGCGGTCCGATGGTGGCGCACCACCATATTGATGGCGAGGACCTGAGCCCCGGGAAGCACCCGGTCGGCCCCTCGCCCGAGGAGGCCCGGCGGATGGCCGAGGAGTCCGGGGCGTTGGGCGACGCTTCTGATGGGGGCCCGTGATAGGATCGCGAACGGCGCGTGTCTGTTTTGGACCGGCCGGACGGAGAGCTTGATGGCCTGTATCACCAAAGACAGCGCGACCGCGAAGATCGCCCGCCGCGACGAGCCCTACTTGACCGACGCGATGCGGTCGGAGCTGACCGAGAAGTACCTGCCGCGGTTCGAGACGAAGCACGCGGCGCTCTTGCCGGCGCTGCACCAGATCCAGCACGTCTACGGCTGGGTGCCGGAGCAGGCGATGTTCGAGATCGCGACGTTTCTCGAGCTGCCGCCGGCGGAAGTGATCGACACCGCGACGTTTTATGAAGAGTACTGGCTCAAGCCAAAGGGCACGCACGTGGTGGCGGTGTGCCGATCGATCGCGTGCGAGTTCTGCGGGCAGCCGGAGATCAGCGAGGCCTGCAAGGCCAAGCTGGGCGTCGACATCGGCGAGACGACCGATGATGACCAGTTCACGCTGATCGAGCTCGAGTGCCTCGGCTCGTGCGGCACGGCGCCGGTGGCGCTCATCGACGAGACGCTGCACGAGAACCTGACGCCGGAGCAGATGCCGGGGCTGATCGACGAGGCTCGGAAGTCGGGCGGCCACTGACTCGGCGATGGCTGGTCTGATGCGCAACCTCGGCCGATTCGTCGGCGAGATCGGCAAGGCGGTCCGCAAGCCGGCCAACAAGCCCGTCGCTGGCGGCGATACCCGGAAGCGGGTGACCGAGAGCAGCGAAACGGTGTATACAGACAGCGAGCGGGTGACACTGACGCGGACGACGACGGAAGAGATCCGGATCGAGCCGCTGCAGAAGCCAGAGGAACAGCCGTAGACTCTTGTGATCGGCGTGCGCGTGGTGGGTGTGCCGAGCGGGAGTGACGCGCGATGGCCTCAGTCTGCTTCTACTTCCAGGTGCACCAGCCGTACCGCCTGAAGCGGTACTCGGTGTTCGACGATCACCCGTTCTACTTCGACACGGAGGCGAACGACGGGATCTGCCAGAAGGTGGCCGACAAGTGCTATCGGCCGATGAACCGTCTGCTGCTGGAGCTGATCGAGGCAAACGACGGGAACTTCCGGTGCGCGTTCAGCGTGTCGGGCACGGCGATGGACCAGTTCGAGGAATATGCCCCGGACGTGCTCGACTCGTTCAAGCGGCTGGCCGAGACCGGGTGCGTCGAGTTCCTGGCCGAGACCGACCACCACTCGCTGAGTTTTCTGTACAGCCGGCGCGAGTTCGAGGAGCAGGTCCGGCTGCACACGGCCAAGGTCGAGCGGCACTTCGGGCAGACGCCGACGGTGTTCCGAAACACCGAGCTGGTCTATTCGAACGATGTGGGCCACGCGGTGAGCCAATTGGCCGGTCCCGACGGCAAGCCGCGGTTCAAGGGCATGTGCTGCGAGGGGTGGGACGACTACCTGGGCTTCCGCAAGCCGAGCTATGTCTACGCGCCGCCGGGCGGACCGACCGGCGCTGACGGCAAGCCGTTCGGGCTGCTTCTCAAGAACTACCGGCTGAGCGACGATATCGCGTTCCGCTTCGGCAACCGGGGCTGGGCGGAGTGGCCGCTGGACGCCGGCAAGTTTGCGACGTGGGTCAACGACGTCAACGGCGACGGGTACCTGGTCAACCTCTTTATGGACTACGAGACGTTCGGCGAGCACCAGTGGGCCGACACGGGGATCTTTGATTTCATGCGGGCGCTGCCGGCGGCGATCTTTGATGTCGCGCCGGGCGAGAACCACTTCGTGACGCCGAGCGAGGCTTTTGAGCAGTTCGAGCCGGTCGGCGAGTACGACGTGCCGAACTACCTGAGTTGGGCGGACACGGAGCGGGATCTGTCGGCGTGGCTGGGCAACGCGATGCAGGCCAACGCGCTGCACGAGACGTACAAGGCCGAGGCCGAGCTGCGGACCGCGGTGCGTCTGGCCGACGAGGTTGCTGACACGCAGCCGGAGCTGGCCAAGCAGGTCAGCTACGTCGTCGAGGACTGGCGGAAGCTAACGACGAGCGACCACTTCTATTACATGTGCACAAAGTACTGGGCCGACGGCGATGTGCACAAGTACTTCAGCCCGTACGACTCGCCGTACGACGGCTACATCAACTTCATGAACGTGCTTGACAACCTGCGAGCCCGGATCACGCGGCTTGATATGAAGCCGGAGATCGTCAAGCGTTAGAGGCTGTTTATGACAGCTTCTTGAGCAGAATCTCGCGGACGGTCTTGGCATCGGCCCGGCCGGCGGACTTCTGCATGACCGCGCCGATCAGACGGCCGACGGCCTGCTGCTTGCCATCGCGGATCTGCTGTGCGATCGCTTTATTCTCGGCGATGACTGCGTCGGCCCAGGCTTCGAGCTCGTCGGCGTCTGAGACCTGGAGCAGTCCCTCTCGCTCGGCGACGGCTGCCGGTTCTTCGTCTGAGCCGAGCATGACCTCGGTCAGCCGCTCGGCGCCGGCGGCGCTGATGCTGCCGGCGTGCCGCAGCGCGATGATGCCGGCGATCGCGGCTGGGGTTGCGTCGAGCGTGTTGAGGTCTTCTTCGCGGGCGTTGGCGATGCGGCCGAGGGTCTGGACGATCAGGTTGGCTGCGAGCTTGGCGGCCTCGCCGCGGCCGACGGATTGTTTCACGGAAGCGTCGACGGCGGCATCGAACAGGTCGGCCGCGGCTCGATCAAACGCGATCGCCTGCGCGTCGCGGTCGGCCAGGCCGAGCTCGTCGCGGTAGCGGGCGAGGCGGGCCGCGGGGAGTTCAGGGAGATGAGCGCGGATGCGGTCACGCCACGCGTCGTCGACATCGACCGGCGGCAGATCGGGGTCGGGGAAGTAGCGGTAGTCGAGTGCGTCTTCTTTGGTGCGTTGGAGAAATGTGGTTTCTTTGTCGTCGTCCCAGCCGCGGGTGGACTTCATAGCCGGGCCGTGCTCTTCGCCGGTCTGGGCCCACCGTCCTGGCTGCTCGCGGAGCTCGTGGTTGATTGCGCCGGCGACGGCGCGGAATGAGTTCAAATTCTTGATCTCGACGATCGGTGTCGCGACCTGCAGCCCATCGTCGAGAGTGAGAACACAGTTGATGTTGGGCTCGAAGCGCATGTGGCCCTTCTGCATGTCGCCCGGTGTGGCGCCGAGGAACCGGCAGGTCGCGTGAAGCAATCGGCAAAACGCGACCGCTTCGTGGGCGCTGTGCATGTCGGGGGCGGTGACGATTTCCAGCAACGGCGTGCCGGCTCGGTTCAGGTCGACCGTGGAGCATCCGTGGCGGTCGTGCAGCAGTTTGCCGGCGTCTTCTTCGAGGTGGGCGCGGACGATACCGATGCGGGCCGTCGGTTCGCCGGGTTGCACCCAGCCGGCGTCGTCCATTGTGGGAGCATCGAGCGAGCCGTCGAAGCAGAGCGGCTTGTCGAACTGGCTGATCTGATAGGCCTTGGGCAGGTCGGGGTAGGCGTAGCTCTTGCGGTCCCAGACGGCGCGGTCAGCGATGCGGCAGTTGAGCGCGAGGCCGACGAGCATCGAGAGCTCGACGGCGGCGCGGTTCATCGTCGGCAGGGCGCCGGGCAAGGCGAGCACGACCGGGTCGGTCAGCGTGTTGGGGCCGCCGGGCTCGGTCAGCACGGGGCTCGGCGCGGCGGTGAACATCTTGCTGCGGGTCGACAGCTCGACGTGCACCTCCATACCGATGACGGGCCGGACCTTGGCGATGCGGTCCAGGCGGCGGGCGGTGTCGGGGGTGGAACGAGGATCGGTCGGGGTGCTCACGCCACCATGGTATCGGCGCGGCGGGCGGCCTCGATCGCTCGGCGGACCGCGGCCCGCTCGGAGCGGGCGACGTGCAGCGGCTTGGAGCCCATGGCCTCGGCAAGCTCGGCGAGGGTGATCGGCCGGCCGGCGTCGGAGGGCGCGTAGCCGAAGCGCCGGCGGAGGATGGTCGCTTCCCGCTCGTCGAGGGCGGCCAGGGCGCTGCGGATCCGCGGGTCGGGCTCGACGGCTCGCTGCCAGCGATAGACGACGGCGGTGAAATCGCTGATCTCGGCGTCGGCGCCGATCTTTCTTCGGGCCTTGCCGGGCCGGCCCGGGGCGGCGGCGCGGGCGGGCGGCGCAACGGTCTCGCGGACGCGGCGGTCGACGGCGAGCGAGACGGGCGCGGCCAGGCGGCCCCGGTCGCTGGGGTGCACCGCGTCGATCGCGTCGGACCCGGCACGGATCGCGGCGCCGAACGCTCGGCGGAGCATCGTGGTGCCCAGATCCTCGGCCGACGAGGCGAGCCGCGACTCGATCGCGCGGAGCATGGTCGGCAGCTGAGCGCGGACGAGCTCGGCCTTGAGCCGGGCGGACCAGCGGAGGTCGGTCTCGATCTGATCGATGACCGGGCTGGCGTTGCCGTGCTCGGGCAGGGCCTCGATGGCGCCGACGGCCCGGCGGCGCAGCTCGCGGCAGGCGGCGAGCCAGACGCGTTCTTCGGCGGCGGCGATCGGCCGGATACCGCGCGCCAGCGCGAGCAGGTCTTCGAGCAGCTCGGGCCCGCCGAGGCCGATCTGCGGGGCGCGGTCGAGCCGTTCGAGAGCGACCTCGTCGGGGGCTTCGTCGTGCAGGCCCCGCGCGATCTCGGGCAGCAGCTCTCGGAGAACCGCGGCCCGCTCGTCGGTGGTGACGCGCAGGACCGAGGAGCGTGGCTTGCCGACGCGATCGGCGATCGCGCCGGGCTCGACGGCCCGGCGCCAGGCGCGGTAGCAGACCCGGCGCTCGCGCGGGCCCAGCGGTCCCGAGCCCTCGAAGATCGGCTCGGGCCGGTCTTGCTCGCGCTGGCGGAGGATCTGGCGGACGGTCTCATGGCCGCGGCCGATGCGCTCGGCGATCGCCAGCGCCGCCTGGTTGAGGCTTTTGCCGGACCGGGCCTGCTCGATGGCCTCGCGGAGGACCTGCTCTCGCAGTTCGGGCTCGAGGCGGGTGAAGCGGCTGGCGGCCTGGATCGTTGACGGCTCTCGGCGTTCGAAGGCCTCGACGGCGGCGGGCGTGTAGGCGACGCGCGGCTTGCCGCCCGGGCCGACAACCCGGCGAGAGAGCAGCCCTCGTTTGCGGTATCGTTCGAGCGTCTTCCGGCTGACGGACCAGCGTTCGCACAGCTCGTCGGCCGCGAGCGCGCCGTCGAGGGAGGCCAGATCGATCTTGGCCGCAGCGGACAGGTGCTCGGCGAGTGTGGCCAGCTCGCCCAGCAGCACGCCGCCGGGGATCGTGTCCATGCCCTCGCGCTGCTCGGAGCGGTAGCCGGTCACGCGGAAGACGACGTAGTCGAGCGGGAACTCGCCGTCGGCATCGAGCGTGAAGGCGAGCGCTTCGGTGCGTTCGAGGTCGCGGACGAGCGCGGACTTTGGCGCGAAGCGGAGCTGGTTGGCCAGATCAGCGACGGCGTCGATCTTGAACCTTGGCAGGGGTGGCACTCTGGATGGGCTCCGGCGGACCGTGTGCGTCCCGGCCGTTGTCCTTCAGGCCGGGGCGAGTGTGTCGTCCGCGATGATCAGCTCGTCGGTCTTGGCCAGGTCTCCGGCGCGGCATCGCTCGATGAACAAGGCCGCGGCGCGGCGTGCGGGCTCATCGAACTCGAAGCGCAGGCATTGCCCGATGTACCGCCGCGCCAGATCCGCCGGCCAGCGGTGTTCGGGTGACCGGTCGGTGACGATCTGGTCGATCCGCGTGCGGTTGTGTCGCCGCTGTCGGTCCAGCAGCGTCGCCGCACGGCGGACTCGGGGGTCCTTGGCCCGATCACGCCGGCACATCCACACAGCGTATACGAACGGCAGCCCGGTGTGTTCCTTCCAGAGTTCACCCAGATCGGCCTGGAACGGATACCGGACGGCCGGGGGCGAGTCGGTGACGACCTTGTCGCCGATCAGCAGCATGGTTTCGGGCCAGCCGCCCCCCTCCAGAATCGGGTCCTCGGGTTCGCCGCCGGCCCGATCGGCGGCCTGGGCGAGGGGCATCCGCTCGCGGGCGTCGTAGTCGATGATGTTCGGTTTCAGCCCGTGCAGCTCGGCCAGCATCAGCCGGCAGAGCACCACGGAGGTATGGCTGTCGGTATCGGCGTGGACGGCGGTGACGCGGTCGATCGGCACCTGGCTGTAGAGGCGGACGGTGAGCGTCGGGCCGTCGCAGCCGATCATGCCCGCGGGCACGACGGCCAGCGGCACCGTGGAGCGGGCCGCGTCGATCACGCTGACGAGCACGACGTCCGCCTCGTCGCGTTCGAGCAGGCCGACGAGCTTGGAAGGCACGGCCTGGTGCAGCTCGACGCCGGCGAGCGCGTCGAGGCCCTCGATCAGCGGCCGGGTATTGAGGAAGTTCACGCAGCCGATTCGGGTGGTGTCATTCACGCGTGATCGTACGCGGGCGGCCGACTTCCGATAGCATCACGCGGATGAACGGGGCTCGTGCAGTTTCTCTGTCTCTGGTCGGTGGCGGCGGTCATGCGGTGGTGGTGGCCGATGCGGCGCTTCGCGCGGGCCTGGGCTTGGCCGGGTTTTACGACGACGACGAGGACGCGGCGCTGGCCGCCGGCGAACCGAGCGTCGCCCGGCTTGGCGACCTGGCGAGCCTCGAGGCGAGCGAGTTGGACAACGCGCCATGGATCCTGGCGGTGGGCGACCTCGGCACGCGGCGATGGCTGATCGACCGGCTCTACAAGGCCGAGGACGACGCGGCGATGGTGGTGCACCCGGACGCGACGGTCAGCGAGTCGGCGATGATCGCCGGCGGGGTTTGGGTGGGCCCGCGGGCAGTCGTGCACACGCGCGCGAAGGTGCTGGACCACTCGATCGTCAACAGCGGCGCGGTGGTCGAGCACGAGTGCCTGATCGCGGAGAATGCGCACATCGCGCCGGGGGCCGTGCTCGGCGGGCGCGTGAGCGTCGGGAACGACACGCTGATCGGGCTGGGCGCCCGGGTGTTGCCGGGGGTTCGGATCGGCAGCGGCTGCACGGTGGGCGCGGGGGCGGTGGTGCTGCGGGACGTGCCCGACGGGGCGAAGGTGGTTGGCGTGCCCGCGGTTGATCGAAACGAGCCGCGTGCGTGAGCACGCGGGTATCGGGTGGGCGCGGGGGCACGCCCCCCGGGCGTTTTGGGGCACGCACAACCCCCGCGGGGCGC
>JBCDEF010000117.1:0-8400 GCA_039179915.1 Planctomycetota bacterium | reverse complement strand
CTACGACTTCATCGAGAAGCCGCTCGACCTGGAAGTCTTCCGAAACCTGATCAACCGCGCCGCGGAGACAGTGCTGCTGCGGCACGAGAACGCCGAGCTCCGCGACGAGATCGAGCTGTCGGGGTTCGAGGGCCTCGTCGCGGTCAGCGAGCCGATGCGCCGCGTGCTGAGCACGGTGAAGGTCGTGGCGGCCTCAGGCATCCCGGTGCTGATCACGGGCGAGAGCGGGACCGGCAAGGAGCTGATCGCCCGCGCGGTGCACCGCAACAGCAAGCGGGCCTCGGGCCGGTACGTCACGTTCAACTGCGCCGGGCAGAGCGAGAGCCTGATCGAAGACCAGCTCTTCGGCCACGTGCGCGGGGCGTACACGGGCGCCGAGAAGGACCGCGAGGGCGTGTTCGAGTACGCCGGCGGGGGGACGCTGTTCTTGGATGAAATCGGCGACATGCCGCTGAGCATGCAGCCCAAGCTGCTCCGCGTGCTCGAGCAGGCCGAGGTCGTGCGGCTGGGATCCAATGAGCCGCGGCCGATCGACGTGCGGTTCGTCAGCGCGACCAACCGCGATCTGCGGGAGGTGTCCAAGGCGGGTGAGTTCCGCGAGGATTTGTTCTTCCGGATCAACGGCTCGCACATCCATCTCCCGCCGCTGCGCGACCGACGGGAAGACATCGGGCCGCTGGTGATGCACGGGCTGGCCCGGTTCGCCGAGCAGATGGACGCGGCCGCCGCGCCGCCGGTTGTGGATGACGCGGCCATGCTCCGCCTGGCGAGCTTTGACTGGCCCGGCAATGTCCGGCAGCTGCTCAACACCGTTCAGAATCTGGTGGTGACCTCGATGAGCACCGCCGAACCCGGTCAGACCGGGCGGATCGGGCTCGACAGCCTGCCGGAGGACATCCGTGAGTCCGAGGGGGACGGGCTGGAGGTCGGCGGCGGATCGCTGGCTGGCGCGAGCCTGGGCCAGATCGAGAAACGGGCGATCCGCGACACGCTCCGGATGACCGGCGGCAACCGGGAAAAGACCGCCGAGCTGCTGGGCATCGGCGAGCGGACGCTCTACCGGAAGCTCAAGGAATACGGCCTGCGGTAAATGACTGGCATGAAACAGCCGATTTGTCTACCATAAACTCGATATATTGCCCGGTGGTTGAGACCCAGTCTCATCGGCGTACACTTCCGACGGTAACAGAATGAATCCTGTGAAACAGCATGCATCGAACGCATGGAGCCTTCAACGATGATCAATCGAGTCGTAGCGGTGAGTTCGGTAATGTTTGTCTCGGCACACGCGGTCGGTCAAGGGTTTGTCTCGCCCGATGCGTTTGGTTGGACCCGTGGTGACACCGATTCCACGCATCACGAATGGGACGACTTCACGACCTTCTCGGGCCTGAACGAACCCGATGTGGCCAGCAGCCCCGCGAGCATTCTGAATAATCCGACCATCCCCGGACTGCGGGTCGTGGAAGGGAACGGGATCATTACTTCAACCGGCAATATGTATTCCTTCTCCGGCATCTTGGAGTGGGAAGTCACCGTTCCGACGTTCGAGGCTACGGGTGGAACAACATCAGTCGTGTTCCAAACCCGGACGCAAGGCAACGAGATCGATCCGTCAACACTATTCGCGAACGGTCAAGCCCCTGTTGAAACAACCGAGCTCTATCGCTTCGATCTCGGCGGCGATCAGCCTTTCGGCGGATTTATCGTGGACACGCTGTGGCGTTTCGAAGTGCCGGCGTCGCAAGGCGTCACCATCGCCTTTGCCGGGATCGCTTCGTCGGGGAGGCTGGACAAGGTCTCTGTTGACACGATATTGACCGATGCCGGCTGCCCCGGTGATATCATCAGAGACGGTGTCGTCGATGGCAGTGATTTCTTCGCTTGGGTTGCGGCTTTCGGGAGCAACGCCCCGATCGCGGATGTGAACCTTGACGGCGATATCAACGGCGGCGATTTCTTCGCGTGGGTCTCTGCGTTCGGTGCGGGGTGCTGATGGCTGGACTCATGTCGCGTCGTGCGTTCACACTTATCGAGTTGCTTGTGGTGATCTCGATCATCGCCCTGCTGATTGGCATCTTGCTGCCAACGCTCGCGTCGGCGCGTGAGAAGGCTGCGCAGTGCGTCGAGCTTGCTGCGGCGAGGACGCTTGTGCAATCGCTGCACATGAAGGCGAACGACAACCGAGACGGCCTGATGCGGGGCAGCTACTCAAACGACGAGGTCATCGAGGGCCGGCTGCCGCATGTACGGGATGAATTCGGCCGAGAGATCGGCAACACGCTGATCCGCAAGCGGTGGTCGTATCGGCTCGGGCCATACTTTGACTATCGATGGCGGGGAACGACTCACGTGGGCAGCCGGTCGAAACGTCTCGCCGAACGCCAGGAGGTGATGGCCGAGGGTGGTGTGTTTGGCGATGCATTTGTGAGCTGGGCGTACGACGTCAGCCTGTTTCCGTCTTTCGGCTACAACGGTGCGAACGTCGGCGGGAATCCCGAGAACGTGAGCGGCGGTGGCAAGCGGATCTTCGAGAACGGCCAGCACACCAGGCGGCTCGGCGATGCCGTAAACCCCAGCGAGTTGATCGCTTTCGCTTCAGCCTATGACGAAGGCGCCGGGTTCGGAGGCAGCGGCGAGCGAGTCGAAGGGTTCTTCGCTGTGGCACCGCCGGAGTTCACGACAGACCCTTGGGACGAGAACACCAATGCCGACGCCTACGGGAACGTGCACCCGCGTTTCGGCGGCAAGGCCGTCATCGGCTTCCTCGACGGCCGCGCGGGGCTGATGGGTCACGACGACCTGATCGACCGGCGGAACTGGAGCGACTACGCCCGGGTCAAGGACTTGCCCGAGTGGGACCCGTTCGCAGAAGCCCGCTGAGCGAAAGCTGTCTTGACGATATAGAAGTTTGTCTTGACGAGGCTGAAGCGCAAGCGAGGCAGATCGTGCGTCGTGTTGGATACAAGAATGCCTCGCTTGCGCTTCGGCCTCGTCAGATGCTGATGCCGTTGAGCCACGCCTCGGCGAGGTCGGCGACGGGGATCGTTTCGTCGTTGATGGTCATCGCGGCGGAGTCGTCGAAGAAGCCGATGCGGCAGAAGTCCAGATCACACTCTTCGATCAGATCCAGGATCTTGATCTCGTCGGCCGGCTGGATGAGATAGCGGTGGGGTGCCTCGCTGAACCACTGCTCTGTTGGTGCGCTGCTGGTACCGAAACCCATGATGCCATCGGAGGCGATGAGCATCTCGGCGATGGCAACGGCCGCGCCGCCTTCGGAGAGGTCGTGGGCTGCGAGGATCATGCCGCGTCGGATACCTTCGGCGATGCACGCTGCGACTTTGCGTCCGGCTTCGGGCGAGGGCTTGGGGATGGCGTATGCCTCGCGCGGGATGCCGAAGAGCTTGGCGTAGTGCGATGCGCCGAGGCGGCGCCACTGGTGGTCGTGTTTGGGTCCGACGATGAGCGCCGATGAACCTTCGTGCTTGGCGTCCATCGTCACGCACTTCGATAGATCATCCACGATGCCCACACCTGTGATCAGCAGCGTCGGGGGGATTTCGATCGTCTCGCCGTCCTTGGTGGTGAACTGGTTGTTGAGCGAGTCCTTACCGCTGATGAAGGGGGTCTTGTAGGCCTTGGCCGCGTCGTAGCAGCCGACGCAGGCTCGGACGAGCGCGGCCAGATTCTGGGGCTTCGCGCAGCTGGGCCAGCAGAAGTTGTCGAGTATCGCGATGCGGTCAGGGTTGGCCCCGACGCAGACAAGGTTGCGGACGCACTCGTCGATGGCTTGCAGAGCCATGTCGTACGGGTCACCGCCGAGGGCGGGATCGCCGACGTTCGTCGCGAGTCCGCAGGCGATGGCGAGGCCCCTGCCGGAGCCGGGCACGGGTTCGATGACGGCCGCGTCGCCCGGGCCCTCGCCGCCGGGGCCGACCAGCGGCTTGAGGATCGTGTTGCCCTGCACTTCGTGGTCGTACTGGCGGATGATCGAGCGTTTGCTGGCGATGTTGGGGTGGGCGAGGAGTTGGAGGAGCGACTCGCGGAGTGAAGCAGGAGAAGAAGATGGAGAGTCGGGAGCCCTCACCCCGGCCCACTCCCGCGGGGCGAGGGAGCGGGCCGGGGACCAGATGGCTTCGCGGGTCGGGGTCGGGATACCGTCGTGCAAGAAGGGCATCGGGAGGCGGCCGACTGCGGTGCCGCTGTGGTTGAGCACGAGTTCGGGCTCGCCATTTTCTGTGTGCGCTCCGAACTCGCCGAGGACGGCTAGCTCGACGTGCTCCTCGTCGCAGATGGCTTGGAGCTGGTCGAGCTTCGCGGGATCAACGGCCAGGACCATCCGCTCCTGCGCCTCGCTGATCCAGATCTCGGTGTAGGTCAGCCCGTCGTACTTCAGCGGGGCTTTGTCGAGGTGGACGGTCGCGCCGACCTTTTCGCCCATCTCGCCGACGGCCGAGCTAAACCCGCCTGCGCCGCAGTCGGTGATCGCGGTGAACAGGCAGCCCGAGGCATGGTCGCGGGCTCGGAGGATGGCGTCGAGAACGCGCTTCTCTTCGATCGCGTTGCCGATCTGCACGGCGTGGCTGAACTCGTCGGCGTGGGTAGCGGTGACCTCGCCCGAGCTGAAGGTTGCGCCGTGGATGCCGTCGCGCCCGGTGCGTCCGCCGAGGGCGACGATCAGGTCGCCCGGGCGTGCGTCGCCGTGGATCATGTCGGCTGGCAGAACGCCGATGCAGCCGCAGAAGACCAGCGGGTTGCCGACGTGCCTGTCGTCGAACCAGACGGCGCCGTTGAGCGTTGGGATGCCCATGCGGTTGCCGTAGTCGCGCACGCCGGCGACGACGCGCTCGAGGATGCGGCCCGGATGGATGCAGCCGTCCGGCACATGCTCGATGGTGGGCGTGCCCACGCAGAAGACGTCGGTCGCCGCGACCGGCTTGGCGGCGAGCCCGGTCCCGATGATGTCGCGGATGCAGCCACCGATGCCGGTCGCCGCGCCGCCGTAGGGCTCGATCGCGCTCGGGCGGTTGTGCGTCTCGGCCTTGACGCAGACGGCGGTCTCGTCGTCGAACCGGATGATCCCCGCGTTGTCGACAAAGACCGAGAGCGTCCAGTCGAGCCCCTCGTCGATAAGCTCGAAGGTCGCCGCGGCGACGGTCGACTTGAGGAGGTTGTCGATGGTGACCGAGCCGTCCGGGTTGTCGGTCACGCCGGGTCGGCCCGACCAGTCGATGCTGTCCTCGCCCTCGGCCGTGTAGCGGACCGTGCTCTTGAGGGTTTTGTGCACGCAGTGCTCGGACCAGGTCTGCGCGAGCGTCTCGAGCTCGATGTCGGTGGGCTCGCGGCCGAGTTGCTGGTACTCGTTCTGGATCGCCTGCATTTCGGTGAGGTCGAGGAAGAGGTGGCCGCGGGCACTGAGTTCGAGCAGGCCGTCTTTGTTGAGACCACGGATCGGCACATGCGTGAGCTCGAAGCGACTCGGCTCCCCGGCCGGCAGATGCTCGGGGAGGAAAACGCCGGCGTGGATGCCGTGGATGACCGTGTTCGCGAGATGCTGCGCAGCGAACTGCGCGGCGGCCTCGGGCCCGAGCCCGCCGAACTCGTACCGCCGGCCCGTCTGCACCTGGCACCGCACGCCGACGAGCGCTTCGACCGCGTCGGCCACGGATCGGGCCGCGGGGTCCATGACGCCCGGCAGCGGGTGGACCTCGATGGAGGTGGCGGCCGTGTCGTCCTCGGCGGGCGTCTCGGCGACGGGGTCGACCAGAACCTCGGCCGTGATCCGCTCGATGTCGCTGGCGGAGAGCCTCCCCTCGAAGAGATAAACCTTGGCGGTGCGGACGGCCGAGGGAGAAAGCCCGTGATCACGGGCGATTCGGAGCACCCGCTCGGCTTCGGGATCGCGCAGATCTTGCCGAACGGCGACGGCCAAACGGGATACGGCGGAGCGGGCGGTCCAATCGTCGGCCGAGGTCGTGGTCATGGTGGACTGTAGCGGCAGGGCCCGAGCGCGACGGGCTGTCGGTTGCGCGGTACAGTGTGTACGCATGGCTGAGCATTCGCAGATGTCGCACCGCCGCCCGAGCCGGGGCAAGCCCCCGGCTCGCACGCCGGGGAGTTCGCCCGGCAACCCCGTGGGCACCAACGGCAACACCGCTGAACCGGCTTCGTCGGCTCGTCCCGGCGACGATGCCCGCGCCGCGTCCGAGCGCAGCGTCGAGCCCAAGCCGCTGGTGCCGATGAGCGAGGCGGCGGAAGTGCGCGAGCCGGATCTCCCCGAGCCGCTGCTGTTCGAGAGCGCCTGGGAGGTCTGCAATCAGATCGGCGGGATCTACCAGGTGCTGCGGTCAAAGGCCGCGGAGATGACCCGTCGCTGGGGCGATCGGTACACGCTGATCGGGCCGTACGAACCGGAAAAGGCTGCGCTCGAGTTCAGCGCCGGCGAGCCTGATCCTGCGATCGCCGGTGCGATCGAGACGCTCCGGAACGAGGGCGTGCGCGTGCACGCCGGGCGGTGGTTGGTCGAAGGTAGCCCCCGGGTGATCCTGCTCGAGCACTGGCGCGGCACCGATCATCTGGACGCGGTCAAGTATCGCCTTTGGGAGCACCACCGGATCCCGTCTCCCAACGGCAACCCGATGGCCGACGGCGTGATCTCGTTCGCCGAGGCGGTCCGCCGGCTGATGCAGCTCGTTTCGGAAGCGGTCCCCGATCGCTCGGTGCTGTTCCACGGCCACGAATGGATGGGCGGGCTGGCGATCCCCATGCTCCGGCACGACAACAGCCGCGTCGGCCTGACGTTTACCACGCACGCGACACTCCTGGGCCGGTACTTGGCTTCCGGTGACGACCGGTTCTACGACCACCTGCCGTTTCTCGATGAGGCGGCCGAGGCCGAGCGGTACAACGTCGTCTGGCAGCATCGGATGGAGCGGTCGTGTGCCCACGCCGCGCAGGTGTTCACCACTGTCTCACCGATCACAGCCGAGGAGTGCACGCACCTGCTCGGGCGCACGCCGGAGGTGATCACGCCCAACGGGCTGAACATGGCTCGTTTTGATGTCGGCCACGATTTCCAGACGCTGCACGCAAAGTACAAGGCGAAGATCCATCGCTTTACGATGGGCCACTTCTTCCCGAGCTACTCGTTCGACCTCGAGCAGACGATCTACATGTTCACCAGCGGCCGGTACGAGCCCAATAACAAGGGCTTCGATCTGTGCCTGGAGTCGATGGCCCGGCTCAACGCGGATCTCAAAGCCGCGAAAAGCGAGACGACCGTGGTCTTTTTCATCATCAGCAAGCGGCCGACGCGGTCGCTCAACCCGCTGGTGCTCGAGCGGCGTGGTGTGCTGTTCGAGCTGCGGGGCGTCTGCGACGCGATCAGCGAGCAGATCGCCGAGCGGCTTTTTCCGGCTGCTGCTGCGGGCCAGACGCTCGGCTTCGAGGGCATGGTCGACGAGTACTGGGCGATGCGGTACCGACGCACGCAGCAGGCGTTCGGCAGCGGCGAGCTGCCCTACATCACCACGCACGTGTTCGACGACGACGCGACCGACCCGGTGCTGAACCAGATCCGCTCGCTCGGGCTGGTCAACGGACCGGAGGACCGGGTCAAAGTCGTGTACCACCCGGACTTCATCAGCCCGGCGAGCCCGCTGTGGGGGATCGACTACGAGCAGTTCGTCCGCGGCTGCCACGTGGGTGTGTTCCCGAGCGCGTACGAGCCGTGGGGGTACACGCCGCTGGAATCGATCGCGATGGGTGTGCCGGCGCTGACCAGCGATCTGGCGGGGTTCGGCAAGTATGTTCAGACAAACATGGCGGACCACGACGCCTGGGGGATGCACGTGATCACACGCCGGGGCCGGAGCTATCACGATGCGGCTGCAGAGCTGGCCTCCAGGCTGCTCGAGTTCTGCCGGCTGGACCAGCGCGGCCGGATCAAGGTCCGCAACGCTGTCGAGCAGCATAGCGAGGCGTTTGACTGGTCCGAGTTGGTCGGCTCGTACGTCGAGGCGCACGACATGACCCTCGCGAGGATGACCGCCGGTGCCGGCTGAACCGTCGGCGATATCCCGAGACCGCCGGGGCGGACCGGAGGACGACAGCGGGCGCGAGTTCACGCACCGGCTGAACTTCACCGGGTACCAACGCATCGTGCTCGAGATGCTGTCCGAACAGCCAGCCGGGCGGGTGTTGGACATCCCGGCCGGGGGGGGGCAGATGGCGGCAGCGCTTCGGGAGATCGGCCACGAGGTCGTTGCAGCGGACATCAACGATCACGAGGATGGCTTCGTACACGCGGACATGACCAAACCGCTGCCGTTCGAGGACGAGTCGTTCGACGCCGTGGTCTGCCTTGAGGGGATCGAGCACGTGCTGGACCCGCATGCG
>JBCDEF010000116.1:0-8632 GCA_039179915.1 Planctomycetota bacterium | reverse complement strand
GGCACGACAAATGTGTCGTACGCGGACGACCCGCCGATGTTGAGCACGACGCGGTCAAAGGCGGCGACGCCGAAGTCGGTTGCGCTGATCGGGCTGAGCCGGTTGGCGGTGTTGTTGCCGAAGCTGATCGTCGGGTCGAAGTAGGGCGAACCCGGGTCGGTCAGGTCGCTCATGCGGAGGGTGCCCAGCAGGCTGCCGCCGGCAAAAAAGTCGACGGTCGTGGTCTCTTCGATGTCGCCTTGGATATCGATGATGTCCATGCCGAAGACCGAAATCGGCTCGGCGAAGACGAGATCCATCGTGCCAGAGGGGCGGCGGGCCTCATCGTCGGGATCATCGAGGATGCCGTCGTTGTCGGCGTCATCGTCGTTCTCGGCGAGAATGAGCACCGTGCCGATGTCCACAGCCGTATCCGAAACCGCCAGAGTGCCGCCTGACCACGGCGGACCGAGCAGGTCCGGATCGGTCGTTGACCCCATGAAACCGGTGTCAAAACCGGCCACGATGTCGAACGGCCGGTTCGGGTTGCTTGCGGTGATGGTCAGCGCCGGCTCGAACTGGTTCGTCACGATCTCGCCGTGCACAAGGCTGTCAAACGAAAAAACCTGAGCGTGTGCCGGCATGGAGCATGCTGCGGCAGCGAGGGCAATGCCCCCCCGAATGAGTGCCATGATGATCTTTTCTCCCCTCTTGCACCGGCTTTACGCCGGTAACCTTCACTTCCCACGTCCGAGTACACCGGATCCGGTGGGCTGAGTCAAGACGATTCAGAGGGCGAATGACATAGATTTCTCACTTTGACCGCGTGTGAGCCATGGCCTCGTTCAAATTGCCCAGTTTGACATTTTCACGGAAGAACACGGTGTCATCGGCCCCTCTGCCCACGAATTCGATCAGGGTGTCGGCCGGGCTGGCTTCGTTCCAGTCGATGGTGATGAGGCCGTAGTTGACCTGGCGGACGGGGCCGGCGATCTGGTGGCTATTCGGCTCGTTGACGGGCCGGGGTTTGTCGTCCCAGTTCAGGCCCGAGCTGGTGAAGTCGTAGATGGGGTACGGGGCTGCGGGCGTCCGATCGACGGAGAGCTCCATGAGGTGGCGGTCTCCCGAGACGACGATGACGCCCGAGGCGTCGGCTTCGTCGATGATCTGGTAGAGGCGGTCGCGCTCGTGGGGCATGTTGCCCCAGGTCTCCCAGCCGTGCTCGTCGGCGATGAGCTGGATGCTGCTGGCGATCACGCGGACCTCGGCGGGCTTGGCCAGCTCGGCTTCAAGCCATTGCCACTGGGCCTCGCCGAGGAGAGTTCCCGAGCCGTCGGTGATCGCGGTGTAGGGCCCGAGGCCCTTGGGCCGCGGGTTGCTGCGGCTGAGCTCGGTGCGGAAGCTGCGGGTGTCGAGCAGGATGATCTGCACCCGCTGGCCGGGCGGGCCGACGATGGCGGCATCGTAAATGCCGACGCGGGTGCGGCGTTCGGAGTCGGCGCGGTCGCCGAAGAAGTCGAGGAACAGCTGCTGGGCGTGGCTGCCCGGCTCGGTTTCGAGCCATTCTTTGCCGGCGTCGTTGAGTCCGAAGTCGTGGTCGTCCCAGGTGGCCAGCACCGGCTGCGATCGGCTGAACCGCTGCCAGATCGGCTTGACGGCCAGCGCGTCCCAGGCGCGCTTCATCTCCTGACGGTTCGTCGGGATCACGCGGTTGAGGTCGCAGTAGACGTTATCGCCGATGAACAGGAACACATCGCTGTTTTCGTCGGCGATCTGGTCGAGGATCGGCTGCTCGGTGTCCTGCCGGGCGCAGGAGCCGAAGGTGATCCGGTCGATGCGGTCGTCCGGGTGGAGCAGGTGGACCTGTCCAGACGCAGAAGAGGCGAGAGCGATAATTGTGACCAGCAGGGTGTGCTTCATGCGCGATGGTACTTCTCACGGGCGCACGCGGCCCGGCCTTTGCACGCTCTTCATGCCAGGCTTGAAGGCAGGCTTAAAGGCGGGCTTGAAGGCAGCTTCACGCTGAACGTCAAGCCGGAACCGTGCAGCCCTCGAGCGCGATCGGGATCGACTCGGTCAGGTTGACCGGGCCGTCGTCGGTCACGAGGACATCGTCTTCGAGCCGCACGCCGCCGATGCCGATCCAGGGCTCAACGACATCCCAGTTGACGGCGTCGGCGTAGCGCCCGCGGATCTCGGGGTCGCGGAGCAGCGGCGGGATGAAGTAGAGCCCCGGCTCGACGGTGGTGACGAAGCCGGCCTCGAGCGGCAGGTCCATGCGGAGGGCGGCGAGGCCGAAGCGTTCGGATCGCTCTCTGCCGGGCAGGTAGCCGCTGGCATCGCGGACACCGAGCCCCACGAGGTGGCCCAGCCCGTGCGGGAAGAAGAGGGCGTGCGCATCGCGCTCGACCAGCCCCGCGGGCCGGCCGGTCAGGATGCCCAGCTCGACCAGGCCCTCGGCGAGCTTGACCGCAACCTGGAGATGCAGCTCACGCCACTCCTGGCCCGGCACACATCTGGAGACGCCGAAGCGTTCGGCTTCGAGCACGATCGAGTGCAGCTCGCGGTGGCGGGTGGTCGGCTCGCCCTTGACAAAGGTGCGGGAGACATCGGCCGTGTAGGCGGCCCCAGTGGGATCGTGCGGGTCGATCGGCACCTCGCAGCCGGCGTCGATGAGCACGAAGTCGCCGGGCGCGACGGGGCGGTCGCCCGGCGAGAAGTGCAGCACGGCCGCGTTGCCGCCGACACCGACGATGGTGTCGTAGCCCATCGCGGTGCCGCCGGCACGGAAGCACGCCGCGGCGAGCTCGATCTCGATCAACCGCTCGGTCGCGTGGGGCAGGGCGATGGCGTCGCGGGCGGCCTCGAAGCCGAGGGCGGTCGCGGCGCAGGCTCGGCGGATGGCATCGAGCTCCGGCTCGTCCTTGGCGCGGCGTGCGTCGAGCAGCCGCTGCTCGAGCTCGGCGGCGCGGTCGGGATCGCCGTCGATGCCCTCGATCGGGCAGCCGAGCACGGCGACGGTTTGGGCGTCCCGTCCGGCCCGCTCGGCGAGCCACGGTCTCAGGCCCTCGAGCGGCTCGCCGGGGGCGTCGGCTGCGCCCTCCCAGATGCGGCCGGCGCTGGTGGTCGGGGGGACGAAGTCGGTCCAGGTGTTGTCTGCGGGGTCGTAGGCGATCGCGCCGCCGGCGTGGCCGTGGCCCGCGAGCCAGATGTAGTGCGGGTGCGGGCGGAACGGGTGGAGCCGGTCCATGCCGCCGGGCACGGGGATGGGTATCCCGGCGCCGATCAGCACGAGGTCTTCACGGACACGAAGAGCCTCGGCGGCGCGGGCGCGGCGGGCGGCGAGCGTCTGGTCATCGAGCATGCTCGATGGTACCGCGCGCACGGCGACGGGCCGCCGATGACAGCGGCCCGTCGCGGTTTGTATCCAGAGTGCCCGGCCGGCTAGTCCTCGAACTGCAGGACCAGGTAGAAGCGGTCGTCCTCGAACTGTTGGAAACCGCCGGTGGTCAGATCGCCGTTGTCGATCAGGGCATCCAGCTCGGTCATGTAGACCGAATCGCGTGGCTCGTCGGTCATGAAGTGGACGCCGATGCCGAAGACGGCGCCGTCCAGCTCGCTCTCGGAATCCCACAGCCCGCCGATGGGCGTTTCGGAACGCCATGTCGAGACATCGATGTAGTCCTCGAGGCCGTCGGGGATCTCGCCGGAGGTGCTGTCCTGCGGGTACCCGCCTTCCTGGACCCGGTAGAGCTCGGTGCTCTGCGCGAAGGATCGCAGGCTGGTGGCGAACGCGGACCGCTCGCTCGGCTCGATCGCGTTGGCGAAGCTGGGCACCACCGTGGCGGCGAGGATGCCGAGGATGACCACGACAATCAGGATCTCGACCAGGGTGAAGGCGCGTTGGCCGCGGGCGGCGGGCTGGCGTGATGAGTCGGTGTGTGTCGCGTGGCGGTCCATGCCGTGCTCCTTTGCCGGGGGTCAGCCCGGTCCAGGAGAGAGCATCGGATCCGCCCGAGCCGGATGCGAGCCCTCGGGCGACGCGGGCTTGTGCGGGGGACCGGTTGTGGCAACCCTGCGGCTTGCGCGGCAGCGTCCGGACGACCGGCAGAGCCGCTGCAGCCTGGTGCCGATCGGCCTCGGAAGCGGCTAGCGTCGCGGGTTGCGGCGTGCCGCGGCCCGCGACGAGGTTCTCGGCCCGTGCGGAGGCCTGGATGACGAGGCCACGCCGGACTGTCCGCTCGGCTCGGGCTCAGCGGGTTCAGCCTCGGCCGGCTCGGGCGCGGCCGGCTCGGGAACGACCGGTTCAGGCGCGACCGGCTCGGGTTCATGCATGTTCTGTGGGCCTCGCTCGGCAGGGACCTGCCCCGGGTCCGTCGGCCGTGCGAAGAGGATCCGTCCCGCGGCGGTGGGGATCGTGGACTCGGCGTCGACCTGCAAGGCCGAGCCGATCGCCGGGGCGGCGTCATTGACCACAACCATGGTGCCGTCGTCAAGATAGCCAACGGCCTGCCCTGGCTGTTCGCCGGGACGGACCAGCGTGACGACGAACCGCTCGCCGGGCAGCGCGACGGGCTTCATCGCCGCGGCGAGGTCGTGCACGCTGAAGACCGGAATGCTCTGGATCTCGGCGACCGATCGCAGCGCGGCGTCGGTGGTCGCCACGAATCCGCCGATCCGCGAGGCCAGCTCGACCAGCGCCTGGTCCACCGCGAGCGAGGGCAGCTGCGTCTCGTCGATCGTCAGGTCGGCCTGCGGCGCGCGCTGGAGCGAAGCGACGCTCTCGAGCCCCCGCCGGCCGCGGGTGCGTTTGGTCGCGTCGGACGAGTCGGCGAGTGTTTGGAGCTCCTCAAGGACGAACCGCGGCACGATCAGCGGCGCCTGGAGCACGCCCGTGCGGGCGACCTCGATCAGCCTTGCATCGATCAGCGTCGAGGAATCCAGCAGCAGCGGCCGCGGGCCGCGGAGCTGCTTAGCGAACTCGACATAGGGGATCACCAGGCGGAAGTCGTCCTGAGTCTGCAGGACGGTCGAGATGCAGACGTAGCCCAGGCCGATGCCGATCAGCAGCTTGCCGGTGAGCACGAAGTCGGGGGAGCCGCCGTCGGCGTCGCGGATGTCGTAGAGCGCGACGAGCAGGTCGATCACAATCCCCGTAGCAACCGCGAGCAGCATGGCGGTCAGCAGCCCGACGAAGATGCCGGCGAGGGTCGATATCTTCTTTTGAGGTGTGAGCACATCGACCAGCACGGCCAATCCGCCGAAGATCAGCCCGAGCACGAGCGTGATCTGCCAGGTCGAGCGGAGCGCGACGGGCCCGACCTTGACGCGGTCGCCCTCGAGGTCGGTTGCGAGCAGGGCGAGCAGCGCAACGGTGCAGAAAACGATCGCGAACGCCGCCCGGACGAGCTTGAGTAGCATCGCCCGCTGGCGCTGGGCCTGCTCGTAGGGCAGCAGATCGGCGGCGGTGTGGGTCGCGGGCATAACCGACAGTGTACGAGCAGGCCCCGGGGGCGGTTCGCCGACGGGCGCACTGCGGCGAGGGGCGGGCCGGCGCGGGGCCTAGGATCGCGACTCGTCCGCGATGTTGGCGGCCGGGCCCGGCGCACGGGCGGACCGTGAACCTGGTCAGGGCTTGACCGCAGCAGCCATAAGCGGCGTCGTCCGGGGCATCGGTGTCCTGGCCGCCAACAGCACGGACGGACCGGCGAGCACCGAACCACACCGGGGGCCGCGGATGAAGGCCTGGCAGACGGCACTGATCGGCGTCGGCGCAGCACTGGTGATGGTCTTGCTGAGCGCCCCGATCACGCTGTACATGGCGATCGGCACAGATGGCTCGCTCAAGCCGGCCGCGGCGGGGGTGTTTGGCTTCTGGATCGCGCTGCTGGTCGTCTGCGCCGTTGCAGGCGCGCTTGTGCCGCGGCTTCTGCGATCGGTCGACGCCCGGCTGGATGCAGACCAGCGGAAACGCGATCAGTCTCGGCGGTAGGCGAACCTCGTCTCGGGTTTGCCCGCGTTGAGCATCTCCAAGATCAGCCGATCGCCGACCAGCCGGAGCCGGGCCGAGGCAGAACCAGGATCGCCTTCTTCACCCGGGCCGCGCTCGCCGGGCCGGTACGACTCCACGCTGACATCGCCGCGTTCAGTGATCACCAGCAGCACGTTGTCGAGCGAGAGGCTGAGCATGCCGCCGGGCGCCGGCGTCCACCGGCCGGATTCGCTGACCTCGATCCGCCGATCGCCCGAGTCGATCAGGGTCACGCGATCGAACCCGCCGTCGGAGACGATCAGGCTGGACTCGATCGGGGCCCAGTTTGCATGGGTGTCACGGGGGTCATCGAGCGTCCAGGACCCAACCGCGTCGGCCGGGTTGCGTGCCGGGCCACTCACCGGGACGGACGCGCAGCCGGCGAACAGCAACACGAACAGTGGAACGAACGACAAAAAGACAATCGGCATGTGCACGGCGTACCGGAGCATCGGCCGAGCGTACCGCGCCGGCTAGCGCCGACAAAGCACCGCGATCCGCGGGCGCGGTTATTCGGTCCCGCGGACGAAGCGGATCGTCGCGGTCTGGCCCGGTACGGTCTCGCCCTCAAGCAGGAGCGAGCCGTCCCGGATCCGGGCGGTGACATTCATCTGGCTGCCGTCGCTCATCAAGATCCCATTGCCCTCGGAAGTCCACTCGCCGCGGACGGTATCCGACATGCCCATGTTCACAGTTGTCATTGTGAAGCTGTTGTCGTCGGCGACGGTCAGGGTCATCTCGATCTCGGCGAGCACCGAGTCGAGCATGGCCTGCTGCTGCTCGGCCTGCTCGTGCGAGAGGCCCTCGGCCGGCGCCTCGTCGGCGATGGCCTGCTCCATCGCGGAGCGCATGGATTCGGCATCGACCTGCCAGGTGCCCAGGTAGGCATCCGGCCCGCCGTCGCCGCAGGCGGTCAGCAGGGCGGCGGTCATCAGGGCGGCGAGCAACGGAACAAACTTGTTCATCCGTCTGATCCTTTGACTAGCCCTCGACTGGTCCTTCGACTGGTCCGTCGTGCGGTCCCAGAGCGGGCCGGGCCGGCGCCGCGGCAGGGCAGCGTACGCCGGGACCGGGCGGATCGGCCCCGCTCTACACTCCGGGCATGTCATACACCGCCCTCGCTCGCCGGTACCGCTCGCAGGATTTCGACGAGGTCGTAGGCCAGGAGCCCATCGCCCGGACACTGCAGGGGGCGATCGCGGCCGACCGGGTCGCGCACGCGTACCTCTTTACCGGGACGCGGGGCGTCGGCAAGACCACGATGGCCCGGATCTTTGCCAAGGCGCTCAACGGCGTGGACCCGAAGAAGGACGCCGGGGTCGCGCAGGCCGTCATGACCGGGCAGGACACGGATGTCATCGAGATCGACGGCGCGAGCAACAACAGCGTCGACGATGCGCGCGAACTGATCGCCAACAGCGGCTACCGGCCGATGCGCGGCCAATTCAAGATCTACATCATCGACGAGGTGCACATGCTGTCGACAGCGGCGTTCAACGCGCTGCTCAAGACGATGGAAGAGCCGCCCGAGCACGTCAAGTTCATCCTCTGCACGACCGAGGCGCACAAGGTCCCCCCCACCATCCAGAGCCGGTGCCAGCGTTTCGATTTCCGAGCGATCGCGTCGCACGTGATCGCCGACCGGCTGGCGGACGTCGTCAAGCAGGAGAAGCTCAAAGCCGAGCCGGAGCTCTTGGCGATGGTCGCTAGGCTGGGCAACGGCTCGATGCGCGATGCGCTCAGCCTGCTCGATCGGGTGATGGCTTCGGGGGAGAAGACGCTGACGGTCAAGCTGCTCGAGGAGCTGCTGGGCCTGCCGCCGCGGGAGCTGATCGGGCGGGTGATCGACGCGTGCTCGACGGGCGACCCGCGTGCGGCGCTCGAGGCGAGCGACGAGCTGCTCAAGACCGCGGCCAGCCCGGACCAGATGCTCGAGGCGCTGATCGAGCGGCTTCGCGATCTGATGGTCCTGGCGGTGTGCGGAGCCGAGACCAATCTGGTCGATCTCTCGGCCGAGGCGCGCCAAGAAGAAGCCGCGCGGGCGCAGAACTTTGGGCCGGCGGGGCTGGTGCACCTGATCGCGCTGTGCGAGGCGGTGCAGCGGTCGAGCAAGTCGAGCCCGAACCCGCGGGCGCTGGTCGATGCGCTGATGGTGCGGATGGCGGTCGCGGATCAGCTGGCGGATGTGACGACGATCGCCCGGCAGCTGGCCGGAGCAGGATCGGGAGCGCTGCCGGCGGGAAAAGCGTAAGGGCGGCTCCGCCGGCCGCGGTCCACCAGACGCCGCAGCCGGTTGCTCCGCCCGACAACCCGCCCGCGGAACCAACGCACGAACCGACACACGCACTATCTGCGTCGATGTCCGGAGCCGAGCTGTGGGAGCGGCTCGCGGGCGTGGCGCCGATGATGCTGCGGGCGCTGCTGGCCGATCTTCGGCTGCTGTCGTTCGATGGCACGGTCGCGCGGGTCGCCTGCCCGCCGAGGGTCCGGGCCGTCGCGCAGAAGAAGGCCGACGACCTGGCCAAGCTCGCGGGCTCGCTGACCGGCGGGCCGGTGCGCTTCGACCTCGTCGAGGCCGATCGGGAGCCGTCGCCCACGGGCGACGGCGGGCCGGGGCCGCGC
>JBCDEF010000115.1:0-8722 GCA_039179915.1 Planctomycetota bacterium | reverse complement strand
GCTCAGGCCGTAGCCGCCCGAGCCGTCTTCGTCCTGCGCGTGGTGACCGACATCCTCGTCACGCCGGGGGCCGCCCCGCTGATCCTGACGCTGGAACACGGCGACGGCCGCATCGAGACCATCGAGACCACCGACGAGCACCCGTTCCGGGTGGGGAACCAGTGGCTGCGTGCCGATGGGCTCACGCCGGGGTCGGTTGTCGAGACGATCGGGGGCACCGCGACCGTTTCGGCGATCCGCTACAGCAGCGAGCGGGAGGTCGTGTACAATCTGACGGTCGAGGGCACGCACACCTATCTGATCGGTGACGATCGGGTGTGGGTGCATAATATCAACTGCATTTGGTCGCGAAACGATGTCATTGCAACAGCTTCGCAGAAACTATCAGGCGGCCTCACTCGGGCTGGAAAGAAGCTTGAAGGAAAATACCACCTGTTCGGTTTTGGAAGTACTGCTGACATGCGTAGGGCGTGGGGTAACTTGCAAGGAGTTAATCAAAGAGCAGAGCACATGGTTCAGGAAGCGATCGATGGTGGAATTCCTCGAATTACTTCCGATGGAAAACATGTTGAATACATTGTCGGCACTTGGGGCATGTCTGTCCGTGCTTCTGATGGACAGTTTGTGGGGTGGATCGATCCGACGAGAGTTCGATGAATGGAACATGAGCACATAAAATCATGGTTTCGCAAGCACCGAAATCAGGATGTGATTGCGACTATCGTGATAGAAAGAATTGGCAGCATATCTGTATTAATGTCTAAAATGAATAGTCGTTCGCACAGCATTTCTATACTGCATGATCACAAAGTCGAGCAGGCGGCAATGGGGGCAAGCGTCATTGATCGAATCGAGCGACTTAGGCTGGTATTTGAGCACTCCTTAGTAGTATGTGGCGATAAAATAAATATAGTATGGCGGCCACTGGGCGATAGATGGCATGGCGAACTTGCTGTTCCTATTACAATAATTTCCGATACGGATAATGTGTTAAAGTTTGTTGTATCAATTTGCGGTTTATTGGAAGGCTCGTCGGTGTATTTATCGACAGATAATAGTATGAGTGAAGACGTGTCTAGGCCGCTTGATGACGATGCCGACATATTAAAAATAGTTTAGCACATCGGCATGTTGATCCGAAATTGAGACGGACGATTGCCCGCCCGTGGCTTTTTGGGAAATCAACGAGTCGCGATGTTTTCGGGGATGGTAAATATTGTCACCTGCCTTGCGCAGCTCAGAGCCTGCATGACTTCGAGACTCCGGCGGGCTGTGTCTCGTTCAGGATCACTGACGCGTAGGCTCGGCTCGTGGCTCGGCGGTGTCGGGACCTCCGCGTGGAGCGCGGCGAAGCACTACGCCGGCAAGGGCAAGTTTCTTCGGGGCAAGGGCAGCAACAACCTGGTCGACCGTGCGGGCAGCTTCCTCAACCGGAAGGCGTCGACGGCGCTCAAAGGCAGCTGCTGCTTCGTCGCGGGCACGGTGGTCTGGACGGCCTCGGGCCAGCTGCCGATCGAGCACGTGCAGGTCGGGCACCTGGTGCTCTCGAAGCACCACGAGACGGGCGAGGTCGGCTGGTACCCGGTGATCGACACGATCGAGATCCCGGCGTCGGCGTTACTGGTCCTCACGCTCGAGCACGAGTCGGGCGAGATCGAGACGGTCGAGACGACCGACGAGCACCCGTTCCGCGTCGCCGGCGTCTGGGCCCGTGCCGACACGCTGGTGCCGGGCACGACCATCGAGACGATGCACGGCACGGCCCGCGTGACCGCGCTGGCCTACGGCTCGCAGCGGCAGACCGTGTACAACATCACAGTCCGCGATGCCTACACCTACCTCGTCGGCGACGACAAGGTCTGGGTGCATAATTGTGGCATCGGGCGGATGAAGGGGTCTCAGTTAGGCCGTGTCTGACGGATCCTTTGTTCGGCGCACGGCCGGTTGCGCGATCGGGTTTGAGGTGTCAGGCTTTCCGCGGCAAGGAGGCCGCGGATGCGACGATTCGAGCTCACAGACGAGCAGTGGGATCTGATCAAGTCGCTGATGCCCAAGGCCAAACCCGGCGACCTCTGGAACGACCACCGCACCACGCTCGACGGCATAATGTGGGTGCTCAAGAGCGGCTCGCCCTGGCGCGACATGCCCGAGCGCTACGACTCTTGGAAATCCGTCTACGACCGCTTCTGACGGTGGACCGCCGACGGCACGATCGAGAAGATCCTCGATCGCCTGCGGTACAAGCTCGACAAAGACGGCTTCATCGACTGGGACATCAGGTGCGTCGACGGCAGCAACGTCCGCGCCCACCCCGCCGCGGCTGGGGCGTCGGAAACCTCAAAAAACCGGTCCAACGAGCCTGTAGACCATGCCCTTGGTTGTTCACGCGGCGGGTGGGGATCCAAGATCCACCTCGTGACCTGTGGCAACGGTGTGCCGCTGGCGGCGGCGGTGACCGCGGGGCAGGCCCACGAGTCCAAGAGCTTCGAGGCGGTGATGGACGCGGTGCGTCCGAAGCGTCACCGTCCGACCTGGGTGCTCGGCGACAAGGGCTACAGCTACCCGCGCGTGCGTCAGTGGTACGATCGACGCGGTATCTGGGATGAGATCCCGTAGCGGTCCGATCAGATCGAGCGCGAGGGTCGTCGCGTCTTCAGTCGTGCGATCGACAGAGGGCGGAACGTCGTCGAGCGGTGCGTCGGCTGGCTCAAGCACAATCGCCGGCTCGGCACGCGGTACGAGAAGCTCGCGGTCCACTACCTCGCCATGCTCAAGCTCGCCTTCGTCAGCAGATACCTACGATTGCTCGAGCCGTCAGGCACGACCTAGCGGAGTGTTGTGTGACGCCGGACAGCCTTAGCTACGAAGCTGAATATCGCTTCGGCTTGACTGTGATCACCGAGTAGAGCAATCATGGACCGTCACCCACATCGCTAGAACAATGCGATCCTCTCCGCCTCGGGCCTGGCTGAGTCCCAGATGAGTCCCCGCGGGCGACCCCAACGCCGGCAAACGCTGGCAGGGCACGGCAAACGCTCGGAATCGCAACTCGTGCTCCGACACCGGGTAAAGGCGATTGCGGGACATAAGCGGGGTGTGAGGTCCTGAACTATCTCGAATCCCGCCCGCTCCGCTTGACGATACGAAACGCCCGTCACGATTCGTGGTGGGCGTTTTTCTGTAGCCAGACAAGGGTGAGTTCTCATTGAGCCCCAGCAGCGGGCCAGCGAGATAGGTAGCAGGGAAGAACCCCGAAGCATCTCGCCCCGTGATCGCCAGTGGCATCAAACCCGATGCCACTGCCCAGCACGGCTCGATTCACTCCCAAAACCCTCATCCAAGTGAGCCCAAAATTTGTGCGCTGCACTCACACTGTACAGAGACAGCATTCCGAGACACGAATGATTGGGTACGCCAGCCGTCGATCGCCTCGAACGTGCCTTCGGTGCATGCAGCGAACATGCATCAGACCGAGACTTCGGGCTCGAAACAGGAAACTTGCTCGGAACCGACTGATGTGATCCAAAACCAAGAGCCGCGGCACACCTTCACTCTTCTGAGAAGCCTGCTCGACCAGTTCTGCAAGACCACTCGTGGTCGGGCGTTTCCCGAAAACACGCATGGCAACGATCATGCGGCTGAAGCCGCCGACAATCGCTGCGGTCTTGAATCGCTTCCAGAGCACTCAAAAATCAGTCATATCGAGGTGTCAGACTTGGATCGGCTCGGTCGAGTATTGAACATGCTTTATCGTCTCCGTGACACGCGAGCGATTTGTCGCGTTGCCCGGGTTCTTCGGTGGCCCCTCTTGCTCGACCATCGGACACACCCGCCATCGAACAATGTCTGAACCCGATAACGCGTACGAAGAAGCTGTTCGACCTCTCTGGGATCGCCGACAGTCGTCTATCATGTTCCAGCAATACCGCATCCCGGCAGGCTCGATGGGTCGTTCGACATGTCACCGATCTCCGCCCGCTTGCAGAAGGCATGCTGATGCACAGGAATGATCTGATGAAGTGTGTCTTTTTGGCCGTTGTCTGTCTGTTCGCGACGGGGTCGTTTGTCGAGGCACAGCCGCCGTCGGGCGATGCGGGATACGCGGAGGCCGGCCGGGTGCTCTTCGTCGACGACGAGGTGACCGAGATATTCGTAACGGTGTCTCCCGGCGACCTCGCGGCGATGCTCGCCGACCCGTTCGACAACACATTCCGCGAGTGCACCGTCCGGATCGTAAACTCGCGGATCGATGACACGGTCACGCAGGTCGCGATCCGCCCCCGCGGCAACACAAGCCGGAACGCCTTGAAGAAATCGTGGAAGCTGAAGTTCAACGAGTTCGTCCCGGGCCGCGAGGTACGCGGGCTGGAGAAGCTGAATCTCAACGGCCATCAGAACGATGTCAGCATCGTCCGCGGCAAGCTCTCATGGGATCTGTACAACGGCTTCGGAGTCCCGTCATCGCGAGCGTCGATGGTCAGGCTGGTGATCAACGATGGGTCGCTCGTCGATGGGGTCTACACCAACGTCGAGCAGATCGACGATGAGTTCCTCGACGCCTGGTTCGGAAACGACGACGGCAATCTGTATCAGTGCAGCTTCAAAGGCGAGAGAGCCGACCTGCGATTCGTCCCGCCCGGCGATGCCCAGGCGTACGCGACTCTCGGCACGCCAACCTACGAACTCGAGAACGACAGCGGCGCGAACCAGCACGCGGACCTCGCCGAGTTTATCGCGTTTCTCGAGAACGCGGACGACGCGACGTTCGCGGCTGAGATCGTGGACCGGTTCAGCGTGGACACCTTCCTGCGCTCGCTCGCGGTCGATTGCGTGAACGGGCACTGGGACAATCTCTGGTTCGGTGCGAACAACTTCTTTCTTTATGCCAACCCCGACACGGGACGGTTCGAGTACATCCCGTACGACCTGGATAACACGGGCGGGGTCGATTTCTTTTCGGTCGACTGGGCGACCCGTCCGCCGCTCGACTTCGGCAACGGCGGGTTCGGGTGGGACAACGGCTCGCCTTTCGGAGATGGGCCGGAGCCGCCGCTGGTTCGGCGGATTCTCGCGATCGACGCGTACTGCGACCAGTACCTGCGGTACGTGCGAGAACTGGTTGGCGCGGTCGGCGAAGCGCCGCAGCCCGCCCGAATCGCGTTTGCTGACACGGCGGGCGACGCGTTCAACGCGGGCACAGACCCGCACTTCGATGTGCTTGAGGTCGGCATCGCCAACAACGAAGAAGACGTGCTGATCGATGTGCGTGTCGCGGGCCCGATCGATGTCGGCGGTTCCACCGACCAAGCCCGGATCGTGTTCTTCTTCGACACCCGTCCGGGGGGGAGCACATCGAACCCCTGGGGGCGTGCGATTGTCACGGAGACGGAGGCAGACTACTTTCTGGGTTCATGGACCGACTTCGGGGGCGGGTTCATCTTCTACGAATGGGACGGCAACGGATGGGCGCTCCTCCACGCCTCATTCGGTGATCCCGGCGGGTTCTCGCAGGATCTGAGCGGCAAGACCGACGGGGTCGCGCGGTACCGCCTTCCCATGGCCGAACTCGGGCTCTTGGGCACGAGCTCGTTTGCGTTCGATGTCGTGACGACCAACGACCGCGGCGCGCCGATCGAGCCCGGCGTGGACCACCTGTCGAACCCGGCAGAGGCGACGCCCGGCTACGACCAGGCGTCGGTCGCGGGAGCTTACCCGACGCACACGCTCACACCCTTTACCCCAGAGATCCTCGAAACCGTTGACGGCCCGTTTACGCTTCCTGCTCGGGAGGCGCACATCGATTCGATCCGTGATCTTCTTTCCACGCGTGCGTACCTGGGCTCGTTCGCGAACGGCAACATGGATTACGGCTGGACGAACGCGGAGTTTCTCGATTCGTTTGACCTGCCCGCGTCCTACGCCGGCGGAGGCCCGTGGGCATGGGGCGTGAAGCCCTACATCGAGGAGCGGACGGAATACCTCCGGGAAAACACGCCAGCGCCGGCAGCTCTGCCGGCGCTCGTGATCAACGAGGTGATCGCGAACAACGACACGATCATCGCCGACGAAGCCGGGCAGTTCGAGGATTTCATCGAGATCCTCAACACGGGCGACGAGGCTGTGGACCTGTCAGGCATGTACCTCACGGATGATCCCGGGACGCCGCGTCAATGGCAGTTCCCGTCGGGCACCGTGTTGCCGGCGGGCGGGTACCTGCTTGTGTGGGCCGACAACGATCCGCTGGACGGCCCGCTGCACGCGACCTTCGGGCTTTCGAGCGGCGGCGAGACCGTCGCGCTTTTTCACAACGACGCGAACGGCGTGGTGCTCATCTCGACGCTGACCTTCCCGGCGCTGCCGGCCGACCAGTCGTTCGGACCTTTCCCCGACGGCGAGGGCCAGGGGCGGGTCTTCTGCGCCGTAACCCCCGCCGGGCCGAACGATAACGATCCATCGTGCTTCGTTGAGCCCGGTGAAACGCCTAGGGTCTTCGTCAACGAATGGCTCGCTGGCAACGACGGCGTTGTGCTGGATGAGTTCGGCGAAGACAACGATTTCTTCGAGCTCTACAACGCCGAGCCGTTCGCTGTCGATCTGAGCGGGCGGTTCCTCACCGATGACCTCGCCGATCCGACCAAGTGGCAGATCCCCGCGGGCGTCATCATCCCTGCCCGCGGGCACCTGCTCTTCTGGGCCGATGGCGAGCCCGCCCAGGGGCCGCTGCACGTCGACTTCAGGCTCAGCAAGAGCGGCGAATCGATCGGGCTCTTCGACCGGGCTGACAACGGCTTCGCAGAGATCGACGCGGTGACATTCGGCCAGCAGACCGACGACATCAGCGAGGGCCGAAGCCCAGACGGCTCGGCCTGCATCGCCGTTCTGGATGCGGTGTCCCCGGGTACGCCCAACCCAGCCAACTCGGCCGACATCAACAACGACGGCATCGCAGACGGTTCCGATTTCTTTGCCTGGGTGAACGCCTTTGGCACACAGTCGCCCGAATGCGATGTGAACAATGACGGCGAGTGCAGCGGATCTGATTTCTTCGCATGGGTCACCGCCTACGGGGGTGGCTGCCCTTGACCCACCGTTGAGAAGCCAGTTCATTCGCTAAAAGAGAACGCGATCGTCTCCGTAGCAGGCCAGGTTGAGTCCAAGATGGATCCCGGCGGGAGATCCCAACGGGGGGGGAGTCGCGGCAAAGAACGGCAAGCAATCGGAATTACGCCCCAGATCTTGGGCGCAAGATGCCGTGATTGAACGCCTGGGATGGAGCTTCGATTTCCCTGCTCACGAGAATGTCGCCGGCTCCGCTTGCACGAACGAGACGCCCTCCGCAGGCTGTGGATGGTGTTTTCCGTGCTCGATCGGTTGCGAGGCCCGAGCCGGTTTCAAAGATCTGCTGGATCGCGCGCCGAGGCCATCCTGATTCCGGACCACCGAACCGTGCGAGCCTGCTCACGCCTTCTCGCGACGGAACGCCGATTGACAAGGCAACCGGCACAACCAGTTTACGGTGAGGCCGTCTCGCGCGATCCGGCCAGTGCAACCTGATAGTCGGCCAGCCGTTTGTAGATACCCGGGTAGACACCCTCGGGGGCGATCTCGACGACACGCTGCTGGAGCGCGACCGCGGTCTTGTAATCGCCGATGCCGGCGAGGATCTCTGCCTTTGTATCGAGGTAGATCGGGCTCGGGCCGTGCACCGGGTCGTTTGCCGCGATCGCACGATCGATGTAATCGATCGCCGTATCGGGTTCTCCAACGTGAGCATAAAACAGGGCCATCGAATTTAGTACCGTTAGGGTCGAGGAGCCATCGGCCCCCGCGACTCGGACCGATCTGTCGTGCATCGACTGCCACTCTTGTTCGAGAGCATCACGGCTCTTTGTGCTGTCGATCAAGAATTTCCTCAGAACGAGCCGCAGGATCTCGGCTTCAATGGTGATCGGGTCGTCCCGGCCGTGCGCGGCGTTGCACGCCTCGACGTAGCCCGTGAGCGCCGCGATTCCGGCCATCGCATCATCGGGGGCCTTGCTCTCAAGAGCCATGTTGTACCTGGCAAACGCGCATTCGAGGCGGGCGGCGCGTCGCAACGTGTCCGTCAGTGGTTTCTGAGCGTCGTAATAAGCCCTCGTGGGCTCGGACATCGCGGCGGATTGTATATATGCGCGTTCCGTACGCATCATGCGAGCGACACGGAGCCGGATCCGGTGGTACAACGCGAGGGTCGCTTCGCCCTTCGGCGCCTCCTGTTCAGCGATCGGCCGATAGGCAGAGATAGCGAGGGGATGCTGGCCGGCGTCGTTGAGTTCCTGCGCGAGCGAGAGCAGTGTGGATAACAAGACTCGGCAGTCCGGGTCATCAAGCGGGACAGGCACACCGCTCGCTTCGTGGATCAGGCTCTCCACCTCAGCGGCGGCGAGTCCTGCGGCGAACGCTGCACGAGCACGATGAAGCGTGGCGACCGCCCTTGCCTGCTCTGAATCAAACTGGCGAGTTGCGAGGATCGCGCTATAGGTCTCGAACGATCGTCGTGCGTCCCCGGTCCGGCCGTTGGCGACCTGGAGACTGACAAGCTCGACAAGAGCCTTCGCCAGCACAGTGCTATCCAGCTCCGGGGCATCGCCGGCAGAGAGGACGTAACTCAGTGCGCGTTCGACGTCGTCATACGCTTCGACTTCTCGCGCGGCACTCGCGTAGGCAAGCCCGAGAGCGAAAG